>JBGTNW010000270.1:0-17419 GCA_041742865.1 Phormidesmis sp.
TCATTAAGTGCCGGTTTTTTTGCTGGCCGTTTGAATGTACAAAATCAACAAAAATACAGTTGGGACAAAAACAAATAGGACGCTAGCAACAAACCCTAACTTATTAGTTTCCATGAAACCTGACTTACTCCTAAATATTCACTGCATCTATGCCCCCAGCATATCATCCCTAGCAGATGATTAGCTCAGATAACAGCTTGTTCACGAGCGCCAAAGCACAGCATGAAGCTCTGCCAAAAACGTCTATTAAAAAAACACTCCAACAATTAATCAGCCGCGCGCAGGCTTTAACGCAGGCTATTCAGCAGCAGTGGAAGCCGGTTCATTAGCCGCTTGATTAGCCGCTGCTTCTGCCTTGACCTTTCTTAGACTTTCTTTTTTATCAGGTTTGGTCTCCACAATTACAGCGCCTTGCATCCCCTGAATGAGTGTCTGACAAGCTAATCGGCAGCTAGAAGGACGCTTTCGCAGCATTTTTTCTTCAACCGCAGTGCGAGGCGATAAATTTTCGGCCCCAGCAATGATATCTACTACACAGGTGCCGCACTGGCCATAGCCCCCACACTGCGAAAGCTTGCCGACAAATGTGTAGAGATCAATGTTGTTCTCCTGAGCCTTAAACCTCAAATTAGAGCCTAGAGAAGCGTCGATCTCCTTGTTTTCTTTAACAAACTTAATAATTGTCATAATTGGTTATCTTACTTGATTTTTGGATCGCGATCGCGATCCTGGAACATCCAATTGATCGCTATCACCTGACCGGGCATCAAAAGCTAGTTACACTTCTTTATATGCTTTCATTTTTACATTTTGTGAGCCAAACTAACCCACTCAAACGGAAGTTCATCCTCTGGCCTCACACAAAAAGTAAAGACATTAGGGCGATCTGTAAGGGCTTTCTAGGTTCTGAGCGGGGCTATATCTGGTAGCCTTATAAGTAACTGAAGTCTTCTCATAAGACATCAAACTTTAATTTGAAAAGCCCCGGCTTTACTTAGCTCAACATTTGAGCTGACCATATACGATTTTTAGCAAAAACAAGGAGGAGCGTAGTCAATGGGTCTACCTTGGTACCGAGTACATACTGTTGTCCTGAACGATCCAGGTCGATTGATTTCTGTACACTTGATGCACACTGGGCTCGTGGCAGGCTGGGCAGGCTCAATGGCACTGTTTGAGCTGTCCACGTTCGACCCGAGCGATCCTGTCCTCAACCCCATGTGGCGACAAGGCATGTTCGTTCTGCCATTCATGACTCGGTTGGGCGTAACCGGATCTTGGGGTGGCTGGGATATCACCGGAGCCGTCGGCGTCAATCCTGGTTTCTGGTCATTTGAAGGTGTAGCACTGGCTCACATCGTCTTGGCAGGACTGCTGTTTTTAGCCTCTGTTTGGCACTGGGTCTATTGGGATTTGGAGCTGTTCCGCGATCCACGTACGGGTGAGCCCGCACTAGATCTACCCAAAATGTTCGGCATTCATCTATTTTTATCCGGTCTACTCTGTTTTGGTTTTGGCGCTTTTCATCTCACTGGCCTCTGGGGGCCAGGGATGTGGGTTTCTGACCCTTATGGCCTAACCGGACATGTTCAAGGCGTCGCCCCCGAATGGGGACCCGCCGGCTTTAACCCATTCAATCCAGGGGGCGTCGTTGCTCACCATATTGCCGCTGGAATTGTCGGCATTGTGGCTGGTTTATTTCACCTCACGGTAAGACCTCCTCAGCGCCTGTACAAGGCGTTGCGCATGGGCAATATTGAAACGGTGCTCTCTAGTTCTATTGCCGCTGTCTTCTTTGCTGCTTTTATTGTCGCGGGGACGATGTGGTATGGCTCGGCAACCACACCGATTGAGCTCTTTGGCCCGACCCGTTATCAGTGGGACGGTAGCTATTTTGCCGAAGAAATTGAACGGCGAGTCCAGCGTTCAGTCGCGCGTGGAGCTTCCTTAGAAGATGCTTACGCTCAAATTCCTGAGAAGCTGGCCTTCTATGACTACGTGGGTAATAGTCCGGCTAAAGGTGGTCTGTTCCGCGTCGGCCCGATGGACTCGGGAGACGGCATCGCAACGGCTTGGCTAGGGCATCCAGTTTTCCACGATGCCGAAGGCCGAGAGCTCTCTGTTCGTCGTTTGCCAAACTTCTTTGAAACCTTTCCTGTAGTTTTGGTTGATAAAGATAACGTTTTGCGGGCTGATATCCCTTTCCGACGGGCTGAATCGAAGTATAACTTCGAGCAGACTGGCGTTGTGGTGGACTTTTATGGCGGTGAGCTAGACGGTCAGCACATTGATGATCCGGCCGCCGTGAAGCGCTATGCGCGTAAAGCTCAGCTTGGCGAACCGTTTGAATTTGACCGTGAAACGTTGGATTCTGATGGAGTATTCCGCTCTAGCCCTCGCGGTTGGTTTACTTACGGCCATGCAGTCTTTGCGCTGCTGTTCTTCTTTGGGCATATCTGGCATGGCTCTCGCACGCTGTTTAGAGACGTGTTTGCCGGAGTTGATCCTGATCTGTCTCCAGAGCAGGTTGAGTGGGGTTACTATCAGAAGGTGGGCGACCTTTCTACCAAAGCTGTTAGTAAAAGCTAGAATTTTAGCCTTCAAGCCTAAGAGTCAAAAAGCGATAGAACCTGCTTTGGCGATATCGCTTTCGACGGCTAGTCTCTTTTGATGGCTACTTCAGAGCAGCTACTTCGGAACAGTTGCCTCAGAAAAGCGATGAGTTTATTAATAGACTCGATAAATGTGTTCTTCATTGGAAACGAGACATGGAAGCTGTTGCCTACATTTTGATTTTCGCTCTAATTATTGGGACTTTGTTTTTTGCGATCGCCTTTCGCGAACCCCCCAAAATTACCAAAGACTAGATGGTTTGCTTTTTGCTTGGAGATCAGCTAAGTGAGGTACTCGACTTTTGCCGTTAAAGCATTAGCTTAGAGTACGGTTAGGAAAAATCCTAGCTCACAGCTGTTGCCAAACGATTGCCACATGATAAATAAGGCAAGGGTTCGGTTACCATCAGAAAAGATGCGCCGAGCCCTTGCTTTTTTAATTTCTTGGGTGAATCAGTCTCCATTTTTGTGACGGCAGTTTTGGAAGGGGCCGTTTTGTCGTAACGTTGTGCCATCAGGGTAAGCGAGGTCTCACGCCATGCAGTGTCCATTTTGCCAACATCCCAATAATCGCGTTTTAGAATCTCGATCAGCAGAATCAGATCGCAGCATTCGCCGCCGCCGCGAATGTATGGACTGTGAGCGCCGATTTACCACCTATGAGCGGATTGAATATGTGCCGGTAACGGTATTAAAGCGAGGCGGCGATCGCGAATCCTTTGACCGCTCTAAGCTTCTACGCGGCATCGTCACCGCCTGCGAAAAAACCGGTGTCAGTTCCCATGCGATAGAGCTACTCGTCGATGAAATAGAAGCTGAACTCCAGCAAAAAGCGGTTAGAGAAGTCACCAGCGAAGAAATCGGCGAACGGGTGCTTGATCGATTGCAGCGCCTCAGCGAAGTGGCTTACGTTCGCTTTGCCTCGGTCTATCGGCAATTTCAAGGCATTCGCGACTTTACCGAAACCATGAGCCAGCTTAAAAGCCAGCTTGAAAACGACGATGACGCCTCAGCGCTACCATTATCTGCTCAAGATTTCACAAAGCCAACAAATATTTCGGCAAATCCTGGGTTAACCTTGCCGGTAAAGGCGTAGCGTTATTCACTGCAACCCGCTTCAAGAAAAAGCATCGCCCTCAAATACCCTCAAATAACTGACGGGTAACTGAATGCTAACTAAGTGGCTTTTGGCTACTTTTTGGTCTATCATTAATAGTCTTGTGACATCAGACCTCAAAGACTATCGAAGCTCTTTCCCTCTTATAAATTTGTCCTGCCAATTTTGGTAGAACCCTCAATTTGGGTTCTTAGTAAGGATTTACAAGCGGTGCGCGCGCTGTTTCATTTGCAATCACGAGTGTTGGCTCATACCCTTTACCTGACCTTTGATTTGTAAATGGCGACTGTGTGCTCGCGAGGTGTTCACTCGTTCACGGAGAAAAACTGTAGGAAACATTTAGCATGGCCAACCCGGATACTCAAAATACTGATATTGGTTTTACGCATGAGGACTTCGCTGCACTTTTAGACCAATACGACTATAACTTCAACCCTGGTGACATCGTACCTGGTACGGTGTTTAGCATCGAACCTCGGGGAGCTTTAATCGATATTGGCGCTAAAACGGCTGCCTATCTCCCGATACAGGAGATGTCCATCAACCGGGTAGAAGGCGCTGAAGAAGTTTTGCAGTCTAACGAGACTCGCGAGTTTTTCATTCTGACTGACGATAACGAGGATGGTCAGCTCACCCTGTCAATCCGCCGAATTGAGTACATGCGGGCGTGGGAGCGGGTTCGTCAACTCCAGCAAGAAGATGCCACGGTGCGATCGCTCGTTTTTGCGACTAACCGAGGTGGCGCACTGGTACGCATTGAAGGACTACGCGGATTTATTCCGGGTTCTCACATCAGCACTCGTAAGCCCAAAGAAGATTTGGTTGGTGAAGAGCTACCGTTGAAATTTTTAGAAGTCGATGAAGAGCGCAATCGCTTGGTGCTCAGTCATCGTCGCGCTTTGGTTGAACGCAAGATGAACGGCTTGCAGGTAAGCGAAGTTGTCATTGGTACGGTTCGCGGGCTCAAGCCTTACGGTGCGTTTATTGATATTGGTGGCGTCAGCGGGCTCTTGCATATCTCTGAAATTTCTCATGACCACATTGACACACCTAACTCAGTGCTCAATGTGAACGATGAGATCAAGGTAATGATTATTGATTTAGATGCTGAGCGAGGTCGAATTTCGCTGTCAACTAAGCAGCTTGAGCCAGAACCAGGCGACATGGTGAAGAATCCTGACTTGGTATATGAAAAGGCTGAAGAAATGGCTGAGCGCTACCGCGAACAGCTCCGTCAAAAGGCTCTGGGCGAATCTGGAGAAGCTAGCGAACCAGAAGAAGTAGACGACTATGTCGTTGAAGATGAGGTATTGGCTGCAGTAGATTAATCGAATCTATTTACAATAGATTCGATTAATCCAGTTGCAGTTTATAAAAAATAAAAAAGGGAAGAGGCGTTCAGGCTTGTTCCCTTTTTTGTGAGCTTTTTTCGTTTTTTTCACTTCTCAAACCTCTCAAATTTCTCAAGGGAGTGAATCAGGATGGCAACTGTACGCTGCTTAGCACATACGTTTGAAAATATTCAGGCGGTAGTTTTTGACAAAGACGGGACTTTAGCGAATGTAGAGGCTTATTTGATCCGGTTGGGGGAAGTGCGATCGCATTTAACTGCGGCTCAAATCCCAACTTCACAACCGCAACAGAATGCCTTACAAAGCAGCTTCCTAAGCACCTTTGGCCTCAAAGACGGTGCAATCGATCCAGCCGGACTCCTCGCAGTCGGCAGCCGCGACGAAAACGCAGTGGCCATAGCCGCCCATGTTGCCGCAACCGGAATAGGATGGATCGCGGCACTTGCGCTCGTAGACACGGCTTTCCAGCAAGCAGACACGATTTTGAGCCCCAAAGTCACTCAGACCCCACTCTTAAGCGGAGCCCTGCAACTGTTGCAGCAGCTAGAGCAGGCTAGCGTCCAATCGGCAATCATCTCAGCCGATACCCATGATGAAGTAACTAGGTTTGTACAGCACTATCAGCTCACAGAAATTCGCTGGTATCGCGGTGCTAGCACCGATAGCTTACCTAAAACTCATCCCAATGCACTGCGATCAGCCTGTGAGGCGATCAATGTACGGCCCGATCAAACATTGGTAATTGGTGATTCGGCAGCCGATTGGGTCTTAGCGCATCAAGGCGGTGCAAGCTTTCTAGCCGTCACGGGCGGCTGGAAGCAGCCACTTCATATCAGTGCCTCTAACAGCGATTTTGACAGTTGTTCTAGCACGGAAGCTCATCCTAATTTGGCCATTGCCAGCACATCGAGCCTGAGACAGGTTGAATGTTTCAGTTAGATCTATATCAATTCTTTAGATTGGTAGATGATGCGAGGTGGGGAATACTTATTTTGAAAAAGTTTGATAGTAATTAGATAGTTTATTGCTACTGTAGGCTTTACAGCGAGTGAACCCAAGTGATGAATTGCACTCATTGGGTCTTTGGCCATTGTTCTTCAAGGGCTATCGAGGTACAGAATCCATGATGCATTTTGGCAAGCTCAGTATTGTATGAATTTTTAAGGTGAAAGGAGGATTAGCTTTTGTCTCGTCGCTACCTGTTTACGTCAGAGTCGGTTACAGAGGGCCATCCCGATAAAATTTGCGATCAAATCTCTGACACTATTTTAGATACGGTGTTGGCACTCGATCCGAGTAGTCGAGTTGCAGCAGAAGTTGTGGTGAACACGGGGTTAGTGATCGTCACTGGCGAAATTACTTCAACAGCGACAGCAAACTTTGTTAAAGTTATTCGTCAAAAAATTGCTGAGATTGGCTACATCAATCCAAAAAACAATGGCTTCTCAGCCGATAGCTGCTCTGTGCTGATTGCTTTAGATGAGCAGTCCTCTGACATTGCCCAAGGCGTTGATCAAGCGCAAGAAACTCGTGAGCAAACCAGTGATGAGCGCTGGGATGCCATTGGAGCGGGCGATCAGGGTTTGATGTTTGGCTTTGCGTGCAATGAGACGCCTGAGCTGATGCCTTTACCTATTAGCTTGGCTCACCGGATTTCTTATCGGCTGGCCGGGGCCAGAAAAAGCGGTGAACTGGCTTATCTAGGCCCAGATGGCAAAACTCAAGTCACCGTTGAGTATGAAGATGGTAAGCCAGTTGGGATTGACACGATTTTAGTGTCTACTCAGCATACAGAAACCATTGGCGACTTAATCAGTAATGAAGATGTACAAGCGAAGATCAAGCAAGATCTTTGGACAGCGGTGGTGCTACCTGCCTTTGCTGGCTTGGCAGTGCAGCCTTCGGAAAGCACGCGCTTTTTGGTCAATCCGACCGGTAAGTTTGTAATTGGAGGACCTCAGGGCGATTCGGGTCTGACTGGGCGCAAAATCATTGTGGATACTTATGGCGGCTATTCGCGTCATGGCGGGGGTGCTTTTTCTGGCAAAGATCCTACGAAGGTAGATCGCAGTGCAGCTTATGCCTGCCGGTATGTAGCCAAAAATATTGTGGCTGCGGGCTTGGCAGATAAGTGCGAAGTGCAGCTTAGCTATGCAATTGGCGTGGCACGGCCCACTAGCGTCTTTGTAGAAACCTTTGGTACGGGCACCATTGACGATGACAAGCTGCTGGATTTGATTAACGAGCATTTTGAGCTGCGGCCAGCGGGCATTATTGAAACCTTCAATCTACGTGGCCTTCCTAAAGAGCGCAATGGACGGTTTTATCAAGATGTGGCGGCTTATGGTCACTTTGGCCGCGATGATCTGGATTTGCCTTGGGAGAAAATAGACAAGGTTGCTGCGCTCAAAGCCGCAACGGCTGAGCGAACGGCTGTTGGCGTTTAGCAATTACGGTTAGAAATAGCGGTTACTGCAAATGTTACGAAAAGGCTCTGCTGAATTCAGCGGAGCCTTTTTCGTGCGGTTTTTCGATTTTTTGCGGCTCAAGCGCTCGGGTGTGAAGATTCAGTGATAGCCTTTAAAGGCAAAATGCAATGCCTCGACTGGATGGCTTAGTACATGGCTGCTTTTCCGCCCTATCAACCGCATAACCTCACTTTGGGGCCGCTGGAGGCTGAAATTGTTGAGATTTTGTGGCTGCTAGGACCCGCTTCGGCAACAGCGATTCATCAGCATATTTTGGCGGATATTGATCGGGAGTTAACCTATTCTTCGGTTTCGACGGTACTGAAACGGCTGATGAAAAAAGGATGGGTGGGATGCGAGAAAGTGTCTGGGGCAGAAACCGGTAAGGGCCGGGTGTATGTGTGGCGATCGCTCATTTCCCAAGCGCAAGCTGATATTCTCAGAGCTCACGAACAGCTTCATCGTTTTTTAGCGGTCGGATCGCCTGAAATTGTGGCAGCGTTTGCCGATACGCTAGACGATACGAGTTTGGCGCAGCTAGATGCGATCGCTCAAAAAATCCAGGCCGCACGACAGGCAAGAGGGCAGCAACCATGATGCACTTGCAAATGATTGGACTGGCGCTGGTAATAGCGCTGATGACTCGCCTCATTGCTGGTCATCGGTCGGCTGATGCGATCTCAGTGCGATCTGGCGCTAGCCATTCTTGGCAATCACGCTGGCACCGCACGCTAATAGTTTTTTTGGTACCGCCACTGCTGCTAGTGACAACAGCCGTAGCCGTGACGGCAATGGGCATCAGCACCGCTCATCCTTGGGAAGGCAAGCTCAGCTACGCGCTGTCAGTTAGCTTTTTGGTGGGGGCGATCGCGCTGTGGACGCAGCTTGTATGGTCAGTGCGCTGTACCCTAGCTGAAGTTCGCCGCTATCCTCAAAAGCCTATAAAAATTTATCCTGAAGCTACAGAGTCAACGGCAGTGACGGGCCGCATTCTTGATGTGCCTGCCGTTTTTAGTGCTCAAATAGGGCTATGGTCATCTGATTTGGTGGTGAGCCAGGGTTTACTTGAGTACTTAGATGATGAGCATTTGGCGGCTGTGCTGGCCCACGAGTCGGGCCATGCGCATTATCGCGACACCTTTTGGTTTTTTTGGCTGGGCGGATTGCGGCGCTTAACGAAATGGTTGCCGTACACTGAGATGCTGTGGCAAGAGCTGCTGCTTTTGCGAGAGGTACGGGCAGATAGCTGGGCAGCGCGCAGGGTTGATCCGCTGGTGCTGGCAGAATCACTAATGAGTGTGATTACTGCGCCGCTGATGGTGGATGAAGCGGTCTGTGCAGGGTTTAGCTGCGCCGCGCCGCGTAGCCGATTGGCGCAGAGAGTAGACGCTTTGCTAGAGAGTGATTTGCGACAGGTTTCAGATGAGGGCATCGCTAGTAAAAACCCTGAACGTATCGATTGGCAATGGGTGGCGATCGCCCTGGCGCTCAGTCCCCTCATCACCATCCCCTTTCACTACTAGAGTCAGCTCATCTAGTCATTTAACTAGTATTTAACTGAGCCTAGTTAATTTAGCTAATTTAGCCAAACGTCAATCCCTACTTTAACTATGCAAAATACTTTGGCAGCGCAACGGGCATATTTTGCGAGTGGCGAAACGCTAGAACTCGGCTTTCGGCGCACTCAGCTCATGCGGCTGCAAGCCAGTATTGAAGAGGCCGCAGATGATATTTGTGCGGCGCTCAAGGCAGACTTGGGAAAATGTGAGCTAGAAGCCTATGTTAGTGAGTTAGCACTCATTACAAGTGAAATTAAGCAAGCGCTGAAGCATTTGCCGACCTGGTGTCGGGCTCGGCGGGCCAGTATCCCGCTCCCTTTTTTCCCAGCAACAGGGCGAGTGTTGCCCGAGCCGTTGGGGGTGGTGCTGATTATTAGCCCGTGGAACTACCCTTTTCAGCTAGCGTTAGCGCCATTGGTCAGTGCTATAGCAGCGGGCAACTGCGCGGTGATCAAGCCCTCGGAAATTGCCCCTAAAACTTCGAGGCAGGTAGCGAAGCTAATCGCTAAAACATTTTCACCGGACTATGTGACCGTACAGGAAGGCGGCGTAGAAACCGCTCAAGCTCTGTTGGCAGAATCATTTGACCACATTTTTTTTACTGGCAGTCCGGCGGTTGGCAAAATCGTGATGCGAGCAGCGGCTGAGCATCTCACCCCGGTGACGCTAGAGCTAGGGGGCAAAAATCCGTGCGTAGTGACCGAAAAGGCAGATATTGCTGTCGCAGCGCGGCGGATTGTGTGGGGTAAGTGCTTTAACGCGGGGCAGACCTGCGTGGCTCCTGACTATTTGCTGGTGCAGCAGGCGGTAAAAGATCACTTGATGCGAGCTATTGCTCAAACGACTGTCGATTTCTTTGGGGAGGATATGGCAGCAAGCGATGACTATGGCCGGATTGTGAGTGATCGGCATTTTCAACGGCTAAATGCGCTGATGAGCGAGGCATTAGCAGGCGGCCAAAAAGTGATGGGTGGCCACTGCGATTTCAGTACTCGCTATATGGCTTTGACGGTGATTGAGCAAGTGCCGGAGACAGCGGCAGCGATGCGTGAAGAGATTTTTGGGCCGATTTTACCGGTCTTGACGTATAACGATTTTAGCGAAGCGATCGCCTTCATCAATCAGCGCCCCAAACCCTTAACCGTCTACTTATTTTCAGCCGATGCAGCGCAGCAAAGGGTCATAGAAGCACAAACCTCATCGGGCGGCTTGTGCTTTAACGACACGATAAGTCACTGCGCTATTAGCGATTTACCGTTTGGCGGGGTTGGCCAAAGCGGACTAGGTGCAGCGCATGGCAAAGCAGGCTTTGATACCTTTTGCCACTTCAAAAGCATCCTCAAAAATCGGACTTGGCTAGATTTAGCCCTGCGTTATCCGCCCTACCAAGGCAAACTCACGCTATTGAAAAAACTGCTGTAGCCGTCAAATCAGTAGAGGACATCGTAAAGACGGTGATTGCGAATCTGCACAACGGGGTAGGTGAGCGATCGCACCATATGCTCGTTGTGCGTAGTTACCACAACGGTAATACCCAAATGATTGAGCTTACGCAAAATATTAATTACCTGACGAGCATTGTCGCCATCGAGGTTTCCAGTCGGTTCATCTGCTAGCAGCAGCGGTGGTGTGCCCACAATGGCGCGAGCGATGCTAGCGCGCTGCTGCTCACCGCCTGAAAGCTGGGACGGAAATCTATCGGCTTTGTCTTGCAGACCGACCATTTTGAGGGTGACAGGCAGGCGGCGATCAATTTCTTTGCGGCTGTAGCCTTGGGCATGAAGCACAAAGGCTACATTTTCAGCAACGGTGCGCAAAGGAATCAGTTTGTAGTCTTGAAACACAACGCCAATACGGCGGCGCAGCATGGCCAATGGGTTGCCTCGCAGATGTCCAATGGCTTGGCCGTTGATGTGAATACTGCCAGTAGTCGGCTGCTCTTCGCCGTAGAGCATTTTAAGCAAAGTGGATTTGCCCGCACCAGAAGATCCAGTGATGAAGAGAAAATCACCTTTGTTTAAAGTGAGGTTGACATCGATGAGCGCTGGCGAGCCGTTGGCATAGGTTTTGCTGACGCGGCTAATCGCAATCAATGGCGTGGCTGCTGTTGCTTCTGAAGCCCCCTCTGCCGTCGCTGAGTGATCTGCTTTTTGCGATCGCCGGGCGGTAGCGGGTGGCTGTGTAGGTGGAGAGGCGATCGCCGGCGATGCGAAAGGAACCTTTGCTTTCTGTGGAAGAATAGAAATCATAACAGGCGTGACAAAAGGAAGTTTAGGCCCACAGTCAGTGAGCTTACCGGAAAAGGCTTATACCTGGCACCAAATCGGACTAAGCAAAGCAGAAAAAGGCATAGCGCCAGATTCGCCCAGATTCGATATGTTTACTATTCCCCTTCATCAGTAATAGTTGATAGCTGCCAGAAAAATTAGCCTGCTTGAGAACGAGCTTGCCTGAAAACTTGTCATCTAGCCAGAGAAATCTTGCCTATCCTTTTTGTAATCGATACCAAAAAGACGCCCAGACAAACTGCGGCAGTGCCAACATTCGCCGCCAGCGCCAGGGCTCTTGATACAGCCGGTACAACCACTCTAAATGAATGTTTCGCATCCACTGCGGCGCGCGCGCTTTCCCACCAGACCAAATGTCATAGCTGCCGCCCACGCCAATCCATACCGCATGAGGGCACAAATGCCGGTGCTCAGCAATCCAAAATTCCTGTCGAGGCACGCCTAGCCCCACAAAAATGATGTCTGGCTGTACCTGCTGAAGCTGATGAATAAAGCTTTCTAGCTCAGCGCCTTGAGCGTAGCCATGCTGAACAATCGCCAAATTAAGCTGAGGGCATTTAGCCTGCCATTGTTTGGCAGCAGCTTCAATCACCTCCGGCTGACCGCCATAGAAAGCAACCGTCGTATCAAGATCAAGGCTTTTGAGCAGATCGGCGGCAAGTTCAATGCCGGGGTAGCGTTGAAGCTGCCGCCCCCGCAAATACCGAAAATAAAGCTCAATGCCCGATCCATCCGGAGCCACTAAATCTGCTCCTTGAATAAACCCTCGCAGCGGCTCGTTTTGCTGGGCCTGCATACACATCTCCGCGTTCAGCGTTACCACATGAGTGCCTTTACCCTCTGCCAAGCGATGGTTTAGCCAGCCGACGTAATCTGGAACATTGTGCACCGGCAGCCCCATCACTGAGAGCGTCTCTAGTTTTTCTATCTGATTTGAACCCATGGGCTAGCTTTACACATCAAACGATTTTTTCATGCGCGAGGCGTTGTTGCATCCAGCCTAAAAGTATAAACAAAGATAGAGGCTGCTTAATCAGGTTAATTTTGGCAACTTGAATTAATAATCTGTTTCCTCTTCGTATTCCATAACTTTTTTCTTAGGTAGATTTAACGGCTGCGCTTCAATCAGCTCTTCCTGTTTAGCCGGTTCATCCCACACATCGCCCATCACATCAACGTCTGCTGCCGGAAGATCAACCACTTCTCGGCTGGGCAGCGGCTCTTCTCTTCTCGGGAGTTCACGTTGAGGTGGGGCTTCTTCACGCCGACGCAAATCGCGCTGAGGAGGAGCCTCTTCACGCCAGCGGCCTTCGACTGCCGGACGTTCGCGAGCATTGCTCTGACGGGCTTCATTCTTAATCCCTGAAGGAAGCTGATTGGAAGCCGAAACCGGCATCACGTAGCCGTCGCTGAGCCCTCTTTCCCAAGGCGCACTGCCTAATCCCAAGCGCTCTAGTAGGCCCACGCTGAGCTGGATCAGCTTTTCTTCGCTGCCCTCAAATACAATAATGCGATCTGGCCCAGTGCTGACAATTTCTTCGACTGGCAGCTCATAGGTGCTAAGCACCTGATCAGGAATCTGCGGCAGTCCCAAAGAAGCCACCACTAGGGTTTCGAGCCTGCCAGTGATGACATCAAACTTAAAGCCGCGCACGCGGCCAATCACCTCGCCTGATTCAGTAATAACTTCGCTATTGACTAAGCTGCTAAAAGGAGCTGTACTGATGTCGCTATCGAGCACGGTATCGTCATCGACTAGCAGCACATCGCCCATCTGACGAATGTCGCTAAGCAGCATGACCTTCTCGTTATTAGCCACGACCTTAGAGAGAATATTTTCTTGAAGGCCCAAGGCCACAACCTCTAAGCGGTCTAAATCCACCCACATCTGACTCACCATGCCCAATCGGCGACCGGTGCTGCGGGTAATGACCTGGGTGCCTACAATGTCAGAACGGAGTCGGCTTTGTTCAAAAGTCATGGCTGCTCAAAAATTGCCTCAAAGATTGCCTCAAAACGGCCTCGCATTTGTATGTCACAGTTTGCGTAGTTTGAGGGACTATACCTTATTAATTGAATTAATTGATCTATTGTATCGAACTGCATTCCCTTTGCTTGAGAGGGAATGCCGAACTGATTGGGCCAATATCTGGCTAGGATTAAGTCGCTTTGGCCAAGTTAATCCCGAGCACCTGAGTGTAGGCACCTCTGGCTTGGGTGACGCCAATGGTGCGCTCAGCCGCTTCGATCATGGGGCGGCGGAGACTAACGACAATGAACTGAGCTTGACGCGCCTGCTGCTGAATCATTTTAGACAGGCGCTCAACGTTGGCTCCATCTAGAAACATGTCTACTTCATCGAAGGCGTAAAACGGAGAAGGGCGGTAGCGCTGCAAGGCAAAGATAAAGCTCAAGGCCGTGAGAGATTTTTCGCCGCCGGACATCGAGGCGAGGCGGCGGACTTGCTTGCCTTTAGGGTGGGCGACGAGCGTCAGGCCGCCGTTGAAGGGGTCGTTAGCATCGTCGAGTTGGAGGTGCCCATCGCCGTCGGAGAGTTCGGCGAAGATAGTTGTAAAATTTTCGTTGACGGCATCGAAGGCTTCTTTGAAGGCTTTTTTGCGAAGGGTGGTGAAGGTTTCGATTCTTAACAGCAGTTCGGTACGTTCGTCCTCGAGGGTGGTGAGCTTATCGGTCAGTTCTTGCAGGCGCTCTAGGGTGCGTTCGTATTCTTCGAGGGCGAGCATATTGACGGGCTCTAGGGCTTCTAGACGGCGCTGCAAGGCCTTGAGCGATTTGTCGAGTTCTTCAAGGGTGAGATCTTCGGGGATTTCGGGCAGCGGGTCGGGTAGCGCTTGGGCTTGGCGTTCGATAGTGGCTTGCAAATCGTGGTGCTGCTGCTGGCGGAGCGCTTGGGTTTCTTGGAGCTTTTGAAGCTGCCATTGGTTTTGCTGCTGTTGGTTTTGCTCTATTTTGTACTGGCGCTCCACGGTGTCACGGGCAGTTTTTTCTTGTTTAAGCTGGTCGTCAAGCACAGCGATCGCCTGTTGAGTCTGCGCAATCTCTTCGTTTAAGTGCTGCTGCTGCTGAGAGATTTCTGAGTTTTGATTGATTTGCTGCTGCTGCTGCTGCCGCAAAGCGCTCACTTGATCGAGGTTACGCTGGCTGGTTTCTTGCAGACGCTGCCGCTGAGCTGCGAGGTCTTGCTGCTGCTTTTCGGCGGTGCGCAGGCGATTTTGCTGCTCGTTGAGCTGGGTTTCAAGCGATCGCACCGCCGTTTGAGCCTGCTGCCATTCGCTGTGGGTTTGCGAAGTTTCTAATGCTTCTAGCGCCTGACGCTTCTGGGCAAGTGCCTGTTCTTGCGCGGGCAAAGTTTGCGCTAGCTCACTGAGGCGCACTTGGGCACCGAGGCGCTCCTGCTCAGTGCGATCTAGCTGGGCTTGCGCTTGGGCAAGTCGCTGCTGTAAGGCTTGGCGCTGACGTTGGGCTTGGCTGTCTTTTAGTTCTTGTTCGCGGTAATTTTGACGGGCTTCAATGAGAGCTTGAGACTGTTCTTTGGCCCTAATTGTGAGCTGATTAACGCTCTGCTCACAGCGGCCCAAGATGGCGGTAATTTCGGCGAGACGATCGCGCAACCCCTTCGCTTCTTGAGATTCTCCGGCCGCTACCGTGCCAAAGTGCAGCCTGCCCTGCTGACGCAAGCTACCGCCAGTCATGGCCCCGCTGGATTCAAGAATTTCGCCCTCTAAAGTGACGATGCGGTATTGGCCCATGTTTTGGCGCGCAGATGAGAGCGAGTCAAATACGACGGTACTGCCGAAAACGAAGGCAAAGACATCGGCGTAGCGGCGATCGCACTCAATTAAATTCACCGCGTAGTCAATAAAGCCATCGGGTCGGTTCCACCGATCAGCAGGCTTAAAGCTGGGCACCCGAATTTTGTTCAGCGGCAAAAAGGTCGCGCGGCCCGCTCGTTTTTGCTTGAGTAAATCAATGCCCGCAGAGGCTACCCGGTCATCTTCTACGACCATAAAGCCCATCCGTCCGCCCGCCGCAACTTCAAGCGCAAGCTGAAACTTAGGTTCGACTCGGCCTAGTTCGGCGACAATGCCACACAGCCCGCTGAGGTGACTGCGCTTTAGCGTCTCAGTCGCTTGGGTGCCTTGAGATTCTTTAATGGCCTGCTCTTGAGCCTCTAGTTTATCTAGCTCACGCTGCTTATCGCGCTGCTCTTGCAGCAGTCGGTTGAGGGTTTGAGTCTGAATTTGTAGCTCAGCTTCTAAGTCGGCGACCGTTTGGGCGAGGGATTGAATCGCCGCCTGACTAGCAGAAAGATCTGTCTGAGTGGCGCTCTGATGGGTGCTGTGATCGACGCTTTGGTCAGTACTGAGAGCGTTAATCGATACTGCTTGAGCACCTATTTCATAGGCCAAATCGGCCAGCGCTTGGCGCTGGCTAGTCGCTTGAGTTTCGATCTGATGAAGCCGCTCTTGCAGACGAACCTGTTCGGCGCGCTGAGGGTCTAGCTGGCTGAGAAGCGTTTCTATTTGGCGGCGCAAGTCGGTTTGCTGCTGCACCCAAGCTTGAGACTGAGAAGCGATCGCAGCGGTTTCTTCCCGCTTAGCCTCAAGCTGAACAACAGCCACATCACACGCAGCCGTGAGCTGATCTAGCTCATCTTCAGTGAGGGTTCTAAGCTGCTGGTCTAAGGCGCTCAGTTCACCCTCTTGGGTCAAAATCTGAGCTTGAGTGTCTACAATTTGGACGGTAATGGTGCGGCTAGAATCCGCTAGCGCAGTTTGCTGGCGACCGAGCTGACGCAATTCGGCTTCTTGAGTAGCGAGTTTGGCTTGGAGGGCCAGATATTCTTCCTCCCCTAGCGCTTTGACTTGGACATTGAGCATCGCTAGCTGCTCGGCAGTGGCTTCAATTTGCGCGGCAAGGGCGGTCATGGCTTGCTCAAGGGCTTCGCCTTCGCGGTGGCCTTGGGCGATTTGGCGGGTGATTTGCTCGGCCTGCTGCTGGTGCGATCGCCACTGCATCACCCCTTCCCATGACTGCTGCTCTTGCAGGGTAGCCCTGATTTTCTTGTATTTTTCCGCTTTGCGACGATCTTGATCTAACCGCTCTAGCTGGCTGGTGAGTTCGGTTTCAACAATGCGAAAGCGCTCTTCCCGGTCTTTGACAACATCTAACTTGCCCTTAGCCTGGTTGATTTTGCGATCAAACGAGGCCACGCCCGCTAGCTCATCAATAATTTCTCGCCGCTCACGCGCATTCATCGAAATAATGCTCGTGACATCGCCCTGAAGCACCACATTGTAGCCCTCAGGATAAATCCGAAAGCGCTGAAGCTGATCGTGAAGCTGATTGAGCGTACAGGGCTCGTCGTTGATGTAGTAATTAGAGGTGTAAGTGCCTTGCGCAGTTACTCTTAGTCGCCGCGTCACTTTCCATTCGTGGGCGGCATTGCTGCCATTCTGATGACCGTTCTGGCTATAGTTTTGATGGCCGTTCTGACTGATGCTGAGGGGCTTTATCTCGATGGTTTTGTCAGATTCAATCGCTTCAGACTCAATTTCATTAGCTTCAGGCGCTTTTACAATTCCCGTACTGATTTCTAGCTCATTGAGCAAATCATCATCGCGGGTGGGCAGATCTTCGGCTTCGGCGATCAGCTTGTCGGCAACATCGCTAATATCAAAGGTAGCGGTGACAGTTGTTTCGACGGTAGAACGGCGCTTAGCTTGGTTTTGATTGACCAAATCGGGCAGTCTTTCGGCTCTCATGCCGCGAGAACTGGCTAAGCCCAAACAAAAAAGTAGCGAGTCGAGAATATTCGACTTGCCAGAACCATTTGGCCCAGAAATGACCGTAAACCCTTGCAAAAGGGGGACATCTGTAGCGCCACCGAACGATTTAAAGTTTGAGAGTTCGACTCTTTTTACGTGCACTCAGGCGTCGCACCCAGCAGTGCGGATGTACTGATATAAAAAATAGCATTGGTAAGTCGTATTCTTAACAAA
>JBGTNW010000271.1:0-7115 GCA_041742865.1 Phormidesmis sp.
CCCTACCCACGTCGCCTAATTTGATGGCATCCGACAGCAGGATAAGGTGGGCGCGATCGCACTCTGGCTGATAAATGTCATTCGTTAAATAGACCTTATCGCCATCGTCAGACGTAAAACAAAACGGAATACTGCCAGCGACACTTAACATTTTTGGCGAGGTGTTTGCCTGACCTTCCACCGCGCCCGTGCTAAAGGTTCGGCTGGCGGTGTGTGGTGCAAGTTCGGCAAATTGACGAACCAAGGATAGGTACGCAGCAGCAGCTTTGTTTATCTGAGCAGGTAATTCTCGCAGTTCCTTAAATGATTCACTCAATAAAGCCTCACGATCAGCCGCTGCTTTAGCTTCGTTTTCCTCCGCTTCTTTGGCTTTGGCTACTTCAATAGCCTGTTCGAGTTCAAGCATTTTGAGGGTGTGCGCAGCCGCCGCCTGCTGCTGCTGCTGTTCTAACTGCTCAATTTTTTTCGCTGTGGGCATGATTATATTTTTCCTAAATTACTGGGTGAAGCCGGTGGAGCGGTTGCCTGCTTTGGTGATTCTTTCAGCTCTGGCAAGGCGTTTAGACGCGCCTGCGTCAGCTCGCGGTAAATCCATAGCCGACGATTCTAGGGGCTCTGCATCGGGCTCTGAGCTGGCAGCTAGCTTGGCCAAGGCTTCTAGTGCTTCGGCTTCGGAGTATCCAACGATGATTTCAAATAGCTTCAGTTTTGCTGACATGGGGCTTCGTTTCCTTTTTTTATTGAAAATTGGATCGGGTTCGGTTTTGTAGCGAAAGACAACCTTTGTTCTCATTTGCCTGAAAGCCTTTGCTCAACTACCCGTGCCGTCAGTCCGGCCTCATTCAAAACCGATACAGCCTTGATGACTGAATCAACCGCCCTATAACTGCTTGGGTCTAGTTCACTGCTTGCTCTTTCGAGAAAATCAATCGCAGAACTTAGGGCACCTGGAACGCGATCCAACCAATCCGGTTCTACTGGCTTATTTAGGTAGGATTGAACCTCGGCAGCCAGTGGGGATACTCCGAGCCGCCGTCGATATCTGCGAAGT
Organism: Phormidesmis sp.; assembly: GCA_041742865.1. GTDB lineage: Bacteria > Cyanobacteriota > Cyanobacteriia > Phormidesmidales > Phormidesmidaceae > Phormidesmis. Next base: position 1,052 of record JBGTNW010000271.1, read on the forward strand.
GAACTAAGGCTGATGTTGTACTTGGCTGCTACCAACCTGTCAGAGGTCGTTTTGCTTTCGGCCAAAGCCTTGGCAATTATGGTTTGTGAGATTTTTTCAGGCAACTTACCCCCCTGTCAAACCGTTTCAATGCTATCAACGTCCCCACGCTGTCTAAGCTGCTTGGGCTATAGCCTTAGGCGGGTTTTTGGGGTTGAACACTTATTGAAGGGGGTCGCTATCATCACCCACCACTACATAGCGACCATCGACACGCTGTAAATCAATTCCGTATGACTTTAGCCCTGCGATGAGACTGGGCAAGTCTGCCCACATTGCTTGGTGTGTGCCCAGCAACTTCAAGGCAGCTAGTCGGGTTTTGTCGTCGCCATCACCGAAGGCAATCAGCCCTAAATGTTGAATAATCTGCTGCTGATCCATAGCCTGCTGTAGTGCTTTTGCTTTAAAAGCTGACCGAGGGCGATCGTTCGGCTTTTGCTTCAATAGGTCGGATAGTAAAGACATGGTTGCCTCAGAGTTTTCTAAGTGCATCCCCCGCAGCCGGTGGTGCTGCTGTGGTGGATAGTTTTTGTTTTGCCCCCTACATCAGCATGAAACCCTTAGAGGTCAGCCGATATCGCGATTCTTATAGGGTGCAAACAATCCTATCAACGAGGGGTTAGTACTTTCAGCCATTTTTGAACCAATTTACAATGGTTTTAGCCGTTTTAACAACTGGCTAGTTGTGAGGTTTTGAGCAGCGCAAAGCTAGCCTTATCGGCTGTTCTGTTCAATTTGACTACATCACCAGCCCCAGGCGCTGCTGTCGTAGTAGTCGTCGGCTAAAGGATCGTGATTTTGTGTCTGAAAAAGTGACTTTTCGGGTAGCGGCGGTACCACTCGGACGGCTGCAAGCGTCAATTCACGTTGCTCAATGGCAGGCTTTTCGAGTCCGTCAGGGAGTTCAGTTAAGCCATGGCTTGAAAGATCTGCATGACGGCTGCGAATCGAATCAATCGCAGCGTCAATTTGCCCCCTCATGCCTTCAGTGCCCCAAGCAAGCATCCTTGCCCTGATACGACTTTGTGCCGCTTCATTGATGCTTTGGCGGGTGTCTGAGCGAATCACGTTCAACTCAGCTCTAAAGACCTGCAAGCTGCTTCCGCCATCTTCTAGCAGGGCATTAAGCTTGGCCGTAGCATCGGCTGCGATGGCAAGCCGATAGACATTGAGCCGCTTTCCTGTGGATTGCCTTTTAGGATCAGCCACCTTGTATCCCATTAGCCCTAGTGCTTTGTTGAACAGGGCGGCGGGTGTGAGTTGGTCGGAAAACTTAGCGCCTCTAATTAGGCCGCTGTGTTTAGTGTTGGCTGCGATCTGCTTACTGTGCGCAGTGAGATACATTCCCGCTGCCGTCACCTGCTGCCCCTGATTCGTCCACTGCTGAGCAACACCATTGACCACATCGCCAATGCCGGGGCATCGGCTGATTATCCCTACTAACTCAATATCACGGGCGGATGCTGGCAACTCTGGCAAATGCCATAAAACATCACTATCGGGTGCAGGTTTGCCTGCTAGAAATTTGAGCGTTTTAACATACTCGATTTGTGCCCATAACTCAGGCTCATTGATTGCGAGCTGTAGTAACTGCGATCGCACAACCGAACGAACGCCCGGATTATTGGCGCTTTTGTCTGCAAACCATGCTGTAAAAAACTTGCTGTCTTGAGCCGCTAGGTAGTCCTTGCCCAGTAACTTCTCAAGGTTTGACTTTGCGGCCCTGGCTGCTTGAAAAGGATTGTCGATTTCATCTAGCTCACCTTCACTCTCACGGGTTTTCGCGAGTTTTAGGATACGGCCCTGCTGTTCAACCAAACCCTGTTGGATTCTGTCACAGAGTTGCTTTAGTGAATCGAGTTGCTTTTGCTCTGCTTTGTCGGGGCGTTCTACTTCACTGATGGCCCAACCGAACCGAACCCAATCCTCATGTAGAAGCTCTTTCCTATAGATGATTTCAAAAGCTTTCAGCGCCATGTAGTAAGGCAGATTTGGGCGCATACCTGCAAAGTCTTCTGCATCTTGCTTCAATGGATCTAAAGCCTTGTCAGCCCCTAGCGTTTTGGCCAAAGCCGCCGCCGCGCCCATTGGTGCATTGGCTTCATTCTCAAGCTCACTTGCCCAATACTGCCAATCGAGTGCATCGGGGTACGCTTCGAGGGTAGCAGCGCCTTGAGTAGAGTAATAAATGTGACGTTGGTTAATTGCGCCATCCCGACCAATCGCGGATCTAACTCTTTCCCCTCGCTGGCTGATGGACTGAGCGCCCTCGCTAGGGCAAGCATATTCAAATTGAGCATTAAAATACTGACCTTCAATGCTCACCCCGCTATTGATAACCGGGCTGTAAATAAACCAATCCGGGCGCATCGCCTGCAAGAAACTATCAGGGTTTGATAGGAATTTTTCTCTAACTGTTTTGAGAGAATCTTTGCCGTCAATAACCAAACCTTGCTTATCAGGAAACTTTGCCCGAAGTACTCTATCAATCCATCGGCCCCGACCTTGCGCCCCGGTCGGGATGGCAACTTTTTGGCCACTGGCGATCGCATCAATGATTTTTTGCAGCCACTGATAGATATTGCTGTATTCGAGAATGCTCATCTCAGTATCAGGGCGTGAGCGTCGCTGCAACTGCACCTCATCAGAACTAAAGCCGCCTATGGTTTGGGCGGCTGCGAGTGTACGCCCGCTCATTGCGGCGGTTGCGATGATGACTTTTGGTGTTCGTGCGAGTAGCTTTCTAAATTCTGATAGGGATTGTTTGGGAGCGTTGCCCAGCTCCCCGGATTCACACCGATAAAATACTTCGTTGGCTTCGTCTACTTCCAACAGCTCGAAGTTTTGCGCCTTGAATTTATAAGCTGATTCAGGGCAACTAACGACGATTTGAGCGCTGTGATAATCGGATTGTAGATGTGTCGCTGCCAATTTTTCACCGGCCCGCTCATTGATGCGATTTGCAAATTCCCGTGCAAGTCCCCTGGTCGGAACAAGCGCCAACACCCTACCGCCGTTTTTAGCAATTTTCAATGCAGCGGGTATCAGTGCCCCGTTAGATTTTCCAGTGCCCTGGCTGCAATCGTAGGCTATGAGCGATCGCCCTTCGGATGGCTTCAATTCTTCAGCAAAGCCACTGATGATCTCACCATTAGTTTCATACTTAAGAATTTTTTTAAGTGGCTTATAAAACCGGCTTCGAGCAACTTCTTTATAATTTTCCTGCTCTGTGTCAATCGCGCCATCGATGCCCACCAACACACCGATTTGCTTATAGGCTTGCTGATGTCTGGCTTTCTTCTCAGCTTCCAACCATTCTTTACGGGTTTGAGGTTTCTTAGTCGCTGGCTTGGCTGTTTCCGTTTTGGGCAATAGCGCACTTATACGTTGTGACTTGTCCTTAGCCGAAAATTCAGTCCAAGAAATTACCGCCGCTTGCTCAAATGTTCCACGGCTTATCTCGTCAATGTCGCAATCGCCTTTTGTGCCTTGGCCATACCAAAGGACTTTTAACTCATGGCCAAGACTAGCCAGTAGATCATTGAGCGCTGAATATTGGCGCATTGTGTGAGGGTTGCTGATGGCCCCTGAATCCGGGCATAGAATCAGCCCGGACGGCTTAAGCTGAGCAATCCATTCTGTGAGCTGTAGCGGGCTGCTGGCGAAGTGCCCACCACTGGCCCCAATCAGATTTATATCAAGCAGTTCACTAGCGATTAGCGGCTTAAGCAAACCTTCGGCAAAATAGACGCTGTTACCGCCATCAATAGCGGGTGCGTAGGTCAATGGAATCTCACCATTAGGCAAGTTAACCGGGCTAACATCAGCCGAAGATAGCCACGGGTAGCGTGGATCATCGCCCGTCCGGTTGCGAATTTGAAAGCCTGCAATCCGGCCTTGTAGATCACGCGCTGGTACTAGATAACCAGCAGTGCGAGTCAGCAGCTTTTTACCGCCAAAGCCTACACCGGGCGTTTTAGGATTGATGGCAGTATCTAAAGTCTGATCGGCTTCTACGCTGCAAAATGATTCGATTGAGAATTCAGATAAGCCCCGCCGCTGTAGGTCGGCTCTGTCTTCATCATGCAGGGTTAGTTGAGCTAGCAAGTCAATATGAGCATCATGCCTTTGCTCTATCGTTAATCCGGCTGCTAGCAGGGCGGCTCTATCTGCTTTGGCTCGGCTGCTGGCTGCTGCTGCTACGGAATCGCGGCCCTGTTGATCGGAGGGTACGAATTGCGCCCAATCGCCGGACGTGCCGATGTTTTTCCAGCCGTTTACAACTTCAAATTTCTTAGAAGTCGATTCGGTCATGCAAAGTACGAAATTTTCACGGCTCTTACATCCGCCGTTCGTGCCACTGCATACTGGGCAAGGTGTAGATTTTTTCGAGAAAGTTAATCTTTCCATTACAGCGACACCTCAAGGAGGTAGGCTGCGACTTCATCGGCTTGAGCCGAGGTCAAACTTTCAACGTCAATCGAGTAGCCGCCGCGAAAAAATTTGAAAACCTTTTTAGTGTCAGCACTCAATTTTTGAAAAGCTGCGACCTTCTTACTCTTAGGCCGTTTCTTAGCCGCCTTGCCCTTGCGCCCCTGCTTTGCCCGCTTTCTGCCCTCTGCAAAGTCTTTGGGACTTAATCTACGGTTCTGCGGGATTGTGCTATTATTTTGAGAATGGTTCTCAAATTTGGAGCCCTCACCACAATGGCTAGAAAGCTGGCAATTAATTAAGTTTTTGGGTAAGCTGGTCATGTTGGATGTGCCCTAAGCACGTTTAAATGACTGACAGCCGCCCGCTGAAAGTCTTTCCTGAAAACCCCTTAAGAATCCGTCCCTCTAAGTCTGGAATTCTTTTGGGGTTTTCGTTTGCCCGTCCGTCCCTCTAAGTCTGGATAGGCGCGGCTGTAGCGAAGCCGCTTAATTTGTTTCACTATACGCCCTGAAACCCTTATAGGACGGGGTTAGGTACAAAATGGGTCGAAATTAGTTTTTCAAATTCATTTTTATCGTGTGTGCGCTGCTTTCAGTAAAAAAACCTCCCTAGCTTCCAGAGATTTTCTATAGCCCCTCACCGCGTCTTTTTGCCGTGGTGTCTTACCGCGCTTGGCTGCGATATAGCAGATAGTTTCGAGGGCATGACTTGGGTGATCATCTACCAAAGCAGCTATACGCTCGATACTGGCTGATTGTTGGTGAGGCTTCGAGTTGATTCTCCGCGCCTTGCGATCATCTTTAATCGTTTTCGTTATTCGATATCCTGTGGGCTTTTCGGCTTCGGTAAAGCAGGTTTCTAGCCGCCCTATCGAAACATAGAATATTGCACTGAGCAGGGCATCTGCTGGTGACGTGATGTTGTTGAAGGCTTCATTCGGAATCTTGAGACTTGAGCCATCCGATTCTAGGATGATTTCATTTCGCCTAGTCTTTTTCAGGGCGGCTTCGACGTGTTGCCAATTTGAGGCGATCATTCCGTAGAAACTAAGAAAGCGCCATACGTATAAATCAATCTCCTCTTTTTGCCGATTTGGCATTGATTCAAAAAGTGGTGGAGCTGCCCCTGTGAAATAAGCATCCATCACAGCGCCAACACATCTAAAAAAGTACTTCTCTGACCTAAGTTTCATTTTTTGAACTGGCGACAAATTCACCAATGAATAAAAGTTAGGCGGATTATTTTCGAGATGATCAGTGATTGCCTGCTGAAGTGGCTTCGAGAATAAGTCACTACCTACAGCTTCATAAATTAGACGTTTCTTTCTGGGCATTGGACGATCTCCTAACTTGCCCTCTGTTGAACTAGCGCAGTCGCCAGCTTAATCAAATTATTGACGGTTTCTCGCTGCGAAGCCATTTCAGCGACCATTTGAGATATGCCACGTTCGAGCCTGTCGATACTGTGGCTCTGAGTTTTGATGGCTTCTGCAAGCTGCTCTATTAAGTCAGCCGATCTGGCAACGGTAGCCTCGGTTCGGTCAAGCCGCATCGAAACAACCTCAGAATGATTGGCCATCACGTTAACGGCA
>JBGTNW010000272.1:0-1879 GCA_041742865.1 Phormidesmis sp.
GCTCAGAGCTACTGGCAAAAATCTTCAGTTAGCCGACGCAGATCGGATGGTGGCGTTGCTACCCGGATCGCGGACAGCAGAAGCGGTGGAAAACTTCAAGCTGGAAATGCAGCTGGCGTTAGAAGTGGCTCAGCTCAATCCTGACATCAAGTTTCGAGCAACCTTAGTGCCAAGCGTCCTGGCAGAAGTTGCGGCCCTAACTGCCGACAATAGCTGGGCTGACGGCTGGCACCAGCAATGGCAACCCGGTGAAACACAAGCAGACTGGTTAAAATTGAGTCATCCAAGCAATGATACCTATACCAACCCCGTCGAAATTCTTTGCTATGGCGATGCCTTTAGCGATATTGCATTTCGTACGAATTTGGTCATTGGCATGGCGGGCTTAGCGGTTAATCAAGCAATGGCGCTGGGCAAGCCGGTTGTCCAAATTGCCGGACAAGGCCCGCAGTTTACCTATGCTTTTGCCGAAGCTCAGCAGCGGTTGCTAGGGCTATCGGTACAGATGATCGGTCAGCAGGCGGCCACCCCGGCTATTTTGAAAGAGGCTGCTGAGTGCGTTGTCCAAACCCTTGAAAATTCTGTTTACCTCAGACAGTGCGAAGAGAATGCACGGCAGCGGTTTGGCCCTTTCGGAGCGTCGGCTCGAATTGCAAATTTGATTTTAGCTAATTTAGACGAGGCGATCGCCCCCGCTTAAAACCCACTGCGCCAGCTGCCCCATCTAGCGCCCTGCTCGGGAATGAACCCTCAATGAAATAGACTAGATCGATATCTCAACCGGAGCACGTTGACACAGCGTAGATTCAGGTGCCCGCTGATGATGTTGTTCTGCTTGAGAAACACTTGCCGTGAAAAGCCTCATCAAAAAACAGTCTAAAAAGCAATCTAGCTACCGTCATCTCTGGCCTTTCTTGAAAGCAGAGAAGTCTTGGTTTACGGTGACGTTTTTTTGCGTGATTGGCTATGTGATCACGGTGCCTATCCTGCCGTTTCTGGCGAAAAACGCTTCTGGTGCGATCGCTCAAGGTGACTTAGGCCGAACGGCATACTGGCTCAGTCTGGCAATGGCTGATTTCATTGTGCAGAGCGCGTTTTTGTATGGTCAGCGGGTGAGCGCCGCGAAGGCATCTTTAAACATGGTGCTCTCGCTTCGACAGCAGGTGTACAGCCATCTGCATGAGCTTGGCATCGATTACTTCGCCAATGCGCAAACTGGAGATTTGGCCTACCGGCTAACCGAAGATATCGACCGCATTGAGGAAGTCGTCTTTAAGATGTCGCAGCAGTTCACCAACTGCGTCTTACAGATTATTGTCCTGGCGGGCTACATTTTTTATCTCAATTGGCAGCTCTCTTTGACCGGAATTGTGATTGCGCCGGTGGTCGCTGTGATTATTGGCCTATTTGGCCAGCGGCAGCTGGTTCTGTCTAGGCGTAACCAAACGTCGATTGCCGATCTCTCATCTCTGCTGACAGAGGTGTTTGGCAGCATTCGCATTGTTCAAGCCTTTGCGGCGAAAGACTACGAAGTGGCGCGCTTTACTCAGCAAGCTCAAGTCAACCGCGATGCTAAGTACAAAAGGGAGTACCTCACCTCCCTTCAGTACCCAGCCGTAGGGCTGTTGCAAGCGTTGAGTGTGATGGTGCTGTTTATGATTGGCGCTTGGCAAATTTCATTGGGCAATTTGGAGTCGGGAGATTTTGTCGCATTTTTGACAGCGATCGCGCTGCTCATCTCCCCCATCGATCTGTCCATTCAGCACTACAACCTCTACAAGCAAACCGAAGCCTCGGCTGAACGAGTATTTGACCTCCTGCTGTTACAGCCCACGTTAGTCGAGCAACCCGGCGCATTAGCCCTACCGCCCATTACCGG
>JBGTNW010000273.1:0-1695 GCA_041742865.1 Phormidesmis sp.
TTTTTAAAGGCAACGCTGACTGCTACGTCAGCACCAACGATCTATCCTTCAGTGGACTCAAAACAGCGCTCGAAAAGGGCTTAGCCATTATGGGCCTAGAGCTGCTAGGCCCCCATGCGCATATTCCTGAGCTAAACCTAGAGCCCCTGAGAGACTACGGCACTAGCCGCGCTAAAGAAAATTGGCTAGCTAGCTGCGTTTCTATGCAGACCATGGGCGATGTGCTCTTAGAGGCCAATGCAGCGCTCGCTAAAAAAGCTACCCACGTTCAAGCCCGCCGTGCGGCCTACTTCCGCGATTGGCAAGAAGTGCTGGTTGCCTCTAGCGATGGCACCTTTGCCCGCGATATTCGGCTCACCCAGTCCGTTGGCTACAACCTACTGTGCGCTGACGGTGAGCATCGCTCTTCTATTGGCGAACGCCTCGGCAACACGGGTGATCCGAGTTTCCTCACCGCCTGGGACTATGAAGAAACCGCCGCCAAAGTCGCTGAATCGGCTGGCAAAATGCTTTATGCCGACTATGTAGAATCGGGCAACTACCCCATTATCATGGCCAATCACTTTGGCGGCGTGATTTTTCACGAAGCCTGCGGCCACCTGCTAGAAACCACTCAAATTGAAAAAGAAACGACCCCCTTTATGCACAAGAAGGGCCAGAAAGTTGCCAACGAAAATCTCACTGCTTGGGATGAAGGGCTGTCTTCAGAAGCTTTTGGCACCATTGATATGGACGACGAGGGAATGCCGGTTCAGCGGACGCTGCTAATTGAAAACGGTATCTTGAAAAACTTTCTCTCTGATCGGGCAGGCTCTATGCGCACTGGGCATCCGCGTACAGGTAGCGGGCGGCGTCAGGGATACACGCACGCCGCTGCTTCTCGAATGCGCAATACCTACATTGCGCCAGGTGACTTTACCGTAGACGAGCTGTTTGCCTCAGTAGATAAAGGCATTTACTGCAAAAAAATGGGCGGCGGCAGCGTTGGCCCCACTGGTCAATTTAACTTTGCGGTCGATGAAGCGTATTTGATTGAAAACGGCAAGCTGACAAAGCCACTCAAGGGTGCGACATTGATTGGTGAAGCAACAGAAATTATGAACAAAATCTCGATGTGTTCTAACGACATTAGCTTAGCGCCGGGTTTCTGTGGATCGGTCAGCGGCAGTGTGTATGTAACCGTCGGCCAGCCTCATATTAAGGTAGATGAGATTACTGTCGGTGGCCGATAGTCTCTAATTTTCCTACTTTGGCCTTTTTTAAAATCTCCTAATTCTTCTTCATTTCTTATGGCTAAAATTCAAACAATTGCAAAACAGGCTGAGGCGATCGCCCAAAAGCTCAGCATCCAAAAATACGACATCTACGGCTCATCAGTCGATGAAACCAGCGTTCAGGTAGATAAAGGGGAACCTAAGCAAGTTAAGGCTTCCAATCGTTCGAGCGTGATTGTGCGCGTATGGAATGAGCAAGATCAAATTGGGGTAACTTCTACAACCGATGTGAATGAAACCGGCCTAGAGCTGGCTTTGAAAACAGCGTTTGAAGCCAGCTCATTTGGCGTTAAAGAAAACGCGCCTGACTTTAGCCCACTGGCCAAAGCGCCGACGGTGGAAGTCAATGTTCCAAAGGTGATGCCTGCGCCCGTGCCAGACCTAATTGAGGCTTTAGTAGGGGCAGAAAAAGGCGTGTTGG
>JBGTNW010000274.1:0-8431 GCA_041742865.1 Phormidesmis sp.
GCGATCGCTAAACTCACCGTCATCAAAACTCGAAAAAAACGTTTTCTCATCTGCATCTATGTCATTTGCTTTGTGAGGTAACTATCTAACTGAAACCTTTCTAACTGAAACCTTCTAAACCAAACCCTTTAAATTCGCTACCAACAAGCCACCAAGCGCTCTTTGAGCCCATATCTACTCAACAGGCTACTTATCCGAAAGAACCTATCAGGAGCCGAGAAGATCTAGTTAGGACTGCTCCGAAGAAGCTGAGTCGCCGGTGAAAGCATCCACAGGAAGACTTGCTTTTCAACAGCGACCCCTCAACTAATCTCCTTAGCCAATTGTAAAGCTATGTAAATTATATAGAATATCCAAACTTCTTAAAATTTCATTGTCTAGAGGTCGTTCTAAACTTGCATATGCAGACTTGATTAGCCTTCAGTTGCCCTCAACTTGGCTTCAGCGCGATTTGACTGCGTTAGTGGTTACTAAAGTCCGCTTAGCCAGTAGCGGCGATTCCGCTAGGTTCATTGAGTTAGCATCTCATTCGCTGTGTTACATTTTTTAGTACTGGTATAAACCCTTCAGACACAAAATTTTTGCTTCATGTTTACTAAGCAAGTCACTGACTCCTCAACCTATAAATGGTTCGATGAACGGCTAGAAATTCAGGCAATCGCCGACGATGTCACTAACAAATACGTTCCTCCCCACGTCAATATTTTCTACTGTTTAGGCGGTATTACCCTCGTTTGCTTCATCATCCAATTTGCCACTGGCTTTGCGATGACGTTTTACTATCGGCCCACTGTGACTGATGCTTTCGCCTCAGTGCAGTACCTAATGACCGATGTTAACTTTGGCTGGTTAATTCGCTCTGTCCATCGCTGGTCTGCCAGCATGATGGTGTTGGTCATGATTCTGCACGTTTTCCGGGTCTATCTCACAGGCGGCTTCAAAAAGCCTCGTGAGCTAACGTGGGTGACCGGTGTCATCTTGGGCGTGATCACCGTTTCCTTTGGGGTGACGGGCTACTCGCTGCCTTGGGATCAAGTTGGCTATTGGGCTGTCAACATTGTATCGGGTGTACCGGGCGCGATTCCCGTGGTCGGCGAAACAATCGTTGAACTGATGCGCGGCGGTTCAGGCGTAGGGCAAGCAACCTTGACTCGTTTTTATAGCCTTCACACTTTTGTGTTGCCCTGGTTTATCGCGGTCTTCATGCTGTTGCATTTCATCATGATTCGCAAACAAGGTATCTCTGGACCTTTGTAAAGCGTTCGACAGAGGGCTTTGGGGAGTGCTTGCTACCCAGCTACCTGGGTGAGAGCATTAGATCAAATGTTGATGTCATTATTTTAGGAAGTTAATTAATGTCAATTCTTAAGAAGCCAGATCTCAGCGATCCAATGCTGAGAGAGAAGCTCAAGAAAGGCATGGGCCACAATTATTACGGTGAGCCTGCTTGGCCTAACGATCTTCTCTATGTTTTCCCGATTGTAATCATGGGCACCATTGCCTGCTGCGTGGCTTTAGCTGTGCTCGATCCAGCGCTGGTTGGTGAACCAGCCAATCCTTTTGCAACCCCGCTAGAGATTTTGCCTGAGTGGTATCTTTATCCTACGTTCCAAATGCTGCGGGTATTGCCTAACAAGCTTTTGGGAATTGCTGCAATGAGTGCTATCCCCTTAGGTTTGATACTGGTTCCCTTCATTGAGAATGTCAATAAGTTTCAAAATCCATTTCGTCGGCCAATTGCCACTGCCGTATTTCTGTTCGGCACGCTAGCAACGATCTGGCTAGGTGTTGGCGCAACTTTTCCCATCGACACGTCCTTGACCTTGGGTCTTTTCTAGCGCGCTCAGCTGTTTGGTTGCAATTGCATAGGTTTGGCTTAATCGCTCAGTTTCTTTCAGAAGCTGAGCGATTTTTAATGTCAGAGTTCGTGTGTCAAAATTTGCGATCGCTCAGTGACTTTTCAGAGATGTTAGTGTTCAATCTGGGAAAAATTAGCCCAATGTCGAAGTCGTTAAGGTTCGTAAACTGCGGGGCTCGGGTGGGATGGGGAGAACCAAACAAAATGATAAATTGGAAAGTGTCACTCCTTCATTAAACACCGAACTATTGGAAGCCAAGCTGTGTGGACACAATCCGCTTACTAGTCAGACAAATATCACTCGGATAAATTCTAAGCAAGGTGTTTTATTACACACAAGTTCACTGGCCAATAAAAGGGCTAACTCAGAAATGCTGGAACGGGCTCACCTTACTGTTAGTAGCCATTTGGAGGAACTATCCACTGTCCAACGCTGGTTTCGAGGGCTGGTGGCGCGTCTAGCAACCGAAAATCCTTGGATTGACGAACAATTCAATCAGCTTAACCTAGCCTTGGCAGAAGGCTTTACCAATGCTGTTCGTCATGCTCATGCTGATTTGCCTGCGAATACACCGATTGATATTGAGCTATCGCTGCATCCTGAACGGGTTGAACTGAGAATTTTTGATCGCGGAGCCCCTTTTGATCCAGATAGTTTGAGTGAGCCTATTGCAGGCTCTTTGTGCGAAGGGGGCTATGGCTGGTTTTTGTTGAGACGGTTGGCTGATCGGGTGAGCTATGATTGCTTGCCGAGACGAGCCCAAAGTTGCAGCCAAAGTCCTAGCCAAAGCTGTGCGCTGAGTCAGTCAAAGAGCGATCGCGCTGGCGAAATGCGACAGCCTCAACCGATTGATCCACGCAATTGCTTACGCATTGTAAAAACTGCGAAGGTTTTGTGAACTCTAGATCTGCATTGCGCTGTTGCAGCAGCTTTCCTTGTTAGGATTTTGAGTAGCCGATGTAAACTGCTGATGCTAAAGCCAGCTCTAGGCAATAACGCTATTAAGACTGAAGGAACCCTTGCTTATGACTAAAACCGCGCTCATCACTGGTATTACGGGGCAAGATGGATACTACCTTAGTCGGTTGCTGTTAGACAAAGGCTATCGAGTGGTAGGGCTCGTACCCCCCGAACGACAAAGTAGCCTCGCCAAGCTAGATGACGTTGCAGATCGAGTCAAGATCTACTCGGTTGCACTGACTAGCGCAGAAGCGTTGAGTCAAGCGATGGAAACGCTTCAGCCAGATGAAATTTATAACCTCGCTGCTCCGAGCTTTGTTCCAGCTTCTTGGGACGATCCGCTCGGGACGCTTGATTTGATTACCGGTACGGCGACTCGGCTGCTCAGTGCGACCCGCGATCTGGGACTATCGACTCGGTTTTATCAGGCGAGTTCTTCAGAAATTTTTGGCGATGTGCAGTCTGCGCCGCAAACGGTGGAGACGCCTTTTCGACCGAAAAACCCTTACGGGGCGGCTAAGCTCCATGCGCACTGGACGATGGTGCATCACCGCGATCGCTATAACTTGTTTGCCTGTAGCGGGATTTTGTACAACCACGAATCGCCACGCCGCCCGCCTCAGTTTGTGACGCGCAAAATTTCCTTGGCGGCAGCGGCGATTAAGCTGGGTCTGCGCGATCGTTTACGGATGGGTAGTCTAGAAGCTAAGCGCGACTGGGGCTTTGCCGGTGATCATGTCGAAGCCATGTGGCGAATGCTGCAAGCCGATACGCCTGAAGACTACGTGATTGGCACAGGCGTGCTGCACACGGTGCAAGATTTGGTCGCAGCGGCTTTTAGCTGCCTAGATTTGGACTGGCAAAAGTATGTCGAAACCGATCCGGCTTTCATTCGAGAAGATGAGCACTTTCAGCTGGTGGCCGATCCGACTAAAGCCAGAGAAAACTTGGACTGGCAGCCCCAGGTGAGCTTTGAGCAGCTCGTAGAAACCATGGTGCGCAGCGATCTAGCTCGGCTTGAGGCAGGCAGCATCGTTCCTGCAAAGGTCGCTTAGTCGATGAAGCACGTCTTTGTGTTTATTGAGGTGTTTGGCTGCGAAGGGGGCATTCAGTCTTATATTCAAGACGTTTTGGGCGCTTACGAACAGCTAGCCACCGAGTCTGAAGCCAGAAATCGATTATCTGCTGAGGTATTTTTACTCAGAGACCCTAGCAGTGCCTTGCCTAAGCGCAGTGAATGCTTTACCTATCACAGCTGCAAGCGCGTTCAGCCAATGCTGGAGCGCGTTCAGCTAGCGATCGCGCTAGCCCTGACGCTGATGCGCGATCGCCCTGATCGCGTTTTTTGTGGGCACATCAATTTGGCCGCGCTCGTTAGCCCCTTGTGCCGTCTGCTCAACATTCCCTACACCTTGCTAACTTACGGCAAAGAGGTTTGGTACGAGCTGCCTGCTTCCGAAAAAAAAGCCATGCAGCGTGCTGATAGGATTTGGACAATCAGCCGCTACAGCCGCGATCTGGCCTGCGAAGCCAACCAAGTGCCTAACGAGAAGTTTGATTTGCTGCCCTGTGTGGTTGATGGCAGCGTTTTTACCCCAGGCCCTGCGCCGGATGTGTTAATTCAGCGTTATGAACTGCAAAACGCGCCAGTGCTGATGACGGTTGCTCGACTGTGGGCGGGAGATATTTACAAAGGGGTTGATGTCACCATTCGAGCGTTGCCTAAAATTGCCCAGGCTTTTTCTCAGGTTAAGTACCTTGTGATTGGCAGAGGCGACGATCAGCCCCGGTTAGCTCAGCTAGCGCGCGATCTGGACGTAGCGGATAGGGTCGTTTTTGCAGGCTTTGTGTCTGATCAGGCGCTAATTGATCACTACCGCTTGGCAAACGCCTATGTCATGCCTTCTCAGGAGGGCTTTGGCATTGTATATTTGGAGGCGATGGCCTGCGGGGTGCCCGTGATTGCGGGAGATAGTGATGGTTCGGCCGATCCGCTGCAAGATGGCCGACTCGGCTGGCAAGTGCCGCACCGCGATCCGCAAGCCGTTGCAACGGCCTGCATGGCAGCGCTGACCGGAGCCGATCAGCGCTGCCACAGTGGTTGGCTCCGGGCTGAGAGCTTAGCTTCTTTTGATATAGCCGTCTTGAGGCAGCGGCTGCGAGAATTGCTCTAGGTTAGGGTGATCGAACGGCTGGGCGGTTTCTGGGACAGTTTCTGGGGCGGTTTGTGCGCTTTGCGACCAATGAGTTGAGTATTACGATAGAAGAAACACCGATACTCAACCTCCTCGGTGCCGCTACTCACGGGAGTTCGCTACAGTGAATCAAAACTTTAATCAACTGCAAGTCCGCTTTCCGGGCCTTGGCTGCTGGCTATTTATTTTGGGGGCCGCTTGGCTAATTGGTGCCATCGGCCTCAGCGGCATTATTAAATCTATTTTTGTGCTGGTGCTGTTTTTAGTTTTAGCCCCTGTCTTGGCTTTTTTCGCCTTACAGTTTTGGGTTAAGCGCAACCTGATCACCGGTAATTGCCCTGTGTGCGAGCAGCCGCTGACGAGCCTCAAGGGTTTGCAAACGCCTTGTCCTAACTGTGGGACGGAAGTCTCGGCAACGCGCGAAGGCTTTGTGCGCTTTGCGACAGATGGGGTGATTGATGTGCAGGTGGTAGATGTGCGTTCTGGTCGTGAAGATTTGGCGGACAGAAATCTTTTAGAGACAGACGCTACTACGATTGATGTCGAGGTGCAGCAGTTGCCGGATGCCGATAGGTAGGGTAACTCGCCAAGCGAAAACGATGCGTGCAATGGTACATCGTTCCTTTTCCCTGGGCATTAAGAGCCGGTTCTTTTCGGTGATTGAAAGGCTACTGGCTGATAAAGAGGGTGTAGGGGTGGCTTTCGCCTCGGCGATCGCCCACATACAGCCGGTACTCACCCTGAGTGAGTAAGCCCGGTGCTTGAATGATGCCGCCATCGTAATTGTGCGCGAAGATGCATTCTTTAAACCCATTGGGCCCAGTGATCAGCAGCGTGTAGTCGCCTTGGCTTTGCACTTCAAAGTTTAAAGCGGCAAAGGGCTCACTGACTCTAACGACTTGGCCGGCTGCCGAATTTACATTGCCACAAGTGGAGCTGTCAGCGCCGCCGCTTTGGCCAGTTCTTTCTATGGGGGCGGAAATGGGCGTGGTTGCGGCGATCTGCTGTGCCTGAGCCGCTAAGCCAATGGCTGGGCCGAGTGTAATAGCTGTCGTCAAAGCGAAGAGGAAAGATGAGAAACGTTGCATAGCAGAACCCCAGTCGAAGAGAATATTCAGGAAATTAGTAAAAATTTTAATAATTGAAAGGCGCTAGCGCAGCGATCGCAAGTCCCGATTCAATCCTCACGTATGCTTAGATCTTATCCCGTTGTTGAGCGCTTCAGTACCAAAAACTGTGCCACTTCATCGAATGGCGTCAGAGGGATTACGGTACTGTAACAACAGTTGTTTTAACGAGACTTTTCCTTATGAATGCGGTGGCGTCTTCCGTGGTTAATGGCCTGCTCAAAGTGAAGCCTTTGGCTAGTTTTGCTAAGCACCGAGCCCGCCAGATGATGATCAAGCGAGCTGAAACGATTGGCGTGTACTGGCGCAATGAAGTCAAAGCACTGAGCTTGAGAGAGGCTAAATTTGCTGAAGCCAGCCCCGATCCGGTGGCGCTCAACCCCATTTGGGAGCAAGAGCTAGCGGCCCTGACGAATTCGAGCGTTGTTTATCCGAGCTATTACACTACGAGTTTTCACGCTTATGAAGAAGGTAATTTGGGCTGGCTCCCGGCGCTGGAAGTCGATGTCGCGGCCCGCGCGGTCCATGCCCGGATCTGGCCGCAAGATGATGTTCGATCAGGTATAGAAGGCGATCGGCAGCTAAGAGAGAGCTATCACCAGGCCATTAAGGAAGTCCTAGGGCCTGAAAAATCTTTAGATCGTATTGTTGATCTCGGTGCCAGTACTGGCCGCAGTACGTTTGCGCTGCAAGAGGCGTTCCCGGCAGCGCGGATTACTGGGATAGATTTATCACCTTATTTTCTGGCTGTTGCTCAGCATACTGAGCAACAGCGATCTAAGCAAATGGGAGCGATGCCCTCTATTGCTTGGGTACATGCGCCTGCCGAAGCCACTGGCTTACCGGCTGAATCGGCTGATTTAGTATCAGCTTGTTTGGTGTTTCATGAGCTGCCACTTGCGGCGGCCAAAGATATTGTGACAGAAGCTTACCGGATCCTGAGTCCGGGCGGTTATTTTGCGATTATGGACATGAATCCACAGAGTGAGACGTTTGCCAAAATGCCGCCCTACATTCTGACCTTACTAAAGAGTACAGAGCCCTATTTGGATCAGTATTTTGCCTTGAACATGAGTGAAGTTTTCACCCAAGCCGGTTTTTTGGCACCGCGTATCGTCTGCAATAGTCCCCGTCACCGCACTATTATGGTTCAAAAGCCGTGAAACCCGCTGATTAAAAGCCGCTATCGTTTAATAAAACGGTTCGCTACCATAAAGCCCCCTATACGGATAAAACTATGCGAGTATTGCTCCTCTATCCTTTGTTTCCGCAGAGTTTTTGGTCGTTTGAGAAAGCGATTACGCTGATTGGGCGAAAAGCATTTTTGCCGCCTTTGGGCCTGATTACGGTGGCGGCAATTTTGCCCCAAGACTGGGAATTTCGGCTGGTGGATCGCAATGTCAGTGAGCTGAGTGAAGCGGATTGGGATTGGGCTGATTTGGTGATTTTATCGGCGATGATTGTGCAAAAGCCTGATCTTTTGGATCAAATCCGGGAGGCTAAGCGGCGGGGCAAAAAGGTAGCCGTCGGCGGGCCTTACCCGACGTCGGTACCCGAAGAGTGCGAGGCGGCTGGGGCAGACTATTTGATTTTGGATGAAGGTGAGCTGACGCTGCCGATGTTCGTTGAGGCGATCAACCGAGGTGATCCATGTGGCACGTTTAGAACCACCGAAAAGCCGGACGTGACGATTACCCCCGCGCCACGCTATGACCTGCTAGAGATGAATGCTTACGCGATGATGTCGGTACAGTTCTCTCGGGGCTGCCCGTTTCAGTGCGAGTTTTGCGACATTATTGTGCTGTATGGGCGTAAGCCTAGAACCAAAGAACCTAAGCAACTGATTGCGGAGCTAGAGCGGCTGTTTGAATTGGGCTGGCGGGGCACGGTGTTTATGGTCGATGACAATTTCATTGGCAATAAGCGCAATGTAAACCGGCTACTGGCTGAGTTGCAGCCGTGGATGGCTGAGAAGGGCTATCCATTTACCTTTAATACCGAAGCATCGGTGGATTTGGCGCAAGATCAGGCGCTGATGGATGCGATGGTGGCCTGTAATTTCGGCTCGGTGTTTGTGGGAATTGAAACGCCGGATGAAGACAGTCTCGCCGTGACGAAAAAGTTTCAAAATACGCGCGATCCGCTCAGCGAGTCGATTTATAAAATCCAAAGCTCGGGCATTCGAGTCATGGCAGGCTTTATTGTTGGATTTGATGGGGAGAAAAAGGGGGCGGGCGATCGCGTCGTTGCCTTTGCCGAAAAAGCCGCCATTCCCTTAGCGCTCTTCAGT
>JBGTNW010000275.1:0-2111 GCA_041742865.1 Phormidesmis sp.
ACAATTCGCTGGGCTAGTCCTTCGGCGATCGCGGTTTTACCCACCCCCGGTTCACCAATTAGCACTGGATTGTTTTTGGTGCGCCGGGACAAAATTTGGATCGTGCGGCGAATTTCGTCATCTCGGCCAATCACCGGATCGAGCTTCCCTTCACGGGCATAAGCGGTCAGGTCGCGACCATATTTTTCGAGTGCTTCGTACTTGCCTTCGGGGTTTTGATCGCTCACTTTTTGGCTGCCTCTAATGTGCTCAATGGCTTGTTTTAAGTCTGTTTCGGTAATATTGAATGATTTTAATAAGTCTTGGCCAAAGCGCGGATCTTTGATGTAGCCGAGTACCAAGTGCTCAATCGAAATATAGTCGTCATCGAAGCTTTGACGGTAGCGGTCGGCTCTATCTAGCAGCGTGCTGAGGGCGTTGCCGAGATATACCGATTCGCTAGTGCCACTGACTTTGGGCTGTTTGTTGATGAAAGCATTCGTGCGATCGCGCACATCACTCGCAGGTGCGCCCACTTTTTGGAAAATGCTCACAGCTAGACCTTCTTGCTCTAACAGCGCCTGCATCAAGTGCTCAGGCTCTAGCTGCTGTTGGCCTACCTGCTTGACAATTTCAGGGGTGCGGGCGATCGCACTCCACGCTTTTTCAGTAAATTTATTGGGATCGTTGGGCTGCATCAGTTCTCTCCCTATGGCCTACCGCCATCGGTAAATTAATGTTTTATCAGTAGTTTTATCTGTATGTGCATATTGTAAAAAAGCCCAGGCAATTCACCATTCGGTGTTCACCGCTCAAATAGGTAGGTATTGCCGCCCTATGGGGGCCCAATTCACATCTTAGAGAGGCGCTCAAGGCATTCTCCCAGTGGAACCTAGAACCGATGCACAGCGTCTGATTTCGGAGTGCACTGCAATGAGAGGCTACGCTTTATTTTGCGTTTTATTTTGCCAGGTAATGTCTTGAATTCGCCCTTGAATTCGGCCAGTGATCGCCGCGCTATCCGCTACCGTCGCGCTAGCCGCCTCGCCAAATACGCCCAGCAAGCCGTCATCACTGCCATTGCCTTCATTGTCGCCGCTGTCTTGCTCAACCAAATTATTCCAAGCCCAATCATCCCGGCCAACATCGTCTTTATTGGCCCCAAATACAACTATTACCAAACTCATAAAGACGACTACGACACCCTATTTTTTGGCTCTAGCCGCGTCTACAGCCACATTGTGCCTGACATCTTTGATGCCACCGCTAAAGCCAACGGCATCGCCCTCAGCAGCTACAACTTTGGCATCCCGGCTATGCGAACCATTGATAGCGCCGTTTTACTCCAGCAAGTTCTTGCTAATCCGCCCAAAAATCTCAAGTGGGTTTTCTTTGAATCCACCCTAGACAAAGGCTACGAACCCTTTGCCAACGCCCGTACTCGCCGCTCCCTATACTGGCACACCTGGAAAAATACCGCCTTTGCCGCCCGCTACATCCTCATTTCAGACGAATCTTGGCCAAACAAGGCTATTTTGCTCAGCAGCCACCTCCTGCCCTTCCTCTACCAGCAGCTCAACGTCGGTAGAATGTTCAACCAAGTTTTGCCCACTGGCTTTTCGCAAGAAGAACAACAAGTTGCTGCCGACTTTACTCAAGCCAAAGGCTATTACGGCCTTTCCGATGAGGCCGATCCCACCCGGCAAGCCTTCTTGCAAAATCAGCTAGACTATCAAGCCAAAGTCGCCGCGCTCACCGCCAGCGAGGCCATAACTGTGCCCCTAGCGCCCTACCTCAGTGCCAACAAGCAAACGCTTATCGATCAGGTGAGCCAAGCCATCCGAGCCGCTGGGGCGGAGCCGATTTTCATGGAGTCACCTTCTCTTAATGCAGCTAGCGATTTCCGCAGCGCTCAGCAGCTTGGCCTGATTGAGCACCTGCTCTCTTACAAAAATCCCCGTCAGTTTCCTCAGTTTTACAGCCTGAACTACCGATACGACGCTGAGCATCTCAATCAGTTGGGTTCAAAAGTTTTGACGCAGCTATTAGCCAAAGATTTCAGCCAAGCAGTAGTGGGCGTAGTGAAATGATCTTTACTGAGTTTCGATTTTTTCTCTTTTTTGCAGTTATCT
>JBGTNW010000276.1:0-4877 GCA_041742865.1 Phormidesmis sp.
TCTCTTCAGTAGAAGCCAATGAATTGAATGATTCTTAACCGAGCGCTTTATCTCGCCATACAGCCACTAGCTGACCATCAATATGCACTTCCGAAGCGGGGTAAGACATCGGGTCGTAGTTAGGATTGGCAGGCTTAAGAATGACAGTATTACCCTCAAGATGGTAGTACTTCAAGGTGGTAGTCGATTCTACGCGGGCAGCGACAATTGTGCCATTGCGAAGGCGCGACGGTTCGGGCACTTTGCGCATAATCACAATATCGCCGCTGTCAATGAGCGCCTCAATCATTGAGTCGCCGTTGACTCTAAGGGCAAAGTCGCCGCCCTTAAATGCCAGCGTAGAAGGGTCAAAGCGCTCATCGGCGTCAGGAAAAACTTCTACCATTGAGCCTGCTGCGATCGCGCCCAAAATCGGCAGCCCTTGAGACTCGTGCAGAATTCGGATAGTTCTCGCTTTGCCTTCCGTCCAAGCAATATAGCTTTTATTGCGTAAATGCTCCAACCGACTTTGAATAGGCGCGGGTGACTTGAGCTTCATGGCCCGCATCATTTGCCGAATAGAAGGCGAATGACGATTTTCTCGAATATACTGTACCAGCCAATCGTAAAGCTCTTGTTGGGCCTTAGTTAAAGATTCCATCGCCATTTATCCGCTATCAGCTACAAACCTATCAGAACAACTGTACCAATAATTTCAAGCTTTGTCAAAAAAAGCGCATAAAAAAAGAGGCCGCTACCTAGAGGGTAACCGTCCTCTTTTTTATGCGCTGCAAACGCGACTCGCACGGCTAGAGATTTGCTAGAACACCTGTTTTAACAGCCGTTGGAACAGCCGTTTTTAGGCACTGTTTAGACAGTAATCGCGAATAACCGGCGAATAAACGCTTAGCGAATATACTCTTTGAGTACGCTGTTACGGTTAGGATGGCGAAGCTTACGCAGCGCTTTAGCTTCAATCTGGCGAATGCGCTCACGCGTAACGTTAAAGATCTGACCAATTTCTTCCAAGGTCTTCATACGGCCATCGTCTAGACCGTAGCGCAGTCTCAACACGTCGCGCTCACGAGGGCTCAAGGTACTCAGCACGCTTTCGAGATCTTCGCGCAACAGGCTTTTTGACACCTCGTCTTCAGGCGTTTCCCCATCAGACTCAATAAAGTCTCCAAGGCGAGAGTCTTCTTCTTTACCGATGGGTGTTTCGAGCGAAATTGGAAGCTGCGCAGATTTTGCGATAAAGCGAAGTTTCTCAATCGTCATTTCCATCCGAGTTGCAATCTCTTCTTCGGTCGGCTTGCGACCGAGCTCTTGAGAGAGCAGCTTAGTGGTCTTTTTGATACGAGAAATCGTTTCATAAAGGTGCACCGGCAGGCGAATGGTGCGAGACTGATCGGCAATGGCGCGAGTAATGGCCTGACGAATCCACCAAGTCGCATAGGTCGAGAACTTATAGCCCTTTTCATGATCAAACTTTTCGGCGGCGCGGATTAGCCCCAAACTGCCCTCTTGGATCAAATCCTGAAAGGACAAGCCCCGGTTCATATACTTTTTGGCAATAGAGACTACTAAGCGCAAGTTAGACTGCACCATTTTGTCTTTAGCTCGGCGGCCTAAGTGCAGACGACGGCGAAAGGCAGGTAGTGGCATATCAACAGCATTAGCCCAATCTGCATCGGTTGGCTCGTCATCGAGCTGATCGTCAATTTCGTCCCGAATGCGCTCTAGCTCTAGCAAATCTGCAATTTTTCGAGCTAGCTCGATTTCTTCTTCGGCTCTTAGGAGGCGAATGCGACCAATTTCCTGTAGGTAAAGCCGAATAGAGTCTTCGGTGTAGTGCTTCTTTTTGGTTTGAGCGGTGCGACGACGTGTCGTTTTGCCTTTGGCTCCTTTTTTGGTAGCGTCTGGATCAGCGGCATCTTTTAGATCAGCTTGAGCAGCGATGTCTGCGGCTTTGGCAGCGGCGGTTTCGGCCGCTGTGGCTTTTTTAGTTTTGGTTGCAGTCGTGGTCCTTGGGGTCGTCAAATCTATAATCTGTGTGGCTGTGGCGCTTTTTGACTTCCCGGCAGTATCGGCGATCGCAATACTGGGTTCTAGAGTCTCAACTGTGGTTTTAGCCTGGGTCATGCCGCGTTCCTCTTGCTCCTTCTTATGTGTGGCTTATGTGTGATAAGTCAGGTCTAATCGTTAGATGTATCCGTGATTAAGCATTCTGACCAAAGCCTTGATCAAATTTTGATTCAGATTTTGTTTTAACCAAAACTTAATGATGGCTCTCAAACCGTCTGTCGATGGACAACTCGGTTGGTCATGGGGTGCTCGATATCATTGTTTGTCACTATTCGTCGCTGGTCATTGTCTTCCGTCAAGCTTTTGGAACAGCCTCTATAAATTACGCTTGATAATCACAATACTTTTTACCTAGGGATCACGTCCTAACGGTACAGAGCCAAATGGCTGATTGATCAAGGATAATGACTCAGAGTGCTGGGTCTAACCATAAAGCAGGATTGACACCAAAAAACGGTAGGAGCTAGATGGAATTTTGCCTCAGGGAATGTACGGAAAGTAAAAAGCCTATTGAGCAGCTCAGAGCCTGATTACCTACCTTAATTATCTGCGTTTTATTTACATCAATGCGCTGAAAAAAAGTCTACCCACTAATCAAGTAGAGTTTAAACGTCCTTTCAGGGCCGCATAGATTGTAGCTTCTATGACAGAAATTCACCACATGGGGTTCCAATCAGGCTTGCTTAGATATTAGCTTTGTAAGGCTTTTATATCCTTACAGTGTTAACACGGACTTGTGAAAACCGCTCAATTTCTGCTCAATTTTTGACCGCTTGCTAGTGCCATTGTAATCGCTTGTTTCCGTAGATATACCATCCGCTAATTTTCTGAAAAATCTCAATATCCAGCGGTTTGTTTACCTTTCTAAGCGGTGATCACGGTGACACTCAGCACTTTCATTGGCGAGGAAATACCTAAAAACGCTTAACAAACCGTTGGAAAAATACCGACAATTGGGAGCATCGCCCTGCTCGCTTTTGCGGGTTTTGACGACTGACTTTGACGGCCAAATGGCTGCGCGCAGTCGTAAATTTTCACAGGATTCCCTTTACATCATTACATAAAGTTATGTGTCAGATTAACTTTATGTACCATTGGCCTAAAAATGAAGCGTAGGTCTGATCAGTAGGTCTGCTCGAAAGATACTGCGATAAAAAGTGGCGTTTCGTAATTTGGGCGATCGCAATATCGAGCGATCTGCTTAGAGCCAAGAAGCTAGGGCGAAAGACGAGCCTTTTTGAGGCGGTTAGTTTCGTACCACTCGGCTAAGGCCGGTACCCAGGCTTGAAAATGCGGCCAAATTGCCTCACAAAGCTTTTGGGCTTCGAGCTGAGCGTCGGCTTTCCAGCGCAGATCTAATAGATGCATCAGCGATCGCGCATTCGCCGACAGCACCCAGTGCTGCCTCACATCAAATGGGATCAGCCCCCTAGCGTGCTCTTCTGAAAAGCCTTGATCAATTCGAGTCTTATAGCGGTGGCAGCCCTGCACACACCAGTCCAAATCCTGCTGACGCAGCGTTTCAGTATACTCATACTTTTTGCCCTGACGATCTGTGTAAGCGCCTACGGGCCGCAGATAAAACACATCTTCTACATCAGTATTTCCTTTCGCCACCTCCAAAATTCGCGAACCCGTATATCGAAAAGATTGAACATCAAAACTTAATCCCACCCGATGAGTGCGGATTTGCTGCATGGTCGAATGGGGAAAAAAACCGCAGTTGAGCACAATTTGAGGATGCTCTAGAGGGCCAAAATGGCCGCGTCCGCCCTTGAGCAGGTTGCGGATAATCAGATCGCCTGCTTTTTCTTCGGTGGGCCATTCGTGGCGCTGATCCCACACGAAGGCTTCAGCGTAGTCCTGATGCATGCCAGCGTAAATGGTCTGTTGCGGGTTGGGGGTTTTTGAAATGACTTCGACTCTGAAGCGATCCATAAGCAGGCGATAGGCTGAAAGCTAACGTGAGTTTTGATTTTCCTCTATCTTCAGCCAAATCTGACATTCAACACAAATCTCTCAATAATTGAGAGACTTGCGTCCCTTTCTACAGCACTTAAATCTTAGAAAAAACCGGGTTTAATACCACTTATGGCCGGTTCTTTACCCCCTGCAAACCTAGCTATAGCCGCTAAAATCTAGAGGAAAGTCAGTAAATTAAACCAAAGGAAATCTATGGCATTTTTTGGAATGGGAATGGGTAAAAAGGACGTGATTCCGAGCCCCAAAGACGCCTTGCCGGGACGGGATAAAGCAATGCTAGTCCCCGAAAAGCATTACGTGAATGGCAATCGGCTCGAAGCACCTTTCCCAGAAGGGATGGCGCTAGCACTGTTTGGCCTAGGCTGCTTTTGGGGCGCGGAGCGCAAGTTTTGGCAGACTGAAGGCGTCTACAGCACAGCGGTAGGATATGCCGCAGGCTCGACGCCAAACCCAACCTACCGAGAGGTCTGCTCTGGCATGACCGGCCACAATGAAGTGGTGCTGGTGGTGTTTGACCCGCAAGTCGTGAGCTATGACGATTTGCTGAAGGTGTTTTGGGAAAGCCATAATCCGACGCAAGGAATGCAGCAGGGCAATGACAAAGGCACGCAGTATCGCTCTGGCATTTACGCCTATTCTGAAGCGCAGCTAGAAGCGGCTAAAAGATCTCAGGAAATGTATCAAGCGGCGTTGAGTAAGTCGGGCTATGGGCAAATCACAACTGAGATTTTGCCAGTGCCTGAGTTTTACTACGCTGAAGACTATCACCAGCAGTATCTCGCTAAAAATCCAGGTGGCTACTGCGGGCTCGGTGGTGTAAATGTGTCTTG
>JBGTNW010000277.1:0-7226 GCA_041742865.1 Phormidesmis sp.
AAACTGCCACTGGTGCTAGATCAGCCGTAGTCGGTTCATCTGCCGGTAAATTACTGTCATTACTAGATGACACAATCTCAGCGCCATCTGCGCTCTCAGACTCATCAGTAGCAGCCGTAGCATCGTCGGCTGGAGACATCTCCTCACTATTGCTATCTTTCGTCTCAGCTGGCGGCTGAGAAACGAGCGGCTGACGCGTCGTTTGATCGCTCATGGCGCGAGCGATCACGAGCCCGCCACCGATTAGACTACCGCCAACGGCAGCTGCAATTAGGCTCATTGTCACTGGCGTTAGAGGGAGTCGCTTTTTCTGAGTAGAGGGTAAGGGGCTTGATGGCGCAATGGCCTGAGTGTTTGGGTGGGTGTTTGAGTGAGTGTTTGGTCGATTCACGCCAGGGGAGTTAGCACCTGCCGCTAGAACTGTATGGTTGAACTCACTGTTGCCCGTGTGGTTAGTGGTGGGGCTAAGGGCGGTTTGGAGGGGCTGCTGGTATGTTGAAACTTGATTTTGGGTATGCGGCGGTGTCCGGCCGGGACTAACGGCGATCGTTTTTAGATGGCTAGCTGAAGAATGAAAAGCAGCCGGCTGATTGATAGCCGACCCATCACCTTGAGCAGATTCACCTGAGAGGGCTGCTAGCATTTGCGGGGCGCTGCTGTAGCGAGCGCGCGGATGAGACTGGATCGCCTGCTCAATCACCGCCATCAGTTCCTCGCTCACATGCGCCGCCTCAAGCCGCCAAATGATCTCCCCCGACTGCGGATCAGACTCTAATTCTTGTGGCGACTTCCCAGTTAGCAAATACACTGCCGTTAGCCCCAAGCTGTACAGATCGCTGGAAGGCAAGGGTCTACCGGCCGCCTGCTCAGAAGGCATATAGCCCGGTGTGCCAATCACAATCGAACTCGTCGGGTGATTGCGGCTATTAAACACCGTTCCCATCGTCTCGCGCACAGCTCCGAAATCAATCAGCACCGGCTGCTGCGTTCCGGTTCGGAGCATAATATTATCTGGCTTTAAGTCGCGGTGAATAATCCCTTGCCCATGAATAAATTCTAAAACTGGCAACAGCGAACACAAAATCGAGTGCACCTGAGCTTCACCTACCGGGCCGCAATCTGCCACTATCGCCTCTAGTGTTTCGCCCTCAATCCACTCCTGCACCAAATAAAACTTTCTATCCGGCGGCTGGCCTTCATTAAAGTAAGCGTACAGCCGAGGAATCTGCTGATGATTTTCTCCGAGCTTTTCTAAAATCGCCGCCTCTCGCTGAAACCGTTCCTGCACGACCTGATACACTTCAGCCGTTGTCACCACCGGCTTGAGCTGCTTAATCACACATCGCCGGCTTGAAGGCATCTGCGTATCTTCTGCCAAATAGGCATGGCCAAAGCCGCCTTCGCCTAAGGTGCGAATCACCTGATATCGATGGTTGATGAGCATAAATGTTAGTCAGCGCAGGGCTTATCTCGCAGGGGGCATTACCTAATTTAAACCCATTCTAGAAGCTGATAGCCACTGCACCTCACTGCATCCTCACCGCCTCTAGCTAAATCTGAACGGCGGGCCAACGATTGGCATAGGCACTCGAAGACTTTATGCTTAAGCCTTATCACGGTGCGGCGATCGCTCCAGACAGAAGCCCTTAAACTGTAAGCACTGCCCTCATTACCAGCCTTTATGACTGCCTCTCAAGCTGCGGATCTGCCTTTGATTCAACCCGGTCAGCCAAATCAACCGAATCAAATTGAGCCAAACTACGGCATTCCTGAACGACTCGCCAAGCATACGGTGCGCTACGCCGATTATCGCCAGGTCAGCCGTGAGGCAATGACGCCCATGATGCGTCACTACGCTGAGATTAAAGATCAGCATCCGTATGCGCTATTGATGTATCGAGTCGGCGATTTTTTTGAAACGTTTTTTCAAGATGCGATCACGATTGCGCGTGAGCTAGAGCTAGTGCTCACCAGTAAAGACGCGGGTAAAGAAATTGGCCGGGTGCCGCTTTCAGGGATTCCTCACCATGCGCTAGAGCGCTACTGCACACAGCTGGTAGAAAAGGGCTACGCAGTGGCCATTTGCGATCAGGTAGAAGATCCGGCGCAGGCGGTGGGCCTAGTTAAACGAGAAGTGACGCGCATTATCACGCCCGGAACGGTGATTGAAGAAGGGATGCTCAGCGCCCGCTGCAACAATTTTTTGGCCGCAGTGGCGATCGCGGGCGAACACTGGGGCTTAGCCTACGCGGATGTCTCAACCGGAGAATTTCTCAGCACCCAGTCGAGTGGATTAGGAGATCTCGCGCAAGAGCTAATGCGGCTTCAGCCAGCGGAGATTTTGGTGCCGAGCAATGCACCTGATTTAGGGGCTCTGCTGCGGCCAGGAGAGCGATCTGCGCAACTGCCTGAGTGCCTACCGAGCCAGTTTTGCTACACGTTTCGTTCGCAGACACCATTTACCAAAGCAGAGGCGCAGCAGCGGCTGCTGGAAAGTTTTCGGGTGCGATCGCTGGAAGGCTTTGGCTGCGCTCATTTGCCCTTAGCGATTCGAGCGGCGGGCGGCTTATTGGAATATTTAGAAGATACGCAAAAGGCGGCGATCGCTCCTCTCCAAACCCTTGCAACGTACTCACTGAGCGAATTTCTGGTGATCGATCATCAGACTCGAAGAAACTTAGAAATTACTCAGACCTGCCGGGACGGTATCTACCATGGCTCTTTGCTGTGGGCGCTCGATAAAACGGTGACTGCGATGGGCGGGCGGGCGCTGCGCCGCTGGCTATTGCAGCCGCTGCTGAGCCTACCTGGCATTGAAGCTCGGCAAGATACCGTGGCCGAATTGGTTACCAATGGCAGCTTGCGGCAGCAGTTGCAGCAGTTGCTCAAGCAAATTTATGATTTAGAGCGCTTGGCGGGGCGGGCCGGATCAGGCACGGCAAATGGTCGAGATTTAGTGGCGATCGCCGATTCTTTTGCCAAGCTGCCAGCGCTAGCTGCGCTGATGGATCATGCGACGTCGCCGTATTTGGTAAAGCTGCAATGGGTGCCGCCTGAGCTAGAAGAGCTAGGGGCCGTGCTGCGATCGCACCTCGTCGAAAGTCCGCCCCTGTACTTAAATGAGGGCAACCTAATTCGCGATGGCGTCAACCCGCAGCTCGATCAGCTCAGGGCTCAAATTCATGCCGATCAGCAGTGGATTGCTAATCTGGAGACGAGTGAGCGCGATCGCACCGGCATCTCTACGCTCAAAGTCGGCTACACCAAAGCCTTTGGCTACTACATCAGCATCTCTCGCAGCAAGTCGGCCCAAGCCCCGGCTGACTACACCCGCAAACAAACCCTTACCAACGAAGAGCGCTACATCACCGACGAACTCAAGCAGTGTGAAGTCCGTCTGATGACCACTCAAGGCGAGATTCAAGACCTCGAATACGCGATTTTTGTGCGCCTGCGAGAGCAGGTCAGTGAGCAGGTCAGCCTGATTCGCCAAGTCGCTGCCGCCGTAGCTGCCGCCGATGTGCTCGCAGCGCTAGCAGAAGTTGCTATTTACCAAGGCTACAGCCGCCCTAAGATGGTCAGCGGTCGGCCCGTTTTTATTGAAAATGGCCGTCATCCGGTGGTGGAGCAGTCCTTGCCAGCGGGCTTTTTTGTACCGAATGACACCGGGCTAGGCAGTATCAGCGCCGATTGTCCCTCTGATCCTGAGCGTCTTACGCCTGATCTGATTATTCTCACCGGGCCTAATGCTAGCGGCAAAAGCTGTTATTTACGACAGGTCGGGCTGATTCAGCTGATGGCGCAGATGGGCAGCTTTGTGCCGAGTAAATCGGCGACATTGGGAGTGTGCGATCGCATTTTCACCCGCGTCGGCGCAGTCGATGATCTCGCCACGGGTCAATCTACCTTCATGGTCGAAATGAACGAAACTGCCAACATTCTCAACCACGCCACGCCCCAATCGTTAGTTTTGCTGGATGAAATTGGCCGAGGTACCGCCACCTTTGACGGCCTCTCCATTGCCTGGGCCGTTGCCGAACATTTAGCCATCGAAATTCGCGCCCGCACTATTTTTGCAACACACTACCACGAGCTGAATGAATTGGCCTCTCTGCTCTCGAATGTAAAAAACTATCAAGTCACCGTCAAAGAACTGCCCGATCAGATTATCTTTTTACATCAAGTGCGGCCCGGCGGAGCCGATAAGTCTTACGGTATTGAGGCCGGTCGCCTAGCCGGATTGCCGCCTTCGGTGATCAGCCGCGCCAAGCAGGTAATGAGCCAGATTGAGCAAAATAGCACGATTGCGGTCGGCCTAAGAGGGCCGCATCGCGATCGCCAGATCAGCAGAAAAAGCAGCGACAGCAGTCGCGCTAGCGAGAAACCAAAATCAACAGAAGATTTTTTGCCTGAAGAACAGACCCAGACAGCGGCGAACCCTGAGGAACAGCTAGATATTTTCAACGCTTAGGCAATGTCAATTATTTCTTCAATCCGGCCCTGAAAAATCGTTTGATAGCGGGCTAAAGCGAGACAAACGCGATTTCATGGCGGCAGCGGCTCCAATTGCCTTAAGCATATAAATCTACCTAAATCGGCTTATGCGCTGCAATCTGCTTGAGATTGCGGGCTAAACGAGTTAGTAACAGTAGCAGCACAACGAACTGCATTAACCAGCCGATGAAAATCCCCATCGACACATTATTGCCTAGCTCCGAAGTCTGCCACAGCGGCAGGCCCAAAAATGTCCAAATCGCAATCATGAACGCCGACCTATCGCCACCGCCATTGGTGAGGATGGCAACAGCGGTCGGCGGCACAAACACAACCGTCGCGACGATGCCCACTGCCCAAATTAAGGGCGATCTCAGCCGCGTACTGAAAATAATTTGTACTAGGCTCGCGTAAATCAGCACAGTCGTACCTATGCTAAGCGTCGCTAATAAAATCGGCACGGGCAGCAGCAGATTGCTTCCCCAGCCTGTAATCAGCAGCCAGGGGACAATGAGCCCAGCCGCGATCGCCACATTGATCGCCATCGCCACAACCGAGGGACTGCTGTCATGCCAGATCCAATCAAATAAAGTGTGCTTGCGGTAGCGCAGCCAGTCGAGCAGCAGTTGGCGAGAAGGGGCAATTGCGAAGATTAGTCCCAACAGCACAAAGGCATTCAGGACCAGCAAAAACACTGCGCCTGCTAAGCTCTCCTCAGCCGACAGTTTGCTACTTTGAAAAAAGCCCCAGGCCAATACGTTTAGATAAAATACGCCCATATAGCTCAAACGCTTGCTCACGAGTGTTGCTTGAGGCACCCGAAACTTGCGCAGCAAAATTCGCCACACCAGCAGCGTCGCTATCACTAAGTTGCCAATCGTAAACAAATGCGCAACTAAACCATTGGCCGAGATCGGTAAGTGCAGCCACTCCAGCGGCGAAATCGAGGCGGAATATTCATCAAACAGCGGGGAATCAGATCCAAAAACGCGCCAAGTGACCAGAGAGTTCCAAGTTGTGAAAGCGGGCGTAAACACAATCAACGCCAGCCCGGCAAACCCTATGGCACTCAGCGCCTGCTGCTTACCCCAGGGGGAACGGCTACCGACAATTCCAAACAACAGCGCTAGCGAAAACACAAACGCGCTGCCAGCTGCGATCAATAAGTAATAGCTTAGGAACCACAGGGGTGAAACGCCGCCGAGCAATCCAGAAATGATGTGCAAAGGCGTGGCGATGGCGATCAAAATGACCGGTAGCAGCGGGACTCCTAGTAGCTTGCCCAGTAAAATCTCAAAGGCCGGACGCGGACTTAGCCGAATAAAGTTCAGCGTACCGCTTTTGTCTTCTTTGGCTAAATCATCGACTAAGTAGTAGCCACCCAAGACAAACAGGGCATAGGGAATGATAAAAGTCAACGACCTACAGATATTGAGCTGCGCTGAAACGTTGATAGCTGCCCCAATCTCTGCCATTGAAATATACAGCAAGACTTGAAAAATCAGAGACAGTCCTATGGCGGCCATAACGCTGCGAGGCTTGAGCCGCCCCCGGCATTCGCGCAAAAACTGAGGATTGCGATCGCCGAGTTGTTCAATCCAATTAGCCATAGCACCACAAAAAGAGAATTTAATAAAAGAGCATTTTAATCAAAGCCTAAGAAACCCTTTTTTTAAGACGTGCGCTGATACCCTAACCGCACAAAAATATCTTCCAACGTCTCTTGCGTATAGTGAAACTCACTCACTCGAATCCCTTCTGTCACCAACATTCGCAGCAGATCCGCCGCCTCAGCTTCAGTGCCGGTAAACGTTACGCTCACCTTGTCAGCCCCGCCAGATCGCACCTTCTCAAAGCGCTCATGGCCACTGACTAAAGGATGCTCTTGCAAATACATCTCCAGCGGCGAAATGTCATTACCGAGAACAGCAATCAATAGCTGCTGCCCTTCTCGTCGATACAGCGACTGCAACTGACCGCTCTCTACCAGTCGGCCCTGCTCCATGATGCCAATCGTCGTACAAAAGTCTTCCAAATCGCTGAGGATATGCGACGAGATTAAAATTGTCATCCCCTGCTTTTGCAACAGCCTAATCGTTTCACAATACTCAATGCGAGCGATCGGATCGAGCCCTGAAACCGGCTCATCTAAGAGCAGCAGGCGAGGCTGATGAATCACGGTTCTAGCCAAGCTCAGCCGCTGCTTCATCCCTCGTGACAAACTGCTAATTGCGCTATGGCGCTTATTTTCCAAGCTCACTAGCGACAGCACTGCCGTCACCTGTAAATTAAGCTGATCTGGCTTGAGGTAATAAAGCTGACCAAAGTATTCCAAATAGTCTTGCACGCTCAAATCGTCATAGAGCGGAAAGTCATCCGGCAAATACCCAATTCGGCGCTTGATGTCGGCATTTGGCTGATTGCGCAGCAGTCGCTGACCGTCAATATAAATGTCGCCCACTGTCGGTGACAAGGCCATTGCCAATAGCCGAATTAACGTGGTTTTGCCCGCACCATTGGGGCCAATCAGGCCATACACCTCACCGGGGTGCACTTCCAAATTTACCCGATCAACGGCAACATAATCGTCAAACTGCTTAGTCAATTGATCGGTCGCAATCACCGCAGCTTCAGTCATGTTAAGCCACCCATAAAAACTGCTCTTGCTATTGGTAAGCTAGCTGCTTATCGGCTATAAGCTTCCCGCAGTTTATCGGTTTTGATCTATTTAC
>JBGTNW010000278.1:0-4626 GCA_041742865.1 Phormidesmis sp.
ATTGACTGGCCGATTAGCTGAGTGTGGCCGACTTGGCCCAGCCCAATAACCGCTATCCACCCTGAAATAAGCAAAGACCCAAAGCCGATGGTTAAACGCATATTGAAAGCAATCGCGACCCGAAAGGGTGAAGATGTATCAACTTCAATTGATGATGCCCTGAAACTACCCAATAAAAGCGCCAATCACAAAAGTCACATCGTTTCAATTCGTTAACTTCCAGTAAAGCTGGCTGGCTATGGCTGCATAGACTCAAGGTTGACTCAGTAGGGGCTCAATGCTGAAAGTTGTTACGATAATGCTCATATAGGCATACACTAGATAAAACAAAGATGTGTATAGATAAAAATCTATACACATCGCGCCACGCTAATCGCTACCATCGATATCTCATAAGATTGTGTTCCTACTTAATCGTCTAGCGGAAAAATAAAAATGCGATTGCTGCAACCGCCTAGAATCGCTTCTAGGCTGGCTGGTCTGACGTTGCCCTCCTTCATGGTTTGTTCAATTGCCTGCTCAGTAGTGAGCTCAATATTTTGGATTACTCCAGCTAGCGCTGAAACCCTTTTACAAATGAGTGGCACGCTGACTGCGGGAGATTTGATGTTAGAGGATGGCAGTTGGTATGACCGATACGTTTTTTCAGGCAACAGTGGTCAGCGAGTGACAATTACTCTAGAGAGCCAGGATTTTGATGCGTATCTCATTCTGCTGAATTCGGACGGTAAGCGAATTAGCGAAAATGATGATATTAGCAGCCGCGATCGCAATGCTCGACTGTCGATTGTGCTACCGGCTACTGGCACCTATACAGTGATGGCCAACAGCTATGAATCTAGCAAAACCGGTAGCTATGCGCTCAAGATAGAGCGAGATAGGCTGTTGTCTCCTGAGGTTTCGGCGGCGGCGATCGCGGCTGTCTCCGATGGCTCTTCTAGATGCGATGCAGCGGTTGTGAGTACTATCGAAAACATCGAAACAGGCCGTGACGTTGGCATTTCGCTAGATGCTCTGCGCTTAGCTGATTTTTACAGCGCTGTACCCCCGGCTAGACCCAATGGAATTAAGGTCGCGCTCAGTGGGCCAGCGGCAGCATCGGTAATCTTTTCGCCGCAGTTTTTGACTCAAGTAGCGACTGATTTGATTCGGGGCTGCACGAGCGTAGGAGCTGTGATATTTGATACGCCAAGCGCTGGCGTGGAGCGAACCTTTGGTTACTTGCCTGATCGCCCACGCACCTCAAGCGCTGCTGTGTCGGTTGGAGAATTTGCCTGCGCCCTAGCGCCTAGAGCGGTAGAGGCTCCTGACTGGGGCTATCAAACCTGCCTGTAATCGGGGGCGTTGCTAAAGTGCAGCTAAAACGCGGCCTCGGCTGTGGCACAATTGCCGTAGCCCCCTGTTGCTTGGGCTAGCTAACTGCTCCAAGTTGCCCGCCTTGATTGCTGTGGATGCCTTTTTGCCCTTTGATCATCTCTCATCTGCTCAGCTCAGCAGCATTAAAGCCCAGCTAGATTTGGTGCTAATGGCGATTGAGGCGCTAACGGATGTCGGTTCCGATGCGGTGCTCATCGCCGCCAAAGATTTACAGCTAGGCGAGACCCTTTCTGATCGGGTGGGGTTATGGCGGCTAAGACAATCTAGCCCCTTGCGTAAAGGCCAGGGGCGCAAAAAGTTAGACATTGAGGAAGCCAGAGCGCTGGTGTTAGTGATCTGTCGGCTGGCGGTGGCTCACCACGAACACATTCGTCAAGCGGTCGCTAGGCTAGAAGCGCTGACGATAGCTGGCGAACCACCGCATCGCTCCTCTGTACTGGGCGACTATCTCGATAACTTTAATAATATGTATAGTGATCGCATGGCCGATCCGGCACCTGACACCGAGGTGCTTACTCAGCTCTCACTCAGGCTGCTGATTGATTTACTCTTTTACAGTGCCCCTGGTGGCGAACGTCAGCTCTGGCTAGCACTATTAGATCGGGCTCAAGAAAAGAGTGCGCCCTAGCAGATTGCGCCTTTTGCCTAGGATCAAGCTGACCCACCAAAGCTGGCTCACTAGCTGGCATAATACAGCAGTCGCCCCACTCCGACATCATGAGCGCTCCTTCTGATTCTGCCTTTCTCAAAAAAGCCAACCTTTACCTAATCGGCATGATGGGCTGCGGCAAAACTACCCTTGGTCGCAAGCTAGCGCACCGCTTAGGCTACCGATTTCTAGACACCGATGCTTTAATCGAGCAAACCACTGGCCGCTCGATTACCGATCTATTTGCCAGCCAAGGCGAAGTGGCCTTTCGCGAGATTGAAACCCAAGTGCTGGCCCAAGTCGCTACGCATACTTGCCTAGTCGTAGCCACTGGCGGTGGCATCGTTACTCAGCGTCTTAACTGGAGCTATTTGCAGCATGGCATTGTAATTTGGCTCGATGTGCCAGTACCGGTGCTGGCTGCTCGTCTCGCTAACGACACCACCCGCCCACTCCTCAGCGGCGCTGATCTGATCGCTAAACTCGAAAGCCTTTTAGCCGAACGTCAGGATCTCTATACCCAGGCTGATTTGCGCATTGAATACGAAAGTAAGTCGGTAGGGAAAACCTGCGATCGCATCTTCACCAGCCTCCAACAAACCATCCAATCCCCTACCCCACCCACCCCCGCTCTCCTCAACACCAACAATATCAACACCATTAACCCCTACTCCTCACTTCCCACTCCCCACTCCCCCCTCCCCTAACTCCCCAAGCCCAACCACACCGCCGAAAGCGAATACTTCCAACAAGTCGAAGCCGATCGTGTCCGCATCCTCAGCGAAGCCCTCCCCTACATTCAGCAGTTTCAAGGCCGCACTGTTGTGGTGAAATACGGCGGCGCAGCGATGAAAGACAGCGGCCTCAAAGAAAAAGTTATTCGCGATATTGTCTTTATGGCCAGCGTAGGGATTCGGCCTGTCGTCGTCCACGGCGGCGGCCCTGAAATTAATACTTGGCTGACCAAATTAGATATCGAGCCTCAGTTTAAAGATGGGCTGCGAGTGACGGATGCCAAAACCATGGACGTAGTGGAAATGGTGCTGGTAGGCCGCGTTAATAAAGAAATCGTGTCTCTAATTAATCAGGCTGGTGGGGCGGCGGTGGGCATCTGTGGTAAAGACGGCAATTTGGTAACAGCGCGACCTAACTCGGCAGATTCAGGGGTTGGCTTTGTCGGTGAGGTCAGCAATATTCGCCCGAATTTAGTGAGCTCGCTAGTGGCTGCGAACTACATTCCCGTGATTTCTAGCGTGGCGGCAGATCATACGGGCCAAGCCTACAACATTAATGCCGATACCGTAGCGGGTGAACTCGCGGCTGCGCTCAACGCTGAAAAGCTGATTTTGCTCACCGATACGTCAGGGATTATGCGCGATTTTCACGACCCTAGTACCTTGATTAGCAAACTTGATATTCACCAAGCGAGAGAACTGATTGCCAGCGGTGTGGTAGCGGGTGGGATGATTCCGAAGGTGAATTGCTGCATCCGCTCACTTGCCCAAGGTGTTCATACGGCCACTATTTTAGATGGCCGTATGCCTCATGCGCTGCTGCTCGAAATTTTCTCCGATGCGGGGATTGGTACCATGATGGTGGCGTCTGGTCTGTAATTGGGGCGTAAGTAAGAGGTCTGTGAATTAAGTCGGTTGATACTGCGTTTTTCTGTGTTGATACAGCCAGATGTAATCTGTAAGACTCTCGTCAGCTTGATTAAAATGGTATGGCTACCTGTGCAGATGTGGCCGGTTGATAGAGCCATGCGCGCGCAATAAGTCAATTGATATGCTATGCATCGATTTTTATCCGGCCCGCTATCAACGGAAGCGCTAACAGTTCCGATTCAAGGGTTGCCTGAGCGGCTAGCGGGCTGCGTGATTGTGCAGCTTTCTGATTTTCACTTTGATGGGCTGAGGCTATCGGACGCTTTGCTGGCACGCACATTAGAGCAGGTGGAAGCGATCAAACCTGACTTGATTGCGCTGACTGGAGATTTTGTGACAGATGATCCTCAGCCGATTTATGAGCTAGCGCGCCGGATTAAGCATTTGCCCAGTTGCTATGGCATGATTGCGGTGCTGGGTAATCACGATATTCAGCGACGAGGGGCGCGGCAGATGGTGCGTGAGGCTCTAGAGCAGATTAATGTGACGGTGCTGTGGAATGAAATTGCGACGCCTTTTGGGGATGATTTCCCGGTGGTTGGCTTTGCCGATTACTGGTCTAAAGAATTTGATCCGCAGGTACTGGGCCGTTTAGATCCTCAGGTGCCGCGTTTGGTGCTGTCGCATAATCCGGATACGGCTGAGCATTTGGCGAACTGGCGAGTTGATTTACAGCTATCGGGCCATACGCATGGGGGGCAGGTGTATATTCCTGGGCTAGGGCCGGGGCCTTTGGTATGGAAACGCTGGCGTCAGCGGGTGCCGCGCTGGTTGCGCAATCGGGTGCCGTTTTTGAGCGATCGCTGCTTTCATGTGGTGCGTCACTGGGAGTGGGGCCGGGGCTTACATCGGGTAGGCAACAACTGGCTGTATGTCAACCGAGGCTTGGGCACTTATCTGCCGGGTCGGCTGTTTTGTCCGCCGGAGCTGACGGTG
>JBGTNW010000279.1:0-11871 GCA_041742865.1 Phormidesmis sp.
TAATAATTTGCGAATAGCGCTAGAGACTGAGCCGCTGAGCGCAGGTGAAGCGCAAATGACCTTACAAAACTTGCAGCCTTCTAACATTGAGCTATCAGGCGAAGCGTCCTGGTACGGGCCCTACTTTCACGGTCGGCCCACAGCCAACGGCGAAACCTACGATCAAAACGAGCTGAGCGTCGCACATAAGTCACTGCCCTTTGGCACACAGCTCAAAGTCCGTAACTTGACCAATAACAAAACGGTAGTGGTTCGCGTCAATGATCGAGGGCCGTACGTGGGCGATCGCTCCCTAGATTTATCTAAAGCCGCCGCTGAGTGCCTAGGCAGCGACCAGATGGGCGTTATCCCCTATGAAGCTGTCATCTTGCAAGAGGGTGGACAGCGCTAGCGCTATTTTTTTTGAATCGTCACTCACGAGACTATTCTCAGGGCGCATCGTGAGAATAGTCTCGTGGATGCTAAGAAGGCGGCAATGAGTTGCCCTGTAGCTGCTGATTAATTTGCCCTAGCGTGGCTAAATCTGCCGCTGGAAAGTCGTGATCAAACCCTGACCAGCTCTGTAGATTGGGCTGACGTAAAAACTCAAAAGCGCGGTAGAAATCAGCCGAATTAGCCGTCACCGGGGCGCTAAAGTGAGCCGGAATAATCTGGTCAAAGTCCCACGCGGAAACTTGTTCAACCCAGACTAAAACATCTTTGGCTCCCCGATTGAAAATCAGGGTCTGTAAAATCGGGGCAACGATCAATCGTCCATCAGATCGCAAGGCTTCAAAAGACGACTGCCAGCCGCTTTGCCACTGAAAAGGATATAGACCGAAATAGTTTTTCCTAGAGCGATCGCTCGCCTTCACCGCATCTTTTAGAAGCTGACTCCATTTCGGTACCGCCAGCGCATTAGGCTGAAAATAAAAAGCAAACAGTGAAATTCTCGCCCAGCCCTTGCGCCGATTCTCCACCGTATCAACGAATGGATCTAGAGCGCTGTCACGAGCGTGAAAAAGCAGGGGGAAGGGGTCTTGGGCGACGACAGAAGGCGGATCTAGTGGAATTGAAAGCACTGCATCAAGGGCAAGGAGCGATCGCGTCTCTCGATGAAAAAAAGCCACCTCCGTGTAGGGCTTCACACTCAGCTCAATCGGGCCGACAATTGCATAGTCAAACTCATCATAAAAAGGCGCTTGACGCGGATCGGCTGGCAAAATATGCGTGCGCCGAGCGGGAAAACCCAGCCAGCTTAACGGCAAATCTACCGGAAAGCTCCACTGATTAGGCGCGACGTAAACTTGTGATTGACGAAACTTTTGAGCAAACGGCCCCGCAAAGTACTTATGCTCTACCCCCGTTACCGTAGGCAAAGTCACATATTTCACCGGCCCATGCACCGCTTCTAGTGCCTGCACTAGCCGCACACACTCGCGCGTCGGCGCAACGGGTGAAAAGACTAGCAGCCCGCCCGTCGCCAGCTTTACCACCGTCATCCGAATCGGCACCACCACATAAAAAATCCCCTGCACCTGCTCAAATAGCCAGAGCTTATTAGGAATGATTTCGCGCACATAAGTGCGCCGCCGACCATACGGATAGATCGGCACGATTGGCCACAAGGGCCAAGCTTGGTCACCACGCTGGCTCATGTTAAGACGCTACAGCAGCTCAATATTGGAAAATGAAATTTCCATATTCGGACGATCTTCCGAAGTCACCGTCCGCTTAGCCAAAATCGTGTAGCCCCCGACTTGGGTATAGTCATCAACAAACTCACTGCGCCCTTGCGTTATTTCACCTGTTTTCGGATCGCGATACACCGAATCATAGGTATGCGACAAGTAGCCGCTGCCCGTGTCATAAGCGCTAAAGGTGTTGATGGTGACCACAGTGCCATGGATGTGCCGATGCACCATCGTAAATTCATTCCCCTTTACCTTGTAAGCATCCCCTTCTGCGTTACCGCCGACGGCAATTTTCACCGTGCCATCGGCCTCAGTGCCTTCTACGCTAAAGGTGTTTTTGCCATGAGCCGCTTCAAAGGGGCGGCTCACACGGTGAATGGCGACTTCCCAAAGCTGATTTTTGATGGCTTTATGGGCGGTTTCATCCTCTATCCCAAAGACTTCTGCGGACAGGTCAGGGTTCACTTTCGCGGTGCCCCGAAAAGTCTGATCGCCGAGCTTTAACGTGACTTCTGTGGTGTATCCGGGAAAAGCTTTATCCCAGGTGTAGCGGTTTTCATAGGCAGCTTGAACCAGTTCGCGGGCGGAAACCTGTAAGGCAGTCATGGCATTCTTAAGTAATGGAAAACGTAACTAAAGCAATAGCTAAAAGTGCTCTTAATATAGCGATCCTAGCGTAACGCGGTGTCACCTTTTCATCTGCTTTAATGGCCGTTATTCATTTGGCTTATAGTTTTGCCTATGGATCTGTCTTGTCCTAAATTCAACTGGGCAAAATTGTATGGCCCACGAGGCGGCTAGCGCTAACCTTCCACTGCACAGCTTGCCCCCAAGCTTGCTGGCGAATCCAGCAGAATGCACCCAAGTAGCGCTCCAGAACAAAGTCGGGTAGGTCGCTGGGCTGGTCTTTTAGTCGCACAAAGGTTCCGGGTTTCAAGTGAGCATTCATAAGCACCACTGGTAATAGGGCTGAACTTCAGTCAAAAATAATATATCTGAAATAGTTCAAATGTACTGTCGCAGAGATAACACTTCTTCCTATTAAATTTTCTTTGATTAATATTTATTATTATAAATCGTCCTATTTGCATCGCTGTTTAGACAATCTATCGCTGTGCGTATTTAATTAAATGAGATAACCCTGAAATCGACAGAGGCTTAGTCAGGATCGCTTTCTTAACGTGTTGGTTAGTCCGATGCTGAACGTACTGAGTGTTGGATTGATCAACTGACCTTCTGTATGAAGGCTCTGTATAAAGGCAATGAGACAAAGGCAGTGAGAAACTGTAAGGGGCGATCGCATGGCAAGCAGTCAGACTTTTCATCAAGGAGACAAAGTGCAGTGGGCATCTGGGCAAGGCACTGCGGTTGGAACCGTTGAAAAGTCCATCACTGAAGACCAAACGGTAGACGGTAAAACCGTATCTGCCACGAAGGACAACCCCCGCTACTTAGTCAAAAACGACAATACTGGCAAAGTAACAGCGCATCAGCCTGATACGTTGTCGAAGGCTGATGAGTCTATCAGCAATGCTAAATCTAAAGGAGAATCACCGTCAGAAGGTTTGGATAAGCTGAAGCAAGGCGATCGCGTCGAATGGAACACCCGCCAAGGCAAAACTACCGGTACTGTCAAAAAGAAATTGACTGACGAGACTGATATCAAAGGGCATACGGCCAAAGCCAGCGAAGATGATCCACAGTATTTAGTAGAAAGTGAGCGCACAGGAAACGAAGCGGCGCACAGGCCGGACGCTTTAGAGCCAATTGATTAGGATCTAAATGGGCTATTGGCTAAGTCTTTGCAGGCTTTATCTACTGCTTAGTCAAGCCTGTTTTATCTAATGCGCTTCATCAAACGCGCCTGATGAATAACCTAAAGATGAACTGCTAACATCACTCGCAATTATCATCTTCAGATTCTTCTATGCTTAAAGCGGATGCTGCTAGCTTAGTGGTATAGACCATGGCGCAAAGCGTGACAAAAAGTCCTACTGCTTGGAACATCAGGTTTTCATTCTGTCGATTAGCCGAAAAAATGCTCGCCCCAAACGTGCCGATATAAACATACGTAAAAATGACTGGCAGCATTCCTAACCAGGAAAAGAATAGATATTCCCAGAAGTCAATTTTGGTTAGGCTAAAGCCGTAATTAAGAATGTTAGAAGGCAGTAGCGGTGATAGGCGTGTCAATAAGACAATCTTCCACCCCTTTTTTGCAAAGGCGTGATCTAGCTTGTGAAACCGGCTGCTTTCTTTGATTGAACGCGTAATCCATCTGCGGCCCATCACTTGACCAATGATAAAGCAGGCTGCAATGCTGAGCGTATCGGCACTAGAAGCGACTACAATGCCCTGCGTGAGGCCAAATAGGGTGCCTGCTGCAAGTACTAAAACAATGTTGGGCAAACCCAAGACAGCGGCTGTGACATAGATGGCGATAAATGCTGGGAATGCCCAGATGCCCTGGCCCGCCAACCAGCTATGAGCGGCTGAAATCCATGCAAAAATAGGCAGCTGGCTGATCAGAGCGGCCAGTGAGGCAGCGATCGCTAATCCAGCCAAAACTCGCTTTTTTCTCAGCCACCTAAAAGTTATTTTCACAATTCGCTTTTAATCCTAAACATGAAGCCAAAACCCTATTTATTCGTGCTACTGCACTTGCTATAGCCCTATCAGAGATATAGCCCCGCTGTTGGTGACAAAGCATCAGTATTATGACACTGCACGCTAACAAAGGTTTCTGGCTACAAAATGGTCATTGATAGCCTTAACGAGACAATAATTGCTGATGTAATTGCTTTGCGATCACTGGTGTGCTGGCGCATCAGCACCCCAAACATCGGCAAGGCGCTGATCTCGTCCACAGCCAAAGCGATAGATTTTGTATCTCATTGGGTGAGTTTGGTAGTAGTTTTGATGGTAGTCTTCGGCATCATAAAAGGGTGCAGCGGGCAAAATGTCGGTCGCAACCGGTTGCTCAAATTTTGCAGCGACTTCTTTCTTTGCGGCCTCTGCTAGCGTCTGCTGTTCAGGGGCTTCGTAGAAGATAGCCGAACGATACTGACTGCCCTTATCACAAAACTGCCCTTGATTATCGAGCGGATCGACGTTGTGCCAAAACGTAGCGAGTAACGTCTCATAGCTTACCTTGGCTGCATCGTAGCGCACCGCTACGGCCTCTACATGGCCCGTACTGCCTGCTGAGACTTCTTCGTAAGACGGATTCTCGACCGTACCGCCGGTATAGCCAGAGGTGGTCGAAACAACACCCGAAATTTCATCAAAAGGCTGCTCCATGCACCAAAAGCAGCCCCCTGCAAAGACCGCAGTCGCAATTTCTCCTTCGGCTACGGCTGCGCTGCTACTTGAGGCCGGTAACGTCGCCTGGATAGAAGGCTGTGTACAGCCCACCGTGCCCCACACCAGCATCCACACCAGCGGCAGAATGCTGAGCTTTGACCAAGCCCGTTTGAGGCGCTGAGCATTAAAGAATCTGGTGATGATTGCGATGCTGGTCGTCATGCCGAGTGCGCTGCCTAATAAATACGATGAGTCTATATTCACTACTATAGATACCTTTAATTGGTTTGAGGAAAGTCATGAACTTGCAACGTCTCCCTTTGCCACCTGGCCATCTAGGTCTGCCTGTGATTGGCGAAACCCTCAGCTTTTTACGAGATCCTAATTTTGCCCGCAAGCGACAGCAGCAGTATGGCAGCCTATTTAAATCGCGCATTATCGGTCAACCGACGGTGGTTTTTTGTGGGCCGGAGGCGAATGAGTTTTTGCTCTCTAGCCATGCGGATTGCTTTTCGTGGCAGGGTGGTTGGCCGGATACCTTTAAAAAATTGCTAGGTGAATCGCTGTTTTTACAAGAAGGTGAGGTGCATAAGCGCAATCGAAGGCTGCTGATGCCCGCTTTTCATGGCAAAGCGCTAGAGGGCTATTTTTCGACGATGGTGGCTTTATCAGAGACTTATCTGGCTCGGTGGGAGCAGCAGCGCGATTTGATTTGGTTTAACGAGCTGAAAAAATTCACTTTCGAGGTGGCTAGCGTTTTGCTCGTCGGCAGCGATCCGGGCGAAAACGTCGATCAGCTATCGGCTTGGTTTACAGATCTGACCAATGGTCTGTTTACTGTGCCAATTAACTGGGGGCCGTTTCCTTACGCTAAGGCGATTAGAGGGCGCGATCGCCTCCTTAACTACATCGAAACCAAAATCACCCAACGCCGCCTTCACCTTGCTAGCCCATCCAAGAACGCCCAAGCATCCACGGACGTACTCAGCCTGCTACTCCAAACGGAAGACGAAGACGGCAACCGTCTCAGCGAAGCCGAGATCAAAGTACAAACACTGCTGATGCTATTTGCAGGACACGAAACCACCACCTCCATGCTGACCTCTCTCATGATGGCGCTAGCTCAAAATCCAGCCGTCCTAGCCAAAGCCCGCGCTGAGCAAAGCGCCATCATCGCCGCTAGTGTAGAAGGATCAAAAGAGGACACAGCCCTCATAGATCAAGCATTACCACTGACCTTGGCGCAAATTCAGCAAATGCCCTACCTGGATCAAGTGCTCAAAGAAGTTGAGCGCAAGTATCCACCCATTGGCGGCGGCTTTCGCAAGGTAATCAAATCGTTTGATTTTAATGGATATCACGTTCCAGCAGGCTGGTTAGCGCTTTACCGAATCGACGCCGCTCATCAAGATGAGCGCTGCTACACCCATCCCGATGCATTTGATCCAGATCGCTTTAGCCCCGAGCGCGCTGAGCAAAAGCGCTATGACTATAGCCTAGTTGGCTTTGGTGGTGGCCCTCGCATCTGCATCGGCATGGCTTTTGCCAAGCTAGAGATGAAGATTCTCGCGGCCCAATTGCTGCGCCGCTATCAATGGCAGCTAGCCCCTGGTCAAGATTTGAGCCTAAATCCTATACCGTCACTGAGACCGGCTGATGGCCTGAAAGTGACCTTGCTGAGGCGCTGAACATGCTGGCTTTAACCTGACTTTCTAACGTGCTGCCGTTTATCTACTGTCCTGACAGCGCGGGCCACTGGCTATCGGCCTTAGCGATAAATCCTGGAACATCTTCTTGCCAGCGCGTCTGAACGCTTTCATTCGCATTGAGGTAGAGCTTGCCATCAACTACACTCCAAGCATTCGGATCGGTGGGCACTAACGAATTCTTGACAGCGACGGCCCAAGCACAAAACCCGCCATACTGAGGCGCATATTGCTCAGGATTTGCCATGAAGGTGTCTCGATTTTCAGCCGTAGCGAACTGCCACATCACGCCTTCCCAGTCGTAAGTGTATTCACTGCTGCCAGCGACATAAGCCTGCTCAGTGAAGTAAGCAACCGGATCAGCACCTGAAATGGCAATGTTATCTTTGGCATAAACGTTAGAAATAGCTGCGGCTGCATCTGGAGCTGGCGTCGCCACGGTGCTAGCGGCTGAAGCGGTTGTTGCTACAGTGTTAGCAGCTGGAGCGGTTGCAGTTTCAGCAGGTTCATTAGATGAGCAAGCGGTTAAGCCGACTGCCAAGCCCACAGTAGCGGCCAGTAAACCAGTCAAAAGCGGGCGAAACGGATGCGCGAAGCTGAGTTGAATGTTCATTTTGGGTCGAATGTTTATTTTGAGTGAACGGTTTGGGTAGCTTTGAAGATTCTGTAAATAGACTAGGCAATCTATATGAAGAGGAGATGAGAGGGCTCTGTGAAGTCTATTAAATCGTCCCATTGATGACTTGATAATTCATGTGACAACTCAAAAGTAGTCACATGAACGTAACTTGCTGGGAATGAAAAATCGCTCAATGGAGGTAGATAGCCGGTTCAGATGGCTAAACCCCTCTGTATACAGCTATTCACCTGCTATAGTCCTTTTGGTCTGTAGCAACATTTATTGAAATCGTTTTTTAAAAAGCGCACCTAGCGTGCCCTTGCTGGGTATTTATTAGCTGAGCCTTAACCGCTCTTGACCTACTTTTGACCGCTTTTAACCTACTTTTGACGGGCGGCTGGCCTCACCGGTTGCTTCTTCACACACACCAAACACGTACTGACTAAAGTTTTCGCCCCTCAGGGCTTGATTTTGTTCGCTGCACCTGCTAAACCGCCAAAGATATGAAATCTGTAATTCGCCGACTTACCACCCTTACTGCCCTAACCGCTACGGTACTGGGAGGGAGT
The DNA here is from genome assembly GCA_041742865.1 of Phormidesmis sp. Lineage (GTDB taxonomy): Bacteria > Cyanobacteriota > Cyanobacteriia > Phormidesmidales > Phormidesmidaceae > Phormidesmis. Next base: position 7,871 of record JBGTNW010000279.1, read on the forward strand.
GCGCTTGTTTCTACTCGTAGTGCACTCGCGCAAAACTATGGTCAACAGCCCATCGCTGCTGAGCGGGCGGTAGCCATTGCTGATCCAGTAGCCAATGGCCGGTTTTATCGCCTGCTGATTTTAGAGCAGCTCACTGACCAAAGAGCCTGTTTTGCCGAGCGCTCAGGTAGCCCAACTGTGGTTGAGCCGCTGCTTTTGAACTTCGATTTTTCGGGTATTTGTGGTCGCCGCTCCGATAGCAACGGCTACTCTATCAACATTGGCAACGAAGATATGAGCCGCCGCTACCGGCTAGAAGTTACTCGTCGGGGCGACAATCTAGTGCTGGTGGCATTGCCGGGTTCTTTGCCGGGCCAAAATACCGGTTTACCACCGCTTGAAATCGCCCGCAGCAATGGAGTCGCCAATGACTTTGTAAAGCTCACCCTGGATCCGGGCTGGCAGATGAGCCGCCGCACGCTGAATGGCAGCGCTCAAGGGCACGTTTATCTTTCTAATAGTCAAAGCTTAGAGACGGTGATTGCCCAAGCTGGTGGCACTCGGCCAACCCCGGCTGCGCCGAGCCCAACGACACCGCCAGTTGCGTCTACCCCGACGCCTTCTACCCCCATTCCTGCGGCCCCACTTCCTGCGGCCCCACCGATTCCTGCGGCCCCACCAATTCAAGGCGGCGGTGCGTTGACGCCGCCAGGAGGAGGTGCTTCTACCCCGACGCCCCTTCCGATTGGGGGCAGCGCTGACGGTAATTACTATCAAGTGATTGTGCCTAGCTCTTCGACACTGGTGCAGGCGCGGGTTCGCCAAGTCGCTGCTGATGCGTTTATGACCAATATCAGCGGCAATCGGGTGATCCAGGCAGGGTTGTTTCAAGAGCGCGATCGCGCCAATCAGCTCGTTTCTCAGCTATCAGGCCGAGGTCTTAATTCTCAAATTATCGAGGGCGTGCGGGCAGCGTCGCCAGGGTCATCACCCAGTTTGCCACCGAGTTCACCGACCGCTGGCCAAACTGATTATTTGGTGGTGGTGCCAGATAGTGGATCGGATACGCGCGATCTCGTCAATGCCATCGAACCCGGTGCCTTTCGCACCCGAGCGAACGGTCAGGCGGTTGTGCAAGCCGGTCGTTTTCGCGATCAGAACCTAGCGCAGCAGTTGCAGCAGCGTCTTGTTGTCGCTGGGCTTTCGGCCCGAATTATCGAAGCAGCCTCTACGCCAGTTGCCAATGTGCCCAGACCTTCTACACCCTCACCGGCGGGGCCTCGGCCTCAGCAAGGACAGCTTACAGTCGTACTCGATCCAGGTCACGGCGGTCGCGATCCAGGTGCCGTTGGTATCGGTGGCCTGAGAGAAAAAGACATTAACTTGACGATTACTCGTCGGGTTCAAGAGACTTTAGCTGCGCAGGGAATCAATGCTCTAATGACTCGTTCTGACGATAGAGAAGTGGACTTGAATCCTCGGGTTGTTTTTGCTTCTCGGGCAAATGCCGATGTGTTTGTCAGCATTCACGCTAATGCTATTAGCCTTAGTCGCCCAGATGTCAATGGGCTAGAAACCTACTACTATTCTTCGGGTCAGCGGCTGGCCCAAACGATTCATGACAACATTTTGCAGCGGACTAATTTGCGCGATCGCGGCGTTCGCACCGCTCGTTTTTACGTCTTAGTTAACACCTCTATGCCTGCTGTACTAGTCGAAACTGGCTTTGTGACTGGCAGCGAAGATGCAGCCCGCTTTAGAGATCCGCAAGCACTCAATGCGATCGCTGATGCGATCGCCGCAGGCATCCTTCAGTACCTCAACGTTCGCTAGCGATTGAGCTATTTTTATGGGTTACTCACTAAGTAGCGCTAGCCAACGCCTTTAAAGGTTCGGTGCAAGGAGCGCTCTAATCAATAGCTGCTGGCTTATCAATTTAGAGCACATGAGCCTCGCTCAACTATCTGGAAATGCAGCGATTATCCGTAATTTGCTGTACTGCAAATGGTTTAAAGAAGTCCTGCTCACCTGAGTAAGAGCTGCAATCCAGTTTCTCTTACCCAAAAACTCATCCTAAAACTCACTCAAAAACTCGCTAAAGTAAAGGAACGCTAACTTTAGACATTCCTTACAGGCCCCTTTACTATGCGCGTACTTTTGATGACCGGAAAAGGTGGGGTGGGCAAAACCTCAGTGGCTGCTGCAACCGGTCTACGCTGCGCTGAATTGGGCTACAAAACCCTAGTGCTCAGCACCGATCCGGCGCACTCTTTGGCTGATAGCTTTGATATTGAACTCAGCCACGACCCCAAAGAAGTGAAGCCCAACCTCTGGGGCGCAGAACTCGATGCTCTCAGAGAGCTAGAAGGCAATTGGGGCGCTGTCAAACGCTATATCACTCAGGTGCTTCAAGCAAGAGGCTTAGAAGGCATCGAAGCCGAAGAGCTGGCAATTTTGCCAGGAATGGACGAAATTTTTAGCTTGGTGCGCATGAAGCGTCATTACGATGAGGATGAGTACGATGTGCTGATTATTGATTCTGCGCCCACAGGAACAGCGCTGCGGCTGCTGAGCCTGCCAGAAGTTGCAGGCTGGTACATGCGCAAACTATACAAGCCTTTTCAGGCGGTTTCTACGGCATTGCGGCCATTGGTGGAGCCGTTTTTTCGGCCTGTAGCGGGCTTTTCGCTGCCGACTAAAGAGGTGATGGATGCACCTTATGAGTTTTATGAGCAGCTAGAGGCGCTTGAAAAAATTCTTTCTAATCCAACCATTACCTCTGTGCGGCTCGTGACCAACCCCGAAAAAATGGTGATTAAAGAATCGCTGAGAGCTCATGCTTATTTGAGTTTGTACAACGTCGGGACTGATATGGTAGTGGCGAATCGGATTATTCCTGATACGGTGAGCGATCCGTTTTTTCAGCGCTGGAAAGATCAGCAAACCAAATACAGAAAGGAAATTCACGATAACTTTCACCCGCTGCCCGTGAAAGAAGTACCGCTTTATTCTGAAGAAATGTGTGGGATAGAGGCTTTAGAGCGCCTTAAAGAAACGCTGTACGGTGATGAAGATCCGTCTCAGGTGTACTACAAAGAGACCACGCTGAGAGTGGTTCAAGAGGAAAATAGTTACAGCTTAGAGGTGTATCTACCCGGCATTCCAAAAGACCAAGTAGAGCTAAGCAAAACGGCCGACGAACTCAATATTCGGATCGGAAATCACCGCCGCAATTTGGTGTTGCCGCAAGCGCTGGCCGCACTCACCCCATCCGGTGCCAGAATGGAAGATGACTATCTCAAAATTCGCTTTGCAGCGGCTTCATAGAAGCTATCGTAATCCGCTAAAACCGGCTGCTAGGCTGTGAAGCCGCATCGTTTGTTTTGACGGAACACATCCAGAACACGTAAGTTTGGCGGTGATGTAAGCTTCAGCGCTCAAACTCTGATTTCCTGACGAGCTGCTGACTTTGCGCTATTTGCTGGCGCATCATGGCCAAATCCGTGGCAGGTTTGAGACAGCTTAAGCCTCGGCAAACTAGTGCAATTGCCCCTTTTGGTAAAGTCTGCTCAAGCTTTATAACGCCAGTCGGTAGCGGCTGATCGCGCATTAACTCAATTTGCTCAGCCGTTGTGCGCACCAGCACTGGATGGGTAAACCAATCCAAGGCGCTCAGCAGGCTGGGACAGGCGCGAGGGGCTTTTTGTAAGACAGTGCTAAAAGATTTTAGGCTGGCTTCAGCTTGGTTGAGATAGTCTAAGTTTTCGGTGAGCAAAAATAGCCGCACGAGAGACGCGATCGCCACCCCATTTGCTGCGGGGACTGCACTATCTTGATAGGCTCGCTCTTGCACAATCAGCTTATGGCTAGTGTTTAAATAGCCGCCTTGATCGCTACCTAGGGTTTGATCAAACTGGGCTTGAAGGGCGATCGCTGCTGACAACCAATCTTCCGACTCAGCTATGTATGCCTCAAATCTCAAACAAGCCTGCTGAACGTCTAACAGCGCTTTGATCATCAGC
>JBGTNW010000280.1:0-7813 GCA_041742865.1 Phormidesmis sp.
GAGGGCCTCAAACGCTTTGCGGTTTAGTCCTGTCAGCGCTCTCATCAGCCGGTCACTGGCGAGTATCCGCTCTAAATCTAGCATCGCTGGCCTCAGATATAGTTGCTTTATACTATCCTTTATTTCCCAACAGGTCTAATACAGTGCGGGAATGGCAGCATTCTCTTCAATCGGGCGAACCGGTAGAAATTCAACATCGATTTCGTCATCGAACCGGGGAATGGCGCTGGCAGCTGGTGCGGGGTATTCCTATCAAAGATGCCGCTGGAAACGCCAAGCAATGGGTTGGCACCTGCACCGACATTCAGGGTGAGGTCGATATTAAAGAGGCGCTGCGCGAGTCAGAAGCAAAATATCGTTCGCTGTTCGACTCTATTGATGAAGGTTTTTGCATTATCAAAGTTTTGTTTGATAATGCCGGAAACGCCTATGACTACCGCTTCCTAGAGGCTAATCCAGCTCTTGAGAAACATACGGGACTGGTGGACGTGATTGGCAAAACCATGCGCGATCTAGCGCCGAATATGGAGGCCCATTGGTATTCAAACTACGGCGAAGTTGCTCTGACGGGGATCCCGAAACGGTTTGAAAACAAGGCACAGGAACTGGGGCGATTCTATGATGTTTACGCCTTCCGCGTGAGTGAACCTGACGAGCGAAAAGTAGCGATTCTCTTCAATGACATCAGCGATCGCAAACGCGCAGAACAAGACTTGCAAGAAAGTGAGGAATGGGCCCGTTTAGCGATCCAAGTGGCCAGATTAGGCGGGTGGCGGCTACATCTTGATACCAGCCTGGTTGAGATGGACGAGCGGATGCAGGAAATTTGGGGGGAGCCAGAGGATGCAGTGATGGTTCCTCTAGGGCAGGTACTGGAGCGGATATACCCGGACGATCGCCAACGAGTAGCGGCTGCGGTGAATGCAGCGATTGATCCTCACTCGACGGGAACCTATGAAGTTGAATATCGAATTGTTTGGCGTGATGGCACCGAACGATGGGTGCTGGCCAAAGGACAGGCCCAATTTGAAGGAGAGGGAGAGTTCCGCCGAACGGTTGATTTCTTTGGCACACTGCTGGACATTACCGAGCGTAAGCAGGCAGAAGTCGAACGAGAGCGGTTGCTAAAGCGGGAACAATCGGCCCGAGAAGAAGCCGAGCGGGCTAACCGGGTCAAAGACGAATTTTTGGCGGTGTTGTCCCATGAGCTCAGGTCGCCCCTTAATCCCATTCTCGGTTGGTCTTCACTTTTGCTGAACGGCAAGCTTGACACGGCTAAGACAACCCACGCGCTAACGACCATTCAACGCAATGCCAAACTTCAATCGGAACTGATTGAAGACCTGCTAGATATATCGCGAATTATTCGCGGAAAACTAAACCTTAACGTGGCTCCAGTTAACCTTGCCAACAAGATTCGCGGAGCCATGGAAACGGTGCGCCTGGCCGCCGAAGCCAAGTCGATCAATTTGAAATTTACGATTTTAGATGATGGATCAGAAAACGAGGACAATCCGAAATCCAAAATCCGAAATCCAAAATTTATGGTTTTAGGTGATTCTACACGATTACAGCAAGTAGTCTGGAATCTGCTCTCCAATGCAGTGAAGTTTACTCCGACTGGGGGGCAAGTTGAAATCCTTTTGTCATCGATTTCCGGTGATTCTTTGGTTATAGGTAATTCATCTCTAGTCGATACCGATGAAAAAATAATTGGCGACACAGAACAAATCACTAACTATGCTCAAATCACCGTCAGCGATACGGGAAAAGGCATTTCACCCGACTTCTTACCCCATGTGTTTGACTACTTTCGGCAGGCCGATGGCACCACCACCCGGAAGTTTGGTGGCCTGGGGTTGGGGTTGGCGATCGTGCGTCATTTAGTGGAACTTCATGGAGGAAGCGTTAGAGCCGACAGTTCAGGAGAGGGGCAAGGGGCGACCTTCACCATTCGGCTTCCACTCGCCCTCGAGCCAGCCCAAGCAACCCAGAATGAGGGTTCGCCCCAGCAGTCCCTTGGACTGAGCGGCGTCAGGCTGCTGGTTGTAGATGACGAACCTGACGCCCGAGATCTGGTGGCATTTGTATTAGAACAACAGGGGGGAGAGGTAATCACTGCGGCGTCTGCCGATGAAGCGCTGCTGCTGCTGCCTCGGGCCAATGCGGATGTCCTCGTGAGTGATATTGGGATGCCAGGGATGGATGGCTATATGCTCATCCGGCAGGTGAGGGCCTTAGCCCCTGAACAGGGGGGACGCATTCCGGCGATCGCACTCACGGCCTACGCTGGAGACACCAATCAACAAAAGGTGCTGGCCGCAGGCTTTCAAAAGCACATCTCGAAACCGATTGAACCCGAGGATTTGGTGCAGGCGATCGCTCAGTTAATTCATTCCCTTTAATGCTCACCAGCCCGGATCGAGGGGAAGGCCCTACTTGTTGATATAGACAGCACATTACTTCTGTTCACAACTGCCAATGCTCACCCAACTGGTCGAGCCATCCTCCCACCACTCCTTCTTCCAAATCGGAGCGTTGTGCTTGAGGGTGTCGATAGCGTATTGGCAGGCGGCGAAGGCTTCGCGGCGATGCGGGCTACCGATGGCCACAAGCACGCTAATTTCACCGACTGCCAACTTGCCAGTACGGTGGTGAATCACAATGCGAGTAATGTCGGGCCACTGCTGGCGAATTTCGGCAGCAATCTGCTTGAAAATTGCTAAAGCCATCGGTTCGTAAGCCTGATACTCTAGGGCAATGACGCGCTGGCCGTCAGTTTGGTTACGCACCATGCCACTGAAGAGCGCGATCGCGCCATTGGCTCCATCATCAGCAAGCCCGTAGGCTTGGGTGAGCGAAAGGGGAGAAAACGCGATCGCGAAACTATCTGGGCCAGTTGGGGGGCCATCTTTTGCAAGCTGAGCCCCGTAATCAAAAGCAAGTCCGGCCGGTCTAGCAGGTATGGCATTCATAGCAGTCCAGAAAAACAGAAACAATAGCTAGTCTCAAGGGCTTATACACCTTTGCTCAGAGAATAGCTGCTTCTAGCAGACGCGGCTAAACTCCTATATAAATGCTCCAGCGTCGTTAGATTTTGGCTCAGGGTATAGCGCTCCAGCACCCGCGATCGCGCTTTTTTTCCTAGCATAGTTACAATATCGGGATGCTCACGAAACAGCGGTAATAGCGTTTGCAGCTGGCTAGAAACCCTTTGCGTACTGATAATAACGCCAGCGCCTTGGTCGAGCACTTCGCCATCCGCCCCTGCATCAGTCGCCACGCAGGCTGTACCGCAAGCCATTGCCTCTAGTAACGATAGCGAAAGCCCCTCAACCAAAGACGGCAAAATAAAACAGTCCGCCTCACGCAAAATTTCAATTCGGCGCTCTTCATTGGCAACAAAGCCCAGCCAAACAATATTTTCACCTGTGTAAAACGCCTTTAAAGAAGCCTCAAGCGGCCCACTGCCAACGATCACCAGCTTCTGCCGTGGGCCCATATTGGCGTGTTTCCAGCCTTTGAGTAGCGACTCCACATTTTTCTCCGGTGATAACCTACCTTGATACACATAGAGCTGATCGGCTTCTAGCTGCGCTTTAGTCGATGGGCCTAAAAATGGCTTGAAATAGGGAGTAGATCCGCGAGTCGGTGCCGGCGCGTAGCGGGTAACATCGACGCCATTGGGAATAACCGCAACTCGCGATGGCGGCACCCCTAGCTTGACTAGCAGATTTCGCTGGATTTGAGAAAAAACAATCACTTTGTCGTAGTTAGCTAATCGCGGCGCATAGACCTGGTAGGCAAGATGCTGCGTGCTAGATGAAAAATTGCGGCGCTTTTGATCAAAAGCTGGATGAAAGGTCGCCACTAAGGGAATACCTAGGCTTTGGCAAATTTCAGGCAGCTTCCAATCTAATGGCGAAAGAATAAGAGAAGCGTGAACCAAATCAGGCTTGAGCTTTTCTAGCGTTTGTAGCAGCAAGCGAGCCGATCCTAATGCCGGAATAGTCAGCACCTGAGACTTAAAAATAAACGGCAGCGACACCTCTTCATAGCCGCAGTGATCTTCAGCAGCTTCGTCAGGCTGAGCAAAATGTAGAAAAGTTACCCGGTGACCTCTATCTAATAACGCGTTGGTAATCTCTTTGCCGTAGGTGACATTGCCACAAAATGGGGATTTTTTCCCGAGCCACACAATATGCATCTATCAAAACATTTTTTATAAGGTTATGAAAATTATGCGAGCGGGCTTAACGCTAGCTCACATATAGTTGCCGATAATGTCTGCCCGGAATGCAGGGAAAGGCGGCAACTCTTTTCTCTAGCAATCTCTTTTGCTGATTTCTACGGAAGCGTGCCAGTTTATTCGGCTACCTTACCGCTTTTTACCCTAGTAGTATAGGCTCCTGAGACATACGCAGAAAATTGCATCTTGAGAGTGGCTATTAGCAGCTGCTTGAAGCGGGCTAATGCGGCGTTTCTAAGCGTTTCTGGGAGACGCTGTTATGAAATGCCCGGATGAGAATCGTCCTGAAGAGCAGTTTTGACCAGCGACCAAGTAAAAAATCCGCCTATCATGACTAGTATCGCCAACAAGCCAAAAACAACGCGCAGTCCTAAAAAAGTTTCGGCAATGCCTGCGAGTGCCAACGGCAGGCTAAGGGCAATATTGACGACATTATTTTGTAAGCCAAAGACCTTGCCCCGCATTGCTTCGGGTGTTTTTTCTTGAATGGTGGTCTGCATGGGGATGCCGACCATTGCGCCGAATAACCCTACACCGCCTAGCAATCCTAAACTTGGCCAAAGCTGAGGCGGGGCAATAGACAGCCCAGCCAGCATGATCGCCATGCCCAATGAACCGGCTAGGCCCATCTGAGGTCTGGCAAATCGTTGACCAAATTGGCCAATTAGCACCGCTCCAATGACTAGCCCGATGCCGCCAGATGCTAGCAAAAAGCCAAATTGGGAGGAATGAATAGTTGGAATGACTTCCGCTAGTCGAACCGCAAGCACAGCTAAGGCAGCAAACACGGAAAACAAAACAATTAGCTGGATTAAGGCGCTACGAACCTGAACCTGCTTCTGGAGGTAAGCGATGCCATCTTTGATATCTTCCCAAGGGTGAGCTTCTACAGGGCTATCGGTTTTGACCTCGTGGGTGTTCATCATTAGGAGTAAAATGCCGGCGATCGCATAGCTCACGCCCACCAATACCGATTTACCTAATCCGGAGCCTTGGTCTATCGGCGCTAGCAGCCTGTCGGCCAAAGCTAATACCGGCTCTCCCACCGCAAACCCCACAATCACTGAGGCCATCATTGTGGTGGTGTACAGCGAGTTAGCGGGCAAAAGATTTTGCTTTTTGACAATTAACGGAATTACGGCCTGCTCAGCCGGGGCAAAAAATTGGGTTAGTGTCGAAACCAAAAAGGTAACCACTAGCAAAATGTAAAAGCCGACCGGCAAGCCCGCGATCGCTCGGCCTGCACTGGCCCATAACATGAGCGGCAAGGCCACAACGAGGAGTCCACGAGCTAGGTTAGTTAGCACCAGCACCGGCTTTTTGTGCCATCTATCGACATAGACGCCCGCCAACGAGCCAAATAAAACCGCCGGAATGGTAAAAGCAATCATAATCGCCGATACCCAGCCACTGATGGTCTGATCAGGGGATTTAAATTGGCTGGAAATAATCGCAATCATCAGTACTAAATAAACTTTGTCGGCTACTTGGGAGAAAACTTGGCCGCTCCAGAGCGTTAGAAAGTTGCGATTGCGAAAGACTGGCCACAGCCCCTCTTCTGAGTTAGCTGAGTCCGGGTTAGCTGGCCCTGAGCTAGCTAGGTCGGCTGCGGATGATAAGTCATGGGCTGCTAGGCCGCGATCTGAAGCAGGGGTTTCCGGTGAATCAATCTTGAAAGGTTCACTGTCCGACAGAGGCAGCGCGGCGGCAGCATCTGCATCATCTTCTGTGCCAACTGCATTCGCTAACCTCTCAGCGGCTTTGGTAGGCTGAGGTCTGATTTCAGGGTTACACTCAGCCTCTGAACTGCTATTTAGATGATGAGCATCAGACTCAAGGAGCATAAGCTGGCGGGTTAAAGCAAGTGTCGATCAAAGTCGCTGAGCGGATCGGGCGCTCAAACTGGTATTGGGCATATTGCCTGAGAAGTTTTTCGATGTGGAGCCACAAACTATGGGGCTCTGAGTCTACAGATAGCGCAGTTGGTTTTATTGTGCCTGATTTTGAGCCCAATTGTGAGTTGCTATGCCAAAGGGAAGCTGAATCTGACTTAGACGTGAAAGCGATCGCGGCGGTCATCGCTAGCTCAGGCTGGTTGAGCTGCTGCATGAGGGTGAGTTCGGCGGCGCTGAGGTAGCCGACAATGCCTAGGTCACGATTGATTTCTTGGGTGACTGCCGCTTTAAATCGGCCTAGCCAAAGCTTGCCAGAAGGCATTGGCTGAGGGCTTGTCGAACCACTGGAAGGACAGCCTGAATAAGTAGCTGTAATGGAGTCTTGGGCCGTTGTCTGCGGAATCTGCTGGGTCTGATCGACAACAAGTTGCCTAGAGCGCTCTAGGCGATCGCGCTCCCTTTTTTCGACCCGAACCAGTTCTGCCTGCTCTAAGCGCTCGATTTCGGCCGGATCAATCACGCCCCCTGAAGAAACGCTAAAAGCTACGCGCCAGTCAGGATCGCTAATATCAGGTGAAAGCGGCGTCCTTGATAGGCAACAGCGAAACACCTCAGGCGCGACCCCCGCTAAGGCCAACAGGTGAAACGTGGCCTGAGCCAAGCAGGGCAAAATGTTAGCCTTTGTCGCTGCTTCCAATCGGCCCAGATGCTCAATTAGAAGATAATACAGCTCTGCTTGCGGCTGATCGCTCAGCGCTTGCGCCAGCGCCAGTTCGGCTATGTATTGGCTGGCGGTGAGCTTGGCGAGATCTTGGCTGAGGCCCGGAAAGGATCGTTGAGTTTCGGCCTGAATGAGCTTATCGAGAGATTTGCCTTTGACAAACAGCAGATCGTTGACGACAAATAAACCAGAGCGGCCCGCTAGCTTGGACTTATGCTTGCGGGCACCGGGTGCGATCGCCCTAACCAAGCCATTTTCTTTGGTCAAAACAGTCACGAGCCGATCAAATTCGCCCATCGGCACTGCTTTAAGGTTGATGCCGCTAGCGGTATAGCTACGCCCTGTCATGATTCGCTGGCCGCTTGTAGCTTCAAAATTTCAGGGCCGCGAGAGGTGCCTATCCGGCTCGCACCCGCTTCGATCAAGGCGATCGCCTGCTCAGGCGTGCGAATGCCGCCCGCTGCTTTATTGCCAATGCGATCGCCGCCGATTCGCCGCTGCAGCTTCACAGCTTCGACCGTTGCGCCTCCTTGCCAGCCCGTACTGGTTTTTAAATACGCAACGCCAGCATCTAAGCACACTTCAGCCGCTAGGCGCTTTTCTGCCGCTGTCAATAGCGCCATCTCTAAAATGGCCTTCACCGGTTGCCCCGTCAGCTCCACAATGGCTGCTATTTCAGCGTGTAGGCGGTTAGTTTCGCCCATTTTGAGCCAGCCTAAGTTGATCACTACATCTAGCTCATTCGCACCATTTTCGACCGCATCCTGCGCTTCATAAAGCTTTACCTTGGCAGTCGTTGCCCCACTGGGAAAGCCAATCACCGTACAGACCTGTACGCGCTTATTGTGCAGTTGCTCGACGGCTAAAGGCACATGCACCGGATAAATGCACACAGCAGCAAACCCGTAGCGATCCGCTTCATCACAGAGCTGCCTGATTTGGGCGGAT
>JBGTNW010000281.1:0-11654 GCA_041742865.1 Phormidesmis sp.
TGGTCCGGGACGGCTGACCTCACTTTGCGACGCTGTGTTGCCTTAGTCGGCACGAGTTTTTTCGGGTTTTATTTGGCAAGTCGCTATACCTTGAAAGAGCAACTTCGCCTTTTAGGATGGACGTTTGGACTAATCATCATCACAAGTTTGACACTGGTTGTCGCCGTCCCCCATCTGGGTCTTGCCTCAGGCGTTCATGCTGGAGCCTGGCGAGGTGTCTTTTTTCACAAAAATGGCCTGGGCGATCGCATGGCTGTTAGTACCCTACTCTTTTTCCTGCTGGCATTGGATGCCAAGCAACATCGTTGGGTTCTATGGGGGGCAATGGGCAGCTCAATTGTGCTCGTGATTTTAGCTCAGTCAGTAGGCTCCCTCTTGAGTGCCTTTATTACACTAGCAGCTTTCCCCATTTATCGAATGCTGCGTTGGCAATTTCTGTTTTTGGTGCCCGTGATACTGATGTTGGTTCTTTTAATTGGATTTCCGGCAGGCTGGGTGTGGTTCAATCTGGATACGGTACTGATAGCTTTGGGCAAGGATCCTTCGCTAACAGGCCGAACAGAAATTTGGGATCTGTCCATCGACATGATTAAACAGAGACCCTGGTTGGGGTATGGCTATGAAACCTTTTGGCAAGGCTTGCAAGGTCCTTCGGCCTATGTACTAAGGGCTATGGGTGTAGAGGGGTTTAATGCACCTCATGCTCACAACGGTATTCTGCAACTTTCCCTAGATATCGGTGTTGTAGGGGTCATCATTTATCTATTAGGATTTTGGAGCTGCTTAATCAAAGGTGTATCATGGGCACGGCTCACGCGAGATAACATACATTATTGGCCGCTACTATACATGACTTACATGACCATTACTAATGTCTCTGAATCCAGATTGATGGAATACAACACTATTTCTTGGGTACTGTATCTTTCTATAGCATTTACCCTCAGCTATTTTCCAGAAACTCTCACAACGCCGAGCAAACCTATGTCTAGCCAAACTGACACTGGCTTTAATAACAGCAACACAGACGGTAGGAACTGACAGGAATGCTAAACATCTTCAAGCAAAATAGGAAAGATTATCCAAAGAAATGTCTCCATAACTAATCAACGCTGATTTTTACATGAAATCCTCTTAAACACTACCCGTAAGGAGCGGCTGCAGAAGGGTCACAAGAACCTGATTGCCTAGCAAAAGATTAGTCAGTCAGGGCTGTGGTAGAGTCCTTGGGTTTCGTCATGCTGCTCTAGGAATCGGGGTGTTGTGGGCCCAACCAAACCGAGCTTTCGATGACATCAGATTCAAGGGTCAGAATTTGGGTCTCGATCCGGTTAATGTCTTCATTTTGACCAACCCGAACGGCACTGTACGCGCGTTCTAAATTGTCTACTACGGTGCTTCTTATACGCTTTATCTAAGCGGGATAGATGTCTAATGAGTTGAAAGAACCACTGGAGATCTGAAGCACTTGATCGAGCCTCGTTAATTCAAGCACAATATGCACTGGTGGAGTTACTCGACAAAGTATTAGAGTCGTTGCGAAATAAGAACGCCTAGAGCCTCTAGCCACAGGGGTTTCAGCCATTTTCAGGCTCTATTCCGCAACAGATCTATTTGAGAGGTTGTTTTGACGGCTCCAGGTTTCTAGCATTGATTCATAGACTTTACCAATTACAATTTCAGCACTATAAGGTCTACTAGTCTCTTTACATTTAGAAACTGGAAAAGCAAGTGGATACTCCAATATCTTAGTCACTGCTTTAGCGATAGTGTCAGGTGAGCGATCATGACAAACGATTCCATTTTGTGAGGTGATAAGGTTTGGCAAGTCACCAGCTTTAGTAGTAACAACAGGGATGCCGCAAGCTAGAGCTTCGAGAGCCGCAAAAGGTAAACCTTCATAAACACTAGTCAAGATAAACAACTTAGAGACTTGGTATAAAGTCAGAAGATATGCTTGGCTGACAGCACCTAACAACGTGATTCGATGAGTCAACCCAAGACGATTTATTTCTATACGAACGGCGTCCGAAAGCTCTCCGTCACCTGCAATCAAGAGATGGGCATCGGGGTTTTTTACTAATGCCATAGCCTGAACCAGCAAAACTGGATCTTTTTGAGGATGCAATCGACCTGCAAATAAAACTAACTGGGATAAGTGAGTCAACTTTAATTTTTCTGCAAGCTCAGCACTCTTATCTCGCTTGTCTCGTGGTGACAAAGGTTTAAAGGTAGATGTATCAACCGTATTAGTGAAATAAGTCACACGCTCTGCAAGGAAAGGATACTGCTTGCGATAAAAGTTTGCCGAATTTTCATTGCACGAAAGGATCTGATCGAACTGACCTAAAAGAGAGCGCTCTAATCTGAAATATGCTTTTGGAAAACGCTGCCACAGTATTGTTTTTTTTTGAGCCTTAGGGTTGAGCTGCTGAAGAATGTCATTTTGAACAAATAATGTCTTTTCGCCTTGCCAATTCAGTGCAGCCAAATTGTATTCCAATCGATAAAAATGCATAAAATCAGAAGAAAAGTTTCTTCCGATTAAAGCAAGAGTGTATTTCACACTAGTAGGGATTTTCCCTCGAACATTATCACTTTCTAAATGAAGGAGTGGAAAGAATTGAATTTTCTTACTTGAAAACTCTCTAGCATGCCATTGACCAGGTGTAACTTCAGGATCTGCTGAAATTCCGACAAAGCGAACTGAAAACTCATCTGGTATGTACTTAAGAAAAGAGCTTACTAAGGTTTGAATACCTCCGACAGATGGATTCCATGGATCAAACTGATAAAATAGTGTTAGCTGCGGTTTTCTCATGGTTTTTAACCTTAATTTACTTTAGAATTGCTGACAGTACGTAGTATGTTTGGTGAATACATCACTAACTAATGTGGACTCTGCTGTGGATTAGACCAATCCTATTCAACTACTCAACTACTCAACTACGCAACTAAAGATAGAGTGTCCACCAATAAAGGAAAAGAGCTGTATGATTCCAAACATTCTAGAGACTTGAAGCACTTGATCTAGCCTCGCTAATTCAAGCACAATATGCACCAGTGGAGTTACTCGACAAAGCATTAAATTACGGCCTTGATGCTTAGATAAAGCGTGAAGAGTAGCAAGAATACCTACACCCGAGCTATCAATAAAGCCAACTTGACCCATATCTAGACAAAGACAGTCCTTAGTATTGTTTTCAAGAGCTACCAAGAGAAAAGCTTTTACCTGGGAGATATTGCTCCGAGAGATGTCCCCCTAAAGATAGACAATTCCATCTGATTGAACTAGGTCTTAACTAGGTCAACTGTTTTCATGAATTGTTTTAGGGTATAACGATGCTTAAAGCAGGTCTAATCGAACTGTAACGTAGAAAAACCATTAGCTATTGAATTCCTAACATAGCTTCCGTCTTAATCGGGGCCGATAAACCCAACAGTCTCTGGTAAGTGTCTAACCAGTCTTTGGCGATATAATCCCAATTGTGATGAAGTTGAATGTACTTCTGGGCCTGCTCTGCTCTAAATCTCATGGGTTCAGGATTTTGGATAGCCCAATCAAGGGCAGCAGAACAGGCATCAACATTGCCTTCTTTAAATAAAACGCCGCGCTCATCATTGAGAATTCGGCGATGGATGGGAATATCACTCGCTACTACAGGGACACCTTCCTGCATAGCCTCTAGGAGTGCCAAAGGTTGCCCCTCTAGCTCAGAAGGTAATACAAATAAACCTGCTCCTCTAATAATTTCTGCAAGCCGACCACCTAGTAGCTCTCCACTCAAAACAATATTTGAATCGCCCTTGATTAAGTCTTTTAGATATTTTGAATAGTGGGCAGTATCGCTGTCACTACCAACCAAAACTAGCTTCCAATCTGTGGACGGAAGCTGTTGAAAAGCCTTAACCAATAGATCGGGACGTTTTTCCGGAACCAGTCGCCCCAAAAAGACAACATAGCGATCTTTGGTCAAGCCTAGGGCCTGCCCAAAGCCAAACTCTGGGTCAGAGGATGCGTAGCTGGCTGGAGCATTGGCAATATAGCTCGTAGAAAGATTGTATCTATTCCAAAAATAGTGCTGAAGCTCTTCAGAAACTACGGCTATTTTGTGGGAAAATTTAACAGATGACTGTTCTCCAAGCTTGAGAATGCGAGTGGAAAACTTACCCCACTTTGTCCGTTGCCAGTCTAGCCCGTGACAGGTCACAACAACCTTTGTCTTAGGAGCTAAAAGTCGAGGTACCCAACTAAAAATAGCTGGCCCTAGAGCGTGGAAATGAACAATATCAAATTGACCCAGGCTAGCTAGCAGTGAGGCCATACCAGAATTGGCCAAAGCGTCCATACCTCGCAGTGGGATCGAGGGGAGAGTAGTGACATGGATATTTTTATAACGATAGCGGGCGTTCCATGACTTTTGAGTATAGGAAGACCGCGCAAAGACCTCTACAGCATGCCCGTCGGCAGCAATACGAGAATAGATTTCGGCACAGTGGTGCTCTATTCCTCCTTGTCGAGGAGGTAACCCCTTTGAACCAATGACGGCGATTTTCATAGAATGTCCTTAATGTATAGGTGATATGAATTGGGGCCAGGGCTGCTCAGCTATATCAAATAAAGGAAATGCGGTTGGCCATCTTTGGATACTGTTGCTGGTAGAGCTGAGTAGACTCTGAATTACACGAGAAAACCTGGTCAAACTGGGGGATAAGTTGCCGCTCAACGGCAAAGTACAGCTGTGGAAAGCGCTGCCACAAAATGCTCTGGGCATTGCTTGCTTTAATTTGCTGGTGAATATCGTTGTGTACAAATAGTGTTTTGTGCCCTATCCACTGCTTTGCAGCGATCGCAGGTTCTAGACGGTGAAAATGCATGAAATCTGAGCTGAAATTTTGTCGCCAAAGGCTCATGGCATAGCGTAAAGTCGTGGGAATTAACTTTCGCCTGTCATCGTCTAAGAGTCTAAATAGAGGAAAAAATTCTATGGGTTGCTCTGCCAATGTCTGGGACTGCCATTGACCGATGTCTCCTTCAGCGTTAGAAGTTACACCTACAAGACGAATCTTAAACTCCGATGGGGCAAATTTTATAAAATTTCGAACTACAGTCTGGATGCCTCCGATCGAAGATTTCCAAGGGTCAAACTGATAAAAGATAGTTAGTATTGGTTTTTTCATAGATGCCCTAAGATTTTCAATTCGATATTGCGGGATATGACCATTCTTAGATTGAGAAAGGCTTTGTTACACAAATGTTCTAGAAGCCTTGTAAATCAGGGGATTATCAATAGCTTAATTTGATGGGAATTGCCACAGGGCAAGAGTTTGACGATCTTATGCAACAAAGCCGTCAAAGAATATGAATCCATAGGTTAAACGCGCTTTTTACATTTTCTGCAATGTGCGTAGGATGCGTTTAGTCAATGAGCTTAAGAAGCCCCTGAGCTTTGAGATAACACCAACAGAGTTCTAAAAATCAACCGTATATCGTAAAACGGTGTCCACAGTTCCTGATATTTCAGATCCAAATCAACAACGGTTTCAAAATCTTTTATTGCTGAGCGTCCACGAACTTGCCATTCTCCAGTCATCCCAGGCTTAACAGAGAGCCGTTTCATGTGGCGACTGTCGTAGCACTGCACTTCATCGGGGGTAGGCGGGCGAGTACCAACCAGACTCATTTCTCCGGTGAGCACATTCCAAAACTGGGGCATTTCGTCTAGGCTGGTCTTTCGAAGAAAACGGCCTACCCAGGTAACCCTAGGATCCCGAGAGTTTTTGAAGAAGTGGCCCACACTCTCATTTTTGACGAGGTGCTTAAGAGCATCGGCACCGCTTACCATAGAACGAAACTTGTATAAGACAAACGGCTTGCCTCGTAAGCCACAACGCACTTGGCTGTAGAGAATAGGACCCGAACTGTCTAACTTTATAGAGATCGCAATGGGAACAAACAGGACAGCCAACACAAAGATGCCAACTAAACTGCCCGTTAGATCGACAAGACGCTTAATAACGGAGTAGGCCGATCTATGAACGTCAATCGGCTTAGTTCTATAAACAGACCCAAGATTTTGAACCATGGTAGATGGTTAACCAAACGAGAAAGATCATCAGACGCAGTAAACATGAGACTCGATTAAGACAAGTCTCGGACGGAAACACTTTTGGAGCAACCATGCATTCGACACAGCCATCGGCACTAGCATGGAAACCGCCTATTAACCCGGCAACAAGTGGATCCAAGAAGTGAGGCATATAGCCTACGACTCAGAAGCTCTGGGCTAAAAACAATGCCTGCTTAGCTGTTGGGTTAATAGTACACTTCGTCAAAAGTACTAAGTGAAAAATAGGCACATTTTAGAGAGGTTCTCATGAAAAGCTTATAACATTGCCTACGTAGAATCACTCAAGTGTTCTATCTAATTTTTACCAGTTTTAAAGATTTTCTACAAGAGTTATAAGATAACCTGAAGACTAGAGGGCAACCTCCGATGCAGTCTTTTTTAAAGACGTATATAGATCAGAGAACAACATTTTTTGGGGTTAGATATTCCTTGAAACGAGCTTTTAATAAACTCCGTCTAAGTTGAGAACTAGAGTTTTTCGATATCAAGATCGAGTTGAGTCGAAATTCACAAATACTGAGAGGGCGGCTAGGTCCTTATTGAGCGGTAGTCCTAAACAGGTAAGGATTTGTTGTGATGGTGGATGAAGTACTAGATCGCTCTAATATGATTCTCTAATTTTTTAGAGGGTGAGAGGGTTTTACGGACTCATCTCGGCATTCGTTGTCGCAGGGTGCAGTTGAATCGCTCGATGCGATTGGGTTGTCCCGTTTCTTTCCCGACCGCTCGATACCGTATACTCGGCATTACTTGTTCATAAGCCTCCCAGAAGTCAGTGTAGGCAACGGCACACTATCGATAGACCGGTGGTAGTGAGGCCCAGAGTCCCCGCGCACCGGTTCGATTAAAACGACCTACGTAAACACCGACAATTTCTCGACTCGCTTCATCGATTGCGAGCCAAATTCACTGCTTGTTGTCTTTGTTGCCGACAAATGACCAAGTTTTTGAGCCTTCAGCAGGCTTCGCCAACGCGTTGAATCGTCAAGCGCCCTTTTTTTGGCCCGTACGTTGCCCTTGCGCGGTACCGATGCGTATGCTTGATTCACGTAGTCCTATAACCATACCTCAGAAACATCAACGACTCTAGCTATCCTAGCTAGCGGTATCTTCTCTAACAACAGTTTGTCAATCAGAGCTTTTTTCTCATCGCTAATCACCTTATTCTGCGGGTATTCGACAAACTGTCGTTCACAGTACTCGTTTAGGACTAACCAAGCAGTGGATTTGGCTGGCCATCGACCGCAAAAGTCGAGAGATTGTCGGCGTTCATATCGGTGACCGCAGCCGAGCAGGCGCGCGCGCACCATGGCGTTCTTTACCCCCACTTTCTATTGACAATGCGCTCCGCGCTACACCGACTTTTGGCAGCCATAAATGATACCGAGCCACGGCATGACACGGTGGGCAAGGAAAGCGGACAGAACAACCCTATTGAGCGGTTCACCTGTACAGTGCGGCAGCAAATATCTAGATGAGTGAGAAAGACGTTATCGTTCTCTAAGAAATTGGATAATCATATTTGGAGCGATCTGGTACTTCATCCACCATCACAACGCCTTACTCGGTTAGGACTACCTAGCGCCGCAGGATAACCGCATTGGCTAGGCGTTCCTGATGAGGGCTAGCGGCGGTTTGTAGGCTGTCATGAAGACAGTTCTAACGTTCGTTCTTAGCGCCTGCTGGACAACCGACGGGAAAAGGGGGAATGGCCGCCTGTGCGACGATAAAGTATGGCCCCTGGTCCTTTTTCGTTATAGCGATGCACCCAGTCCATAACCGTTTGCGGATTGCGTTGACTGTCACGACCGACTTGGCTGGCAGTCTTCCCACCACAGATTTCATATAGCGCCATCAGCCGTTCTCGGCTGCGTGGATGCTCTGCATTCAACGCTAGCTGCCTCAGTTGCTCTGCGCTTTGCCCCCATCTCTCCACCTTCACTGTTAGCATTTCAATTCTCAGACATTTAACTGTTGTGATAGCCCTAATGACGTATTTTTTAAACTATTGGTTCCAAGATGGACGGGGTTTATATCTTTTGCAAATTTTATAAGCATAGAAAAAATTATATGAGAAGGTATCTCATTGATTTTTTGTGCTACTCGATACCGGTTCAAAGGCGATGATCGTTTGTCTTTTAATAAGCGTAGCTTATCTATACGGGCCATTTTAGAGGCTTTGCTATAATGGGCATGAGTACGATGCTGCCCTCAAAAAACGTAGCAGCTTAACCCTCTGGATCGATAATGATGTGTTGGTCGGTTGGTTGAATAACCAAAAGACCGGCAAGCGTAGTGCATCCACGACCTACAGCGACTTAGCGATTGCGACCATGAGTACGTTATTAACGAAAAAGTGGTTATCATCGCCGTTCATTGCCTGAAACCATGATGTTTCGCTTCAAGGCAATATTTGGAAATACCCGTTCTCGTCGCACCTTTGACAATCATAAATAGGGCGATCGCAGACACAATAACAATAGCCACAGTCGCTTTCATCCAGCTACCGCTTCCTTATTTTTTCTGTCTTTTTCGTCTTTTCGCTGATACGGGTCGAGAAACAACACCTTGACTAGAAGCTCTAGCGGCGCGGAGCTTTCCATTGCCGATGATTCATAAAAAAGCCTCCGACCTTTTGAGCTAGCATAACAATCTTGCTTATAAAGATTGTTAGCCAGAAAAAGGTCGAAGACTTAGGAAAATATCGCCAGATTAATCTCCAGCGGACATGGAAAGCATTAAGGTCATAACTTGGCGATAGAGTTACAGACGGGCAGCGTTGTCAGTGAGCAGGGTGAGCGTTTTGGCATACTCTTGCAACTCTACCGAAACAGGTTTAATGTGCCAAATTTGGTCGCAGTATTCTTGGATGGAGCGATCGCTCGAAAACTTACCCATCCGCGCCGCATTCAAAATCGACATCCGCACCCACCGGTCTTGATCCAAATAGGCTTGGCTAACCTCCTGCTGACAGTCCACATATGCCTGATAGTCAGCAAGCACCATAAAGCGATCTTGATACAGCAAGTTATCGGTTAAGGGCTTAAACATTTCGGTATCGCCGCTAGAGAAAATGCCTGAGCCAATCAAATCAATCACAGCGCGCAGATCTGCATTCTCTTCGTAATAGCTGTAGGGATTGTAGCCTCTCTCTTTAAGTTCAGCCACTTCATGCGCCTGAAGGCCAAACAAGAAGAAATTATCCGCTCCTACCTCTTCTCGAATTTCTACGTTTGCGCCATCGAGTGTACCGATAGTCAGCGCTCCGTTCATTGCAAATTTCATGTTACCCGTACCCGAAGCTTCAAAGCCGGCGGTAGAAATTTGCTCCGAAAGATCAGAAGCCGGATAAATCGGCTGCGCATTGGTGACGTTGTAGTTAGGGTAGAAAACCACTTTCAGCTGATCGCGAATGTCCGGATCGCGGTTGACCACGCGACCAACCGAGGTAATCAGCTTAATTATGAGCTTGGCCATAAAGTAGCCCGGAGCCGCTTTACCCGCAAAAATAAAGGTGCGCGGCACAATCTTCAAATCAGGATTTTGCTTGAGCTTGTTGTATAGCGAAATGATGTGCAGCGCATTCATTTGCTGGCGCTTATATTCGTGCATTCGCTTAATTTGCACGTCAAACATCGAGGTAGGGCTGACTTTTACACCCGTCGCCCGCTCAATGCGAACAGCTAAGATCTCTTTGTTGGCTTGCTTAATCTGCCGCCACTCCGTGCGAAAACCCGGATCGTCAGCAAAAGCTTCCAGATTTTTGAGCTGATCGAGATGGGTTGGCCAGTCTGTACCAATGCGCTGGTTGATCAATCGGGTGAGTTTGGGGTTGCTGAGCACCATCCAGCGACGTGGGGTAACGCCATTGGTTTCATTGATGAACTTTTCGGGAAATAGCTCAAAAAAGTCGTTGAGCACCGTTTGCTTCAGCAGTTCGGTGTGCAGCGCAGCGACACCGTTAATGGCGTGACTGCCAACGCAGGCAAGGTTAGCCATGCGCACATAGCGGCCACCGCTTTCTTCAATAATAGACATGCGGGCTAGGCGCTCATTGTCTTGACCAAATTTGAGCCGCACGTCTTCCAAAAAGATGCGGTTAATTTCAAAGATGATTTCTAAATGGCGGGGCAATAGTGAGCCAAATAAATCGATGGGCCAGCGCTCTAGCGCTTCGGGCAGGAGGGTGTGATTGGTGTAGGCCAATGATTTTTGGGTGATTTCCCAGGCTTTGTCCCACTCCATCTCGTGCTCATCGACCAATAGACGCATGAGTTCGGCAACAGCGATCGCCGGGTGCGTATCGTTCATCTGCGCCGTGTACTTATCCGGGAAGCTCTCTAGCGGCGAACCTTCTACTTTCATGATCCGAATCATGTCTTGCAATGAACAAGAGACGAAGAAGTATTGCTGCTCTAGGCGCAGCTGTTTGCCTTCTAGATGCTCATCATTGGGGTAGAGCACTTTGGAGATATTTTCGGAGACAATTTTAGAATTGACTGCGCCGTAGTAGTTGCCTTGGTTAAACGCTTCAAAGTCAAAGGCATCAGGGGCCTCTGCTTTCCAGAGCCGAAGGGTGTTGGCAGTGTTGACCTGGTAGCCCAAAATGGGCGTGTCGTAAGGAACGCCTTTGACAATGCGATCGCTTACCCACTCCACCCGATAGTTACCATGAATATCGGTATAAGCTTTGGTGTAGCCGCCTAGTTTGACGGCCGCTGACCACTCAGGCCGAGCGACTTCCCAAGGATTGCCATTGGCCAGCCACTTATCGGTGCGCTCCACCTGCCAGCCATCCTGCAACTCCTGCTGAAAAATGCCGAACTCATAGCGGATGCCATAGCCCAAAGACGGAATCTGTAGCGTTGCCATCGAATCGAGGTAGCAGGCGGCCAAGCGACCCAAACCACCGTTACCGAGCCCAGGCTCTTGCTCTTGATCCATAATTTCGGCAAGGCTCAAGCCCAACCCAGCCATGGCCTCATCGACCACCTCATACAGGCCCAAGTTGATCAAGTTATTGCCGAGGTACGGCCCCATCAAAAACTCAGCCGAGAGATACACAGCCGTGCGGGAGCGATTTTCGCGGTAGGTGCTGCCGGTACTGAGCCAGTGATGCAACATGCGATCGCGCACCGTGAAAGCCAGCGCCATGTAATAGTCATTCAGCGTGGCAATTTCAGGCGATTTCCCCTGCACGTAGAATAAATTATCCAAAAACGCTCGCTTCAGGGTTTCTGGCGTTAACCCGGTGCGGTCATCTTCTACACGAACGGTAATATGTCCTGGCGAAGCACTAATTTCTTTCGATTGCATAGGTCACAAAGGAGATGAGATAAACGAATACGTGAGTATAGGGTATACCCAGATTCTGCAAGTAAGAACGAACCTTATAAAGTCATAAGATACGACGACAATACAGTAAGGATTGATACCACTAGAACTTTATAAAACCTCAACAACCAGCTCGCCTAAGGGTGCATCATTAGGCAAGCTGGTTGTTCTAACAATTGTTTTTAAAAG
>JBGTNW010000282.1:0-7821 GCA_041742865.1 Phormidesmis sp.
AACAACAGGCTAAAGCCCACCAGATAGACAAAGCCAGCGATCGCTAGGCGCGACAGCCACCGCGGCGGCTGATCGGCTTCGGCGAGGGTGCTAATGCTGCGCATATTGAGCCATGCGTAAAGAGGCGCGCAGGTAAAAGCGATGATGGTAATGGCATCGATTAAAGGCTCAAAGCCAGCCGTGAAGACGCTCAACAGAATGGCGGCTAGCGCGATTAGCGTCAGCGCGATGATCGCTCGAATTGGCAGAGAACTCTTCTGAGTATTGGGAAATAGCTCATACAAACCAGCCTCTAAGGTGCGCGGAAACGCATCCACAACCGTGAACGTAGTTGAGAAAATAGCCGCGATCGCACAGATCCCAATTACCGGCTCAGCCCAAGCTCCAATGTAGCTTGTGTACATGCCCACCAACTGCCCCGCAAAGGCCGCCGGTTCATCCGCTAGCCCTTGATCCGGCAGCGTTAGCGTCCCCAAGGTCAAAAACAAACAGGCTAGCACCACCGTCAGCCCGTAGCCCACATTAAAATCAAATCTTGCCTCAGCCAAAGATGTGGCCTCCTCTTTTTCTTGACTCGCGGCCTGCACCCACAGCGACTGCCACACCGAAAGTTCTAGCCCCCCTGGCATCCAGCCCATAAAGGCAATCACAAACGGCACCGCCGACCAAGCAAAAATAGAGTGATTAGGGGGAGCCAAGGCTAACTGAGTTGTATCAGCAACTGCTTTTGCCATCACTGCGGTTGATACCGTCGTGCCAACAGCCATCGCCACCGCGCCCACCGTCGCCACCGCCAGCAAAATTACACAGACTTTCGTGATTTGCTCGAACAATCGGTAGCGCCCCACCGCAATCAGCCCCCAGCACAGCAGCAATACCCCCACCGCCAGCAGGGTCACCGGCATCTGTGGCAGCCATAAATACTGCAACAGCATCGCTGCCACAAACGCATCGACCGCAAAGCTACCCACTGCGCTCACTAGGCTAATTACCAGAAATGGCACAAAAAATCGCTTACCCTGCCGCCGATACGCCTGAATGAGGGTTTGGCCCGAAACCGCCGCATACCGGTGACCATATTCATAAAACGGGTACTTCATGAGATTGGCTAGCAGCACAAATACCAACGCGCCCCAGCCATACAGCGCTCCGGCTCGGGTGCTTTGCACTAAGTGAGAGACCCCAATCGCTGCGCCCGCCATCAGTAGTCCTGGGCCAAGTTGGGAGAGCGATCGCGTCCATGAAAAGGTTAGGTTGGTTACTTTCGACACTCAAAAATACGTTAAGTTCTTTAAAGACTGTAGCGCCTTTACCCCCATGAATTTACTGCTTATCCCTGGTTTATTGCTATCTCTGTCAGTCGCGGGCGCGGCAGCCTACCTGCTCACTGCCCGCCGCTACGACTCAGCCGATTCCGTCGCCACGTCGTACGATGAATGGACACAAGACGGTATTTTAGAATTTTATTGGGGCGAGCACATTCACCTAGGCCATTACGGATCGCCCCCTCAGCCAAAAGATTTTCGCCAAGCGAAGTACGATTTTGTCCATGAAATGGTGCGATGGGGCGGCTTGGATCACTATGCCCCTGGCACGACGCTGCTCGATGTTGGCTGCGGTATTGGCGGCAGCAGTCGGGTGCTCGCTAAAGACTATGGCTTTGAGGTGACGGCTGTCACCATTAGCTCTGGGCAAGTCGCCCGCGCCACCGCGCTTACACCTGCGGACGTCAGCGCCAAATTTATGGTTGATGATGCGATGGCACTGTCTTTTCCAGATGAAAGTTTTGACGTGGTATGGTCGCTTGAAGCCGGGCCGCACATGCCCGATAAAGCTGTGTTTGCCAGCGAATTACTGCGGGTGCTAAAGCCAGGCGGGCGGCTAGTGGTCGGAGATTGGAACCAGCGCGATGATCGCTATCAGCCTTTGAACTTTTGGGAAAAGCCGGTGATGAAGCAACTGCTCGATCAGTGGTCGCATCCAAAATTTTCCAGCATCGAGGGCTTTTCTGAGCTGCTAGAAGCTACGGGCATGACCCAAGGCTCAGTCGAAACAGCAGACTGGTCGCAAGAGACGCTGCCTTCTTGGCTAGATTCTATTTGGCAAGGCATTATTCGCCCGCACGGATTGGTCAAGTTTGGCTTTTCTGGCTTCATTAAGTCGGTGCGAGAAGTGCCAACGCTGCTATTGATGCGCTTAGCGTTTGGCAGTGGCCTCTGTCGGTTTGGCATGTTTAGAGCTGTGCGCTCTACAGCAGCACAGAGCGCACGGCTGCCCAGTTAGCTTATGTAGCTTGGGAATTGCCCGGCTTAGGCAGCGTGAAGTAAAACGAGCTACCCTTCCCGTGCACACTTTTGACCCAAATGCGACCCTCATGCTGTTGCACAATGCTGCGACAGATGGCCAAGCCTAAGCCAGTACCACCCCGCTCTCGCGCATCTGACGTATCAACCTGTTGAAAGCGCTCAAAAATAGTCTCTAGCTTATCGCTAGGAATGCCTCGGCCATAGTCTTTGACTAAAAATTCGACTTTGTTGCTGGGCGCTTCAGTTGCTCGAGCCTTGATCAACACCGTTGCCCCTTGCGGTGAAAATTTAATCGCATTGCTCAATAGATTGGTTAGAGCCTGCATAATCTGATCAGGATCAGCCCAAACGTCGAGGTTCTGAAATATCGATGGATCGATATCGGCGTTCTCTAGCCAATCCTCTGGCCGACTTTCTAGCCGACTTTCTGGCCGATCTTCTGGCAAAGTGACGCCAGTGATCAGCGTGATACCGTAATCGCTAGCCATTGACTGCATAGCCTGAGTGGCATTTTTGATCAGCGCTACGGCTGAACAGCACATAGGTACCAGGTTCACCCGGCCAGCGCTCATTTTCTCCAAATCAAGTACATCGTTGACTAGCCGAGTCAGCCGTTCTGTATTATTGAGGGCAATGTTAATCAGATTTTGACCCTGCATTCCTAACTGACCGAGCTTGCCAGTAGAGAGCAGTTTCAGTGATCCGTGAATAGACGTTAGCGGGGTGCGCAGCTCATGACTGACCACGGACACAAATTCGTCTTTAAGCTGTTCGGCAGCTTTGCGATCGCTAATATCACTAATCAAGCTAAACAGCCCCTGCACCCGATTTTCCTGCACATCGGGGATGTAGCTAATGCTCGCCCACAGCCGCTGCCCACTGCTGAGGATCATCTGTGCTTCATAAGTCACCTTTTCACCAGCTAGCGCCTGCTCTAAATAAGGCAGCATCTGCTGATACACCTGCGGAGACACAATATCGGTAACTTGTTTGCCTTTAATTTGCTGATAGGGAATGTCGTACCAAGTTTCGTAGGCGTAGTTATTAAAGCGATAGCGATGATAGGTATCAATGTAGCTCACTAGCGCGGGCAGGGCATTGGTAATCAGCCGCAGCTGTTTTTCACTGCGGCGCATCGCAAGTTCGCTTTTTTGGCGCTCTCGCATTTCTTGACGAAGCTGTTGGTTAATGGTGGTGAGTTCGGCGGTGCGCGCTTCTACGAGTTCTTCTAAATGAGCCAACAACTCGGCATGATTAATCGCGACGCTAATCTGACTGGCAAGCTGCTGCATAAGATCGATTTCGAGCGGGCTCCAGCGTCGAGACTGATCGCACTGATGAGCAATCAGCAGTCCCCAAAAGCTATCTGCATGGCGATTGGCAAGGATTTTTTGGCGGTTGTGGCGAGCACTGTCGATAACCGCTGCCTGAGTCAAAATCGGCACCACTAGCTCTGATTTGACTGCGAGGTCATTGAGAATATCAACAATTGCCGGAGAAATGCCCAGCCCTAACATGGTATCAATGACCGAAACAGACTGCTGTCGGTAGTGATCAATATAGGTAGCACTCAGCAGTGGATGGTGCGTTAAAATTTGAAGCGGTTGGGCATCCGGAAACAGTCTGTAAGCTGGATCGATGACTGCTTCGGCCGCAGCTTTTGCCGAGCGCTGAATGGCATCTACAGGCACATTAGAAATAAATTCTAACGGAGAATCGGGTGGCAAGGCTTGTAAAATGAGGATGCGATCGCACCCGAGCAGCGCCTGCACTTCGTTGACCGTTGTTTGCAAAATTTCTTCTATTTCTGAAGCTTGTGCGATTTCACGGGTGATTTCAGCCAGCAAATGGCTCTGGCGATACTGCCCCTCCAACTGCCGCTGACTCTTATGCTGCTCAGTGACATCAATCCCTGAAGAAATGACAAACTCGACGTTGCCTTGGGCATTTGCTAGCACCGTGTTAGACCAAGCGATCACCAGCTTTTCACCGCCTTTCCCCAGCCAAGTGGTGCGCGAGTAAGTATTTATCTGTCCACCAATGAGTCGGTCAAAAATGCCCTGCATTGCCAGCCGCTCTTCCGGAGCCAGCAAAAAATCCCAAGCCCGATGCCCGCGCACCTCTGACTCTGTATAGCCAGTCATGGTTTCACAAGTGCGATTAAAGCGCTGAATTTCACCCTGACGATTGAACACTACAATCAGCGTGCCTACGGTATCTAGAATAGCTTCTGTCTCTAGAATGGATTTTGGCTCTAAATTAGAAGGCCCCATTTCAGGCAGGTCGCTCATGATAATGTCTATTTGTTAGCGTATCCTTTGTGGCCGTGCGCAGATCTTCATAATTTACTCAGATTTGGTTGCTATTGTAAAAACTGTAGCAACCGGCAAACCTATGCAATACCTCTATTACTTTGCTAATACGAGCTTAGTTGTACGCTTGTTAACTTATTTAGCGAAGCAGGTGCCTTTCAATCTAGAGTCAGTCACCGTGATTTATCTCGTTGATCGATGGGTTGTGCGCATTAGGCTTAAAACACTTTTACCGCACAAGCGGCATCTCGACTTTAAGTCATTTCTCAATGAAAATGGCTATGAATATACGCCATCACTGGCGATTACTCAGGCGCTAGGTAGCCTCGATCAAGGGCTTTGTGTTACTGATGTGATGAACCTGCACCATGTAGTGGTAGTTTCTCATGGAGCCCTCAACCCCAGCGATGTTGAAGACTTTCGCGTGACTTTTGTGCGCGGGCTAGGATACTGCCCGCCCAGTTTAGTTTGAGTGATGAGACTTAGATTGCTCGTGCTAGCTGATTACGCAGCCGGAGGGCCAATTCGGCAGGGGCGATCGCTTTATTAATAAAATCGTCTGCACCAGCTTGAAAAGCCTGTAGACGCAGATGGTTTTCTTGATGCGCGGTTAAAAATAAAATGGGTAGATTCTGAAAACGAGTGTCGGCTCTGAGCACTCGGCAGAGCTCAATTCCGTTCATTTCAGGCATTTCAATATCTAAAGCCAGGATGTCGGCTGGCGATGCCTCAGCAGTAGGTGCAGATGAAAGCCATTGCCAGAGTGATCGCGCTGTCTCGAATGTCCTCACGTCAAAGCCCCAGGGCTCTAGGCTGGTTTTGAGCAGGCTTAACAGTTGAGGATCGTCATCCGCAATCGCGACTTTGATCTGATTCGTCCCGGCTTTGAGAACACCGGCAACAGCGGCCATGATTTGGCTGGGGTGGGCTTGGCGATCGCCCACTAAAGCTACCCCATACTGCACTAAATTCAGGCGCTCACTCAGCGGAAGCTGGTGCCCTAGGGCCACCACAGGGAGCCCGGGGGTCTGCTTAATTTGCCGAATTAGATCTAAAAAAGGCTCAGCGGTCGTCGGCATGTCGAGTAGACATAGATCTGGCATTCTCGTCGATAGAGACAGCGCCTCTGCTAGCTCTGAAGCGGCCACCACTTGAACCTGAAAATAAGACTCGGCAGCCGCCCGAGCCAGCAGCTCGCTCAAGCGCTCATCTTCGCTGACAATCAGCAACAGCGGTGCACCTGACTGCACTGAAGCGAGAATTAAAGCTGTCGATTCCGGCACCGTCGCTTGTTCTAGACTTTCGCGCAGCTGCTTTACCAGTTGCGCCAGTGCTTCTGGTTCAGCGTTGGGTTCAAGATTGAATTCAGGATTAGACTCTAGGTTAGATGGGAGGTTAGATGGAGCGATTTCCTTAGAAGGCTCCGCTATCGCCCGCAAATGAGCTTCTATCTGTCGAGCAATTCGCGATCCCTCAGCAATCCCAAAGCTACCCATTGATCCCGCTAGCTTGTGCGCATTCATTTGGCTGCGAGAATGCAAATCAGCTTCTAAATCGCCTGCCAGCACCGCCGTCGCCGCCGCCTCAATCGTTTCAATTTGCGCATTCGCAGCCATTAAGTAGCGTTCACAGGCTTGAGAAATCGCCTCACGTCTGCTCTCCAGCATCGCCTGAATTGATTCCTGCCCAAGCGGTACTGCCGTCGCCGTTTCTATACTAGGGGGCGCAGGCCATAGCCGACTCCAAGGCGCAGCTAGATTAGCAATTGTTTCTGACGAATCGATTGCCGCCGCATCTACTGCTACTGGTTCTACCGCTAGCAGCTCAGGCATTTTTTCATTCAGCCGGTAGCCCAATCCATATACTGTTTTCACCAAATCTTTCGGCCCCCCCGCTAGCTTGAGCTTACGCCTCAGCCCTTTAATGTGCGTGCGAATCGCATCCTCTCCCGGTGGATCCTCAAACGACCACAGATCGTCAATAATGCTGCTCAAGCTATACACCCGATGCGGATGCCGTAAAAACAGCTCCATCATCGCAAATTCTTTTGGCGTCAACCGCAGTGGCTGATGATGATAGCTGACCTCACAAGTGCTTGGATCGAGCGCTAGAGGCCCCCAGTGTAAAATCGGCGGCAGTCCTTGAGAATCGCGGCGCAGCAAAGCGCGAATTCTGGCACACAGCTCATCAAACGAAAACGGCTTGACAATATAGTCATCAGCGCCAGCATCTAACGCCTTCACCTTTTCAGGCGTACTCTCTGTGGCCGTTAAAATCATCACCGGATTGCGGTAGCCCGCCGAGCGAAATTCCCGACAAAACTCAATGCCGTCGCCATCGGGCAGCATCAAGTCCAGCACCACTAAATCGTAATTAAACAGATCTAGATAGCTGCGGGCGCTAGCGCCATTAGTCGCAATATCGACCGCATAGCGCTGATGAATCAATCGCTGGGTTAGCGACTCCATTAAGGCTTCATCATCATCTACTAGTAAAATGCGCATGGGTATAGCCTAGTCGCAACCATCACAGGCAGCTTTTACTTCCTCATCATAAGGAGTAACTTGTCATTGCGGGCAAAGGAGAAAGCGCTATTATCTCACTAGCGGCTGACACTGCGGGCAGTAATAGATTCGCCGACCGCTTACCATCTCTTTTACAATCGGCGTTGCACACTCATAACAAGGGTTGCCACTCCGGCCAAACACCCAATAGCGATAGTCCCGGTACTGAGCCCCCTTGGCTTTTAGCGCATTCGCCAAATCCAAATCATTGGTCACCCCTTTGTACCGATACGCTTGATAAGCAACCAAAATAGACGCTTCTGCCAGCGTCAGTAGCTGCTGCTCACAACAGTCGATTGGGCGCAACTGCGGATGAAGCTTCGCCACAAACAAAATTTCGCTGCGGAGATAATTGCCAATTCCCGCCAAAAAATGCTGATCCAAGTAGAGCGTAGCCAACCGGCGGCGAACCTGCTTTTTATCCTGCAAAGCCGCCAGTAGCTGTTCTGGCCTTAGCCCTTTTTGCAGCACATCCGGCCCCAGCTTACTCAAAAAAGGATGATGCTTAATTTCTTCAGGGCTGCTCAGAATTTGAATATCTGAGGCGCTATAAAGTAGCGCCGACTTTTTCGCATTGTGAATGGCAAAGCGCAATTGCCGGTTCGTCTCGGGCAGATCATGTGCCTTCCGTACTAGCCA
>JBGTNW010000283.1:0-3532 GCA_041742865.1 Phormidesmis sp.
ACCACGAATCTAGATTCATAAAATACTAAATTGACAGTAATAAATTGACAGTGTGCTTCCCTATTTTCTAAACGAAGAATGTCAGAATCAACAAGACATATTTTTTTGTGATTTGGTTGAAAAAAGAGATTTTTAGAAGCAGGTTTATTCAGAAGTGAATAAGTAACCTTGATACCAGAGCGCTAGATTTCGGGGGACTCAGCAGTGGCCACCTCAAATATAGGCACAAGCGGCTGAATGTGATCGCCCCCAGATGGCAGCCATCAATCAGGTATTGAGAAACCAAAATCCAAATGTGCTGAATGCAGAGTTGGGCAGTCAGTTACTTGCTCTTTTTATCGCTGACCTCATCAAACCTCCCCAGAAAGCAGATCATTCAGAGACCTGAAGATCGCCGCCGTCTTCATGCCAAAAGCTGCGAATAAAATCATTGAGCTGGCTACTGCGATGGTGATAGGAAGTGCCCTCAGCGCTGATTTTTACTCTGATCAGCAATGAAAAAAAGTCAATATCACAGGCAATCTGAAAGCGATCAAGGGGCCAAATAAGGTCTGGGCCACCCTCTAAATCATAGAGATGAAGTTTGGAGCATTCAGGATTTTGTACAGCCGCAGCGATCGCTTCTTGGCGCAGGCTTGAACCGCTGCTTTCTGGCAACCCTCGAATCAACAAGGTGGGCCTTGCCCAGCAGAGGTGACGGGTAGCCACTATCTGAATGGCCTCGGCGTAGAGCCGCATAGAGCCATACTCTAAATAAAGAATTTGCGAAGGAACCACGCTCATAATTGGGATAGCAGAAATATTAGACGGCATTAAAATTTTAGACTTGCCATTAACTAGAAGCCTGCGTTCGTAGCTGATCCATGGAAATTCATTATTTTTACTTTTTCTAAGATATATTAAGATTCGTAGATCTCTGCGTTCAGGCTCATCGTACCATTGCTTTTGAACAGCTCGACACGACCATCTTTTTGGCAGCCCTCTCTGGGTAGATATTTTGTTATCAGGTCAAACAGGTACTAAAGCAGTGAGCTAGAAACAAGTTCTGACGATAAAATTTTGGGATGTGTGGCTGCTCTTGAGATGCTTGGCTGCGATCTGGATCAGGAATCGTTCGCTCGGGCCATTCGCTCAGGCCCACCCGCTATCGTGCAAGAACTATCGTGCAAGGAGCAACTAAATTATTATGCCGACCTCTGTTGGAACCATTGAAAAAACTATTCTTTCTGCGGATCGCCAAATAGCGCCCAGATACCGAGTGCTGCTGCACAATGACGACTTTAACGGCATGGAATACGTGGTTGAATGCTTGGTGCAGACAGTGCCTGCACTGACCGCGCCGCAAGCGATTGACATTATGATGCAGGCGCATAATTCAGGTAAAGGGCTGGTGATTGTTTGCGAGCTAGAACATGCTGAGTTTTACTGCCAAACGCTCTGTAGCAAAGGTCTAACAAGTACTATTGAGCCGGACGATTAATAGAGCAATTTGCTGTGAGCTCATTGGATAAAGAACGACCCGAAAAACGACCCGGAAAACGATTAGAAGTCTGGATTAGGGCTCAGGGCGCTTGGCAAAGAATAGGGGTGTTTCTGGGTTTTCTGCTGGCCGCTTGGCTGCCCTTTTTTGCCGTACTCTACTGGCTAGGCGACGTATTCAACCGCTCTGGGCTCACTGAAATTTTAGCGCTCGTGATTTTGTACGCAGGGTTTCTGTGGGGATTGCCCCGGTGGGGCGATCGCATTCATCGTTGGCCCCATCCCTTCCAGCGCTGCGGGCTGATATTTCAACTGCAAACGGCGCGTGACTTAGCGCTAGCGCTAGTGATTGGGGTGCTAGGAGTATTTGCGCTGTTCGGCTTAGAAACGCTGTTGGGCTGGGCTACGCCGACAGCGCCTAATTCGCAGCTAGCTCAGTTTATTTTAGAAGGCTTCTTAATGGCTCTAGCGGTTAGCTTTGCCGAAGAAATGCTATTTCGCGGCTGGCTGCTGGCAGAACTTGAAAAAAACTATAGCTCAACGGCTGCACTGGCAATGTGCGCCCTATTTTTTGCCCTCACTCACTTTATTAAGCCGTGGGCTGAGATTGTGCGCACGTTTCCGCAGTTTTTTGGGCTGCTGGTTTTGGGGATAGCGCTGGTTTGGGCGAGGCGATCGCCGACCGGCTCTACTAGAGGCCACAATCCCACCCGCCTCGGCTACCCGATTGGCCTCCATGCAGGCTTGATTTGGGGCTATTACATTGTCAATGTCGGTGGGCTCAGTGAGTACACTGGGCGGGTGCCGGAATGGGTTACGGGTATCGACAGCAACCCACTTGCCGGACTGCTAGGCGTCGTATTGCTGTGCTTAATCGCCATGCAATTTGCTAAAACTGCGCAGCCGAAGACCTAGATCAAGATTTACGGCCAAAGACTGAAGCCGAGCTTTGGCCGTAGATAGAAACTTAGCCTCGATAGAAAACTGTTAAACTGCGCCCAAAACTGCTGCTAACAGCGCCTGCTGAGCGTGCATTCGGTTTTCTACCTCGTCCCAAATTCGAGATTGTTCGCCCTCCATTACCTCAGCAGTAATTTCTTCACCCCGATGAGCCGGTAGACAGTGCAGCACAATTGCTTGGGGATCCGCAAGTGCCAAGGTCGCGGCATTGATTTGATAGGGTTCAAAAATAGGGATCCGCTTTTCAGCCAAATCTTCTTGGCCCATGCTGGCCCAAACATCGGTATAGAGGGTATGGGCCCCAAGGGCGGCAGCTTTTGCATCGTGAGTGATGATCACGTCGCTGCGCCCTTGGGCAAGCGCTTCGGCTTTTTTAACGATGTCGCTATCGGGTTCGTAGCCTTCGGGCGTGGCGATGCGGACATTCATCCCGATGAGGGCACAGCCTAAAATGAGGGAATGCGCGACATTATTGCCATCGCCTAAATAGGTCATAGTCAACCCTTCGCAAGTGCCGAATTCCGCTTGAACGGTGAGCAAATCGGCCAAGATCTGGCAGGGATGCTCTAAGTCGGTAAGCGCATTGATGACGGGAATATTGCCATGATGGGCAAAGTCCTCAACTTCGCTTTGGGCATAAGTGCGAATGGCCAACACGTCTAGATAGCGATCCAGTACGCGGGCGGTGTCGGCAGTGGGTTCGCCTCGGCCAATTTGGGTGAGGTTGGCATTGAGATCAATCACTTGACCGCCTAGCCTATACATGGCTGCGGTAAAGCTCACGCGGGTGCGGGTTGACGCTTTTTTAAAGACGAGGCCCAGGATTTTTTGAGGGCATTGAGGATTGATCTCTCCCGACTTGATACGAGCAGCAGTATCGAGTAAATGAAGCATCTCATCGGTAGTGAGATCCGCTAAGCTCAGAAGGCTTCGTCCTTTAAGTGCCGCCATAGATTTGCCTGAATGGTGATGGGTGCTGAGGAGTTGAGTGCGATGCAAATTAAAACGCTAGCAGAAGTTTCAGCAATAGGGAATAGGCGCTAGGGGCTATGGCGGATTACGTAAAGTTTTGGCGGGCGATCGCCACCTTCAG
>JBGTNW010000284.1:0-12434 GCA_041742865.1 Phormidesmis sp.
CGAGTTCTCCTAGTTGGGTGAGCGCGTCCGGCTTTTGTTGCTCGGCAGTGAGATTTTCTGGAAAGTTGGCGATAATGCGACCGGCCAGAGAGATGTCGCTGAGTTCTAAGGTGATATTGGCGGGGGCGGTAAACGCTTCGAGGATAGGAAGCAATGAATAGGTTGCTAAAGCGGGCGCTTCATCGGTGAAGGTGTAGATGAGGGTGGCAGAGGGGGGAGTCATATATCGTCCTTATGTAGTAATGGCCCTGTAACTATACCGCTAGGTGAAAGCACCGAATAAAGACTAGGAGAAAATGCGAGGCTGAGGTGTTAAGTCAGATACCTTATGGGCATTGTCTGTGCTCAGCTTTGAACTTATTCAGCAGGGATTAGGGCTTTCAAGCGAAAGTCGGCGATTTTGCTGATTTCTTGCAGTGATCGCCCTATCTCATTGTCCCGCTCATTGCCTAACCGCTCCTCAAAAACCGCTAAGATGCGGGCTTTGTCCTGCCCTTTAACGGCCATTACAAACGGAAAGCCAAATTTTTCTCGATAGGCTTTGTTGAGCACCTGAAACCGCTCATGTTCAAGGGGTTCTAGCTGATTGAGACCAGTGCTAGTTTGCTCTTGAACTGAATGGGCGGCCATTTTTGTACGGGTGGCGAGTTCGGGGTGAGCTTGAATGAGCGCAAGCTGTGCGGCAGGCGGCATCGCTTCGACAATGGCGACCATCGTTTGATGAAGTTCTGAGCGGTTAGTGAAGGGGCGATGAGTCCAGGTTTGGTGAGCGATCGCGGGCGTTTCTTCAAAAATCGGGCCGAGCAATGCTACAAACTGCGCTTGGTTAAGCGAGTTGATGTCAGCGATCGCATAGGTCAAGGCGGTCATACGCTTTGAGTGGGATATCTGCGGTTTATGGCTTTACCATATCAACGACCGCTCATTATTTCACGCTCTATTTTTTACCGATTTATTGGTTATGACTTCAGATCCCGCTACGTCGCTGCCATCTGCCGCCGAAACTGCCGATGCTGCCGGAACTGCTATAGAGCAAGATCCTAAAACGCCGAGTCCGTCTTTATTTTTGGGTGCGGCGCTGCTGACGGTCGGATTTTTGGCGAATACGATTCAGGCGGCTTTGGGTAAAGTGGCGCAATCGAGTATGGGGCCGGGTCAGTTTTTGTGGCTGCTGATTCTGCTGGCTTTGGGGGTGCTCTTGCCGATTGAAGCAGTGCGCCGAGGCCAAGACTTGCGCGCCGGGTTTAAAGCTGACGTGCTGCCTTATTTCCTATTGCGGGCGGTGTTTGGGCTGTGCGGCTTTTATTTGTTTATTTGGGCGGCAGGGCTAGGCAGCTTGGTGAGTGCGAATGTGCTGCTGAATACAACGCCGATTTTGATTCCGGTGATTGGCGTCGTGGCGTTGGGTAAGCAAATTTCGGGGCGGCTGTGGGGAGCTATTGCTCTGGGTTTTATAGGCTTACTGCTCGTGGTGCAGCCCAACGCCGAGCTATTGCGTAATCCGGCAAATTTAATTGGTCTAGGCGCAGGACTCTCGGCAGCAATCGAGTTTTTGACGGTGCGATCGCTCAACCGAACCCAATCACCGTTGAGCCAAACGCTCTACTATCTGCTCATTGGCGCCGTACTCATGGCCCCGATTGCCCTCTGGCAATGGCAGCCGCTAGAGGCTCATACGCTCATGCTTACAGTGGCGGCGGCTGCCTCATTTTTGAGCTTTCAACTGCTGCTCGTCCAAGCCTACCGCTACGCTGAACCGCATCAAATTGGCGTTTTTCAATACAGCAGCGTGATTTTTTCAGCCATTATTGGCTGGCTGTTCTTTCAAGAAATTCCCAACAGTATTTCGGTAGCAGGAATGGTGCTGATTACGCTGGGTGGGGCGATCGCTATTTTTCTAGAAAGCCAGCCAAGAGAAATTTCTGAAGAGATTTCATAAAAAGGTTTACTGAACGCGATGGATGGCGAGGTTTCGCTGGGCTAGAGTGGCTTCAAAAAGAGGCGTAGAAAGGGCTTGCTCGACGGGCCAAACGCCGGGTTTGGTGAGCTGATTTGAGAGGATGAGTTGAGCGATTGCGCCCGTCCCACAGCCTGCACAAAAAGCTGTATTTTCGTGATCTAAGGTGGCTAAATAAGTTGTTTTTTGACCTGCTTTTTCACCTTTAATTTGCACGCGC
Organism: Phormidesmis sp.; assembly: GCA_041742865.1. Taxonomy (GTDB): domain Bacteria; phylum Cyanobacteriota; class Cyanobacteriia; order Phormidesmidales; family Phormidesmidaceae; genus Phormidesmis. The sequence goes on from JBGTNW010000284.1 coordinate 2,178, forward strand.
ATGGCAATGCCTACACCCGTGCGCGGATCGGTGAGTTGGGTCATGCGGTAGCTGATGTGCGAGAGTTTTTCAATGACCGTTGGATTTTTGAGGGCGGCTTTGGGTAGTCGCGCCATGAGCCACGTCAGCCGGTTGTAGTAGTCGGGCACGGAGCCAAATTTGGTCACAATTGTTTTGAGTTCGGGGAAGGTATCGGCTATTGTGAGCGCCTCTACGGTGTTGAACCAATACACGCCGCCTTTGCCATAGCGAGGAAAGTTTAAAACTTCTCGTTGGCTGTAGGGATCAACGGCTTGCCAGCGGCCTTGAAGCTTTGACATGAAAGGCGTTTGCAGCTCAATAAAGGTGGTGCGCATGACGGTAACGCCCGCGCCGCCGGAGCCTGCGACCAGATAGCTCAGATGCGCCGCATCCGCTTTGTCTAGCTGCTCAATGCCTTGGCGTACCATGCTGCCGGATATGCCGGGAAAAATGCCTGTGCTAATGACTGCTGTAACCCCTGCTGCCTGTGCGGCCTGCCGGTAAGTCAGGGCTTTATTGACGTAGTTGGGGCTGTCGGCTACGTCTAAATAGGGCTTGCCTTGGGCAATGCAGCTCAGCAAAACGTGATGATCGCGATGGCGAAAGGGGCCAGCGCAATGGATGATCAAATCGTGTTGGGCGATCGCGCCTTCTACTGCCGCCTGATCGCTCAGCTCCAGCACTTGATATCTTTGTCGGGGATTTTGCTCGGGCAAAGAGTCCGCCTTCAGCAGATCGCTGAGCGGCTGACGACCGGTCACCACAACGTCAGCCGCTGTATGGGTTAGCACATCAGCAGCTACGCTACGACCAATTCGCCCGCCGCCGCCAATGACTAACACCGTTTGTGTCATATTATTTGGATACCTTCGCTGATGGCACTAAAATTACAGACCTAAATCTGACAGAATGTCAGTTGCGTGAGTTTCTGTATTGATGCTCTCGTATACCTTTTTAATCACGCCTTTGCTATCGATTACAAACGTGACTCGCTTGGCATAGCCGCCACCTTCTACCTCATAGGCTTGGGCGAGGGTGCCGTCAGTATCGACAATCAATGGAAAAGGCAAGCTAAATTTGTCTTTAAAAGCTTGGTGAGACGTAGCATTGTCCATACTCACGCCTAAAACAACAATATCTTTATCTTCATATTCGCTGTAAGAGTCGCGGAAGCTGCAAGCTTGCTTAGTACAACCCGGCGTATCATCCTTAGGGTAAAAATAAATAACAACGGTTTTTCCTTCAAAATCTGCCAGAGATACAGTGTTGCCGCCGTCATCTTTAGCCGTAAAATTGGGGGCGGTTATGCCTTTTGAAAGCGCCATGGGTAATTTCCTATAGGATCTATGGGCAACGGGCCAATTGCGCCGATGTGCCTTAGTGATTCTATCAAGACTCTGGCATAAGTGAGCCCTCTAAGGTATGAACGGATATGAACATGACCTATAAAACGGCATATTCTGACACTTTAGCGCCTTTACGCTATGCAGCTTGAGACTCAGCGGCTGACCATTCGCCCCTGGCAGCCTACGCAAGATGCTAGAGATGCGATGGATATTTACGGTGATCTGCGGGTGATGGACTGGCTAGAAGGTGAAGGTCAAGCGAGTTCTATCCGTCAGGTGCAGGGGCGGTTGCAGCAGTATTTAAATCGGACGCAGCGCGATCGCATTCCTAGCGCCCCTGCCAGTGGGGCTGACCAGTGCACCGGTAGCTGGGCCGTCGAGCAAAAGGACATTGGCCGAGTCATTGGTCAAGTGGCGCTAATGCCTTGGCCGGATATTCAAGCCAAGAAAGTTGAGTCAGTGACCGCTGCGGTTAATTCAGCCGATTTGGAAGCGCAAAGCACCTATTCAGAAGGGCTCAGAACCGATTATGTAGAAATGAGCTGGCATTTTCGTCCGGCCAGTTGGGGCTATGGCTATGCGAGTGAGGCGGCGGTTGGTTTAGCGCAATATGCTTTTGAGGTGCTGAAATTGCCGCTGCTAATAGCGATTTGTAAGCCGAGGAATAAACGAGCGATCGCGCTGATGAATCGCCTGGGAATGAGCGACGATGGCTGGACAACCCGTTGCTTTGGCGGTGAGGTGTTGCGTTTATACAGGCTGGATGCTACGACATTTGCGCGGCGGCGGGTATAGACTGTGCCGCAAGGGTTTTAATCAAAGTAGCGCACTGATAGACGACAGCAGCACGCGTATCAACGTGGAGCTTGGCAAAAATGCGTCGCAAATGAGCAGATACTGTCCAAGCGCTAATGCTGAGGCGGCTGGCAATTTGCTTATTAGAAAGGCCAAAGGCGATTAGGCAAACAACTTCTAGCTCTCGGGTGGTGAGTAATGCCAACAGGGTTTCACAGTCTATGGTTGCAGGACGATCTATCGCTAAATTCAGTGAGGAATCGTTGAGTGCTGAAATAGATTGTGAAGTGAGGGGTTTGACCGAGCTGACGGCTGTTTTGGCGATCGCTACGGGCTGAGCCGTTTGGGCAGAAATCAAGGTTGTGAGCGTAGGTTGCCGATTATGAGCCAATTTCCGACCTCCTAGTAGTTCTTTCATCCAGTAAATCAAACTGTTGCCCGGTTATCCGGTTTATTAACGAAATTTGAATTGATGTCAAGATTGATGTTGAGCTACTGATCAAAATATGAAGCAGTCTACGACGAGGTCGGCGGTGATCGGCGGTTTGTCTCGTATTCAGCCTTGGTTTGAGCAAAGGTTTGTAGGCCCCAGCGATCGCGCATTTCCAGCAGCTTGGGCTTAAATGAGACTTGGGCGACCTCATCCCCCATCAGATCAGCGAGGGTCACCCAGCCCGTAACTAACGCTTCGTAAGCGCTGAGGTAATCGGATTGCTGATGGGCAATTTCGGCAAGGGCTATCGCAGCGCTGACGTACTGCACAGCGGCATTGCCTTGAAGCGCAAGTTCTCTGGCAGAAATTGCGAAGCTACGAGCCTGGGCCCACTGCTTACGCACTACTTGTTCGCTGGTCTGCATTAGGGCGATGTCGGCGAGGGCAAGGTAGTCGGGCTGGGCTTGCGCTTGCGCTTGCGTGAGAGCGGCCTGAATGATGGGAGCGGCTTCATCAAAGCGGTTGGTTTGCTGGAAGAGGGTGGCCTGCTCGATTTGAATGCGGATAGCGAGGTTCGGATAGTCAGGCTGCGTCAGGTCTAGCGCTTGGGTGAGCGAGGTGAAAGCTTGATCGAGGCGATCGCATCTGAGCCAAGCCCTAGCCTGTTTTCGATACAGTTCGGCCTGCATGTCAGGGTTGAGTTCCGCCTGTTTGCCGTGGATCAGCGCTTGCTCGTAGTGGTTGGCGGCTGAGTTGAACTGCTGCTGGGCAAACGCAATTTCACCGAGTTCCGCCGCCGCTGAGACGGCAATGGGCGTATTCGCTGGGGCCATTTGGGCGCTGGCGGTGGCTCTTTGCCGCGCGGTTGGTAAATCTTGCGAGAGGCGGTAAAGGGTGGCGGCTGAGTGACTACAGCGAGCTGCTTCGCTGGTTTTCTGAAGGCGGTGATGAAGTTGAGTGGCTTCGTCTAGCGCTTGAGCGGCGGCGGTGAATTGTCCGGCTTGGGTGAGTTCGCTGGCATAAAAAACCAGCCGATCTGCTAGCAATGGCCAGTCTTGCTGGGCTTTGGCGGCGGCGATTTGCTGCGGGAGGGCGCTGAGATTTTCCATCGGCTGGGGCAGTTCAGGGGCACATTTTTTAAAGCGGGCTTAAAGCGGGCTTAAAGCTCGGTGACGCCAGTGACGGGTAAGCTAGCGGCGAGAATTCTAGATTGGGTCGCCGCTAGGGCGTGGCCCCTGGCTTGCTGATGCTCTAAAGCCCATTGTCGCAGCTGTTCGGCGAGGGTGGCGGCGGTGGTTTCTTGTTCCGCGATGTCACTGTCTAGGCGATCGCCCGATGCCGCCGCGTCACTGCGATGCTCAGCGGCGGCTTGAAGGGTCAGATCGTTGTCTGCTTGAATGGTTTGGGCGTCTTCTCTAGCGGTTTCAAGGCAGACTTGGGTGGTGCTGGCGGTGTCTGTGGCGGTGCTGAGGCTGTCGGCATCGGCTTGCAGAGACGCTTGTTGAACGGGTTGGGTTTCGGCCTGCTGTGACATAGATTGATCCATTTGATCAAAGGCGTTCAAAATATCCTGACTGTCCTGGTGCATGTCTGCCATGGCTTCGCCTGCGCTTGAGGGCAGATAAGAGCCTAAGTGAGCCAGACCCATGAAGGCTCGTATCGGCGTTCTGAGGCCATCAATGGCGGGGGCTTGGTTAGGGTAGTCTTCAATCAGACCTTGGGCTTCTTGCTGACGCGATTGTTGCTGCGTGTTGGCTGCTTCGGTCGTGCTGATTTCGGTTTGCTGTTGTTCTCCGGCCTGTACCCCGGCGCTGGCCGTTTCGACGCTTTCGGCCAGCGGTGCTTGATTAGCCGTATGGAGAGCTTCTTGCTGGATCATTTGGCTTTCGGCTTGGGCGGCTTGGGCTCTGGCGGCTTGCAGTTCTTGAATGTGGCCGCGAATGGCCTCGATTTGAGCGGGGGTAGCCGGGGGCGGGGTGTAGGCTGGATTGACTCGTTCGACGCCCGCTATCGGCTGAAAGTCGGCGGTAAACTGGGCGCGATGGGCAGCGTCTTGTTGGGCTGGGCTAGGGCCGGGGCCAGAGGGGCCAAAGACCATAGGTAGAAAGGTTTGGCCGACCATCTGAGCAGTGCTAGGCGGCGCGGCGCTGGGGTTTGCATCTGCTTGTAGGCCAAGGGTGGCTACGCCTCTGGCGGCATTGGCGGTTTGGGCGAGATCACTAGATGCAAAATCGAGGAGGCGATCGCCCGCTCGACCTAAGCGAGAAGTTGCTGGCGTGGGGGCATCGAAAGGTAGCGATAGCTGCTGGGGGCCAAAAGGCAGCGATAGCTGAGCATCGCTAGTAGGAGCCGCAGGCAAATCGGGGGTAACGGGTCTAGGAGACGTGGGTTCAAATCCGGGTAGCAGCAATTGTCCGCTGGGTTCTGCTCGTGGCGTTGTCACGGCTGGGGCGGCAGCTGGAGCGGGCTCAAATCCCGGTAGTGATAGCTGTCCGCTTGGTTGTGGGCGGGCAATAAAGGGATCAAAAGTTTGGTCAACAAAGGCACCTAGTTCAGCATCGCTGATATTTCGTAGCGGATGTCCGGCCGGTAAGGGTTGCCCGATGGGGACTTCTTCATACCCGTGGCGGGATGTGTGAAATTGATCCATTTCACCGAGGAATGTTTTGCTGACCTGATAGCCAGGAACGTCGGCACCAGCTTGGGCGATCGCGGCTTGCGAATGCTCAGCGCCTCGAACAACGACTTCTACTACCGGCACTGCCTCACCACTGGCCTGTCGAGCCCGGACTTCGGTGAGCAGATCGGCATCCATCCGATCTTTGATCGGTTTCACACTGTCTGGCAAGCTGACCGTTAGAGCTTCACGGGTATCGTGACCGCCTCTTCTTTGCCCCTGCGGCCCATGGTATTCGTGCCCTGGAAGCACTTCATGCGCGACTGAAGCCGGGGTTTGGTGCTCTGCATACACGCCTGCCTCCTGACGAACGCCAGGGGGCATTTTGCCGCCGCGTTGAGAAGCGCCTGCTGCCCCTGGTGGATTGCTTTCTAAGGCAAAGGGATGAGGCTGGTAATCGGCCCTAGAAGTTCTCGGATCGTAATGGCCGACGGCTCCGGGTTCTACCCCTTGAGGCACCGGTGAAGACTCTTTCCATGCCTCTAATCGAAGTGGTTCGGTGAGCGATCGCAATCCAGGTGTTGTAGATGCTGTGGGTGGTGCGCCGGTTGTGCTAGCTGAAGGTGGCGTTGATGTTAGGGACCCAGAATCAGGTATTGCTGACGTTGGAGCCGCTGGAGTTGTTGGAGCCGCTGAAGTTGTTGAAGTTGCTGGAGTTGCTAGAGACGCAGAATCCGGTATGGCTGACGTTGGAGTTGCTGGAGTCGCTGTTGCAGAGTCAGGTATTGCTGGGGTTCTAGTGGCGATCGCATCGGCAGGCACTTCAAAACCGACGCGCGGGCCTGTGGTTGTCAGGGCAGGGGTAGGGATGTCATCGGCGCGTTGAGTGCTAGCAGGTGGATCTTGGCTGGGCCTAGCCCCGCCGATTTGAGAAGCTCTGCTGCCAGCGAATCCGCCGACGGCTGCGCCGTTTGCCTGAGCAGCCTGAGAGAGAGCTTGGCCAGACGCCACAACTTCTCGGGGGTCGGCGTCTTGCGTGAAGGTATGCAGGGCTCTAAAAAGGGTGACGCAAGGCTGAAGAATAGCTGCATTGATAATGTCAACGGCGGTAGTGGCGATGCCGATGGCTAAAGAGAGGGCGGTTAAAGTGCCTGCTAGCGGCGATAAAGCGCCCGCCGAAAGCACAGCCGCGACCCACATAGCAGCGGTAATTACGCCCATAATCCCGGCGACCACATTCATGATATTAGTGACAATATCAATCACTTCCGAGACGGAGGCAATGCTATTGGCCAATACCTCGTAAGTAGAGGTGCCTTCGCCAAAGTTGCTAATGGTTTGTAGGATGGCTTCTTTGTTTTCCCATTTGCTGTACAGACTGTAAGCAGATAGTGCGCCGCCAATGATTGCACCGATGGCCGGTAAGGGCGTGAACTTAGCGGATTGAGCGGCAACTCGGGTGCCGAGGCGAGTGCCCAGCCTTGCGGTGGTGCGGGCGGCAGCGACTTGGGCTAAATCGGTGGTGATACGGGTACCCACTCTAGAGCCAAGGGCGGTAGCGAGCCGCTGGCTTTGTAGACCGCGTTGAAACAATCCTAAGCTGACGCTCATGCCCAGACCAGAGGCTCCACCTTGGCCCATTCCAGTGCCGATGCTATCGAGCGCAAAGAGGGCCCGATCTAGTGACATCGCCTCGCCGACGGTGGCAGCAGCTCCTTGCCAGCGTTGATGTTCAGCAAGTTCGGTATCGATCAAGGAGAGATCGTTAGTGGCGAGTGAGTCGAGATCTGGCAAGGTGAGATCTGGCGCTCCGCTGGCTGAGGTGGCCGGGCTGCTTTCGAGGCCAGTTTCGGCTTCACTGCTGAGGGTTTCATCGGTAGATTCAGTCAGCTCGGAAGATTCAGGAGATTCAGGAGATTCAGAACTTTGTGCAACACTTTCTGAAGAAGACTGAAGTGAGGGATCTTCGCTTGTGAATGTTGTTTCAGATTCTGCAATAGATTGATTAAGTTCTGGTTCGACTGCGCTTGAGAAAGAGGCTGTTTCTGTATTGGTATCGACGAAAGTCGTCGTAGAAGTCGTCGTAGAAGTTGCTGTTTCTAAAGGTGACGCTTCAGGTAAGGCTTCGGACATTACCACTTCGCTAAGCGTATCTGCTGGCTGGGGAAAGCTGGCCAAGGCAGGGCTAGGTTCGAGGCCGCGCTCGGTCGGCGGCAGCATTGGGCCGACGAATTCTTCTGGTTCAGGGTTGAAGAGAGGACTGTTGTTGAAAATGCCCGCTTCGGAGAAAATGCTGTCTTCGGAGAAAATACCGCTCTGGGCCACGTCGGCTAGACTAATGTCGGGTGGCAAACACTGGGCTAGATCTTCTTCAGTGATCGGTGCTTCACAGGTGAGGGGAGCGCGCTGAATGGGTGGAGTAGGCGATTCGCTTTGTTGTTGTAATGTGTGGGTGGCTTCGTGGGCCATGAGGCCGATGTCGTTGGCGCTTTGCTGCTGGCCGAGCCAAATGTGGTTTTGATGGGTAAAGGCTTTGGCGTTGAGGCGGTGGGTGGTGCGGCGATCGTGCGGCTCTCCATGTACTCTTACCTGAGAGAGATCGGTGTTTAAGAGCGGTTCTAAGCGCGATCGCACGGGTTTGGGCAGGGGCTGACCAGTACTGGTGGGCTGAACGGCCAAAGGAGACGTGTGCTTTGCAGGGCTATTTTTAGGCTGGTGAGGCGGGCGATCCGCGCTGCTGTGAAGGGCGGCTTCAGCTACTTGGTCGGCTGCTTTTTCATAGTCTAAAAATAGCGGTAGGCCGCTAGAGTAGTCATTCGTTTCAGTGGGGGCGGCAACAGATTTTGTCACCGCTGTTTTTGTCACCGCCGCAGAGGGTGATTTTTTGGCCGGACTGGTTTTTAGGCTCTGAGTGGATTGCATCAGCGGTATTCCAGTAGCAGCTTATCTGATCGCTTATTCGGCAGAACGGTGAAGGGCGGGCGGTTGTTTGCCCAGTTTGTAGTACTCAGCGCCAATGCCTTGGATGATGTCTTGGAATCGGATGGTTCTATGGGCTTGCTGCGCTATCACCGCAGCGGCTAGAACGGCGTTGCGAATATGACCGCCGGATAGATCGACGGTGGCGGCCAGCTGGTTGAGATCGGCAGGGGTGAGGGCGTGATGATCGCCTAAGTGCGATCGCCAGAGGGCGCGGCGCTCTTGGGGGCGGGGGAGCGTGAATTCGATAATCATATCGAGGCGGCGTGAAAAGGCAGAATCGAGCCGCTGACGGCTGTTGCTGGTGAGTAGGGTAATGCCATCAAAGGTCTCGATACGCTGCAATAGATAGTTGGTTTGAGTATTGGCGAAGCGGTCGTTGGCCTGTTGAACGTCTGTGCGTTTGCCAAAGAGAGAATCAGCTTCATCAAACAGTAAAATTACTTCTACCTGTTCGGCTTTGGCCAATAGCTGGGAGAGATTTTTTTCAGTTTCACCAATGTATTTGCTGATCATGACCGAGAGATCGACGCGGTAGAGCGGGATGTGAAGCTGAGTGGCTAGCCATCCGGCGGCGAGGGTTTTGCCGGTGCCGGAGGGGCCGACAAAGAGCACTTTGACACCCGGATAGTAGCGGGTGACGGCTGAGGTGCCTAAGCCAGTGGTGAGAGTGTCGCGAACCTGACAACGGTGCAGCAGATCGGTCAGCGACTGCTTGAGCGCGGGGGGCAAAACGAGGGCTTCGTCGGCAATGGTCTGGCTCAGCGGGGTGGCGAGTGCGTCTAAGCCAATGCCTTCGCCACTCCAAGCGGCGGCGCGAATATCTTCGGCGGTGGGGGTAGCGCGCTGGTGAAGGGCGCTGTGATCTTGGGCAAGGCGGCTGAGTTGGGCAATGCGATCGCAGCTATGCCGGTGATGATAAGCCAAGGTTTTAGCGAGATCGGGGCTGGTTTCACCCGTTTTGTCATCGACGTTTTTATTAGCCGGTAACAGCTTCTCCCAGAGAATTTGGCGCTCTTGGGGGCTCGGGACTGTTAAGCTCCAGTTGAGTAAGTCTCGATCTTTGGCTTCTAGGCTGCCTTCGCTGGGGCAGATGGCGAGCATGGGGCCGCTGTAGTGAGGAATGGGCGGCAGACGGTGGCGATCACTCGGAGCAAGATCGCAGCAGAAGACGGGCAACAACTGCCTGAGTCTGAGCCAAGGGGCTAATCCGACTGGCGGCGAGCCTTCGAGAAAAACCGGACGCTGATTTAAGTAGGTAGCAATTTCAGTGGCGAGGCTGCGGCTTTCGGCCAAGGCCGCAGTGCGAATGACCAGCACTCTTTGAGGGTTGCGCTGAAGACTTTGAGCATATTGTTGCGCCTGGGCTAAATAACTTTCGGGTAGCGGAATAGGAGGAATAGTGCCTAAGCCGATAGTAGTTGTTGCTAGCGCATAGTCGCGTTGGCTGAGGCCAAAGTAAATGTGAAGGGGGAGGCTGAGGGTTTGTTCCGGTAAAGGGGCGGTGGTATTGGTGAGGGTGAGCAGGCCGCTGGCGATGGCGTTACCGTTGACAATGACGGCAATGGGAGAAGGATCTTGAGTCGTGGCGGCGAGTGTAGTCGCAATTAGGCTGAGGGTGGGGCGAGGCTGATTGAGGGGGGCTTGGACGCGGGCAAGGGCAAAGCCCACGCGGGCATCTTCTTCAACGGCGGCGGCGAGGACGATGGCCATGAGTTCGAGAATGGTGATTTTTAGCTCATGGGCTAGGCGGAAGAGGGGAACATCGGCAGGGTTGGGCTGGCGTAGGTAGTGGGCGAGGGATTTTGTCCAGGTGGGGGGTTCGGTAGGCGATTGAGTCGTGACGGTTGTGAGGTGCGATCGCAGGAAATCGAGTTCAGGAATGTTGGGGGTGCTAGAAGGGAGGTTGGCAGCGATCGCAGCGAGCGCGTAGGTTTGCAAGCGGGGTTTCATTGCGCACCTCCGAATGGCGTTGGCGATGCTTCGTAGTGAAACTGTACGACTTTACCAAACCAGGGCAGCCAGCCCGGATTGAGATCTAGGCCAGTTCTACGAATGCGAATGTC
>JBGTNW010000285.1:0-14753 GCA_041742865.1 Phormidesmis sp.
GAGCGATCGCTGGATGTAAGGCCGACTCAAACCTTTGGCTCCAGGTCTGAGGGTTTTGAGGGGTCTGAGGCGGCTGATTATCGGCCAAATTAACAGATTGATTGCCCACTGTATTTGTCTTCGCTCCTGCTGATGCGGCTCGGTTAAGCAGGCTCAAACTCAGTGAGCCCACCATACAGTAGCAGTTTGTGCGGTGAGCGCGATCGCCGATCTCACTTTGATTTATCAACGATTTATCAGCGATTTATCAGCTAACTATTCTTCTAGCCATAAGAAAACATCGATTTAAGCGCATAGCCCAGCACAATGCCAATTAGCAGCGCCCACAGCTGCCCTGAAGCATAAAATTGATGCAGGGTTTTACCGGTGCTGCCGATTAAATCTTGATCAAAGTGCTGGCCTATAATCGGCGTCGTTGAAGTCGCTGTCATCTCAAACGGAGCCGTGTAAAATTCAAAATATTCCATGACATTTCATCGATAGTTGTTAGCTTAATCAACAGTTCCAAACGTACCCACGGTTCGATCAAAAGCTAACAGGCAAAGCGCCACCCTCAGCGCAGATTATGCGTCGAAAGCTGCCGAAATTCAGCAGGCTGTGTAATTCGCATAATCACTAGCGTCGTATCGTCTTCAGCATCTTGATCAGTGCCAACGAAGCGTTGAAGTGTCTTAAACAAGTAGTCCAAAATCTCATCAGAGCTTGACAAATTACGACAGGCCCAAGAAAACGACTCAATCAAATTATCTTCATTGAAGCGCTGACCATTGCGATTAGAGGCTTCAGTAAAGCCGTCGGTGTAGTAAATCACCGTATCTCCCGGCTGTAGCTGAATCTGATTTTCTTGGTAGTGCGTATCCATATCTAGACCTAGCAACATGCCATCGGCATCTAAGCGCACCACCTGACTGGTTTCTGCCTGCCACAGCAGCGGCGGATTGTGGGCCGCGTTGCCATAGCTCAGCATTTGCGTACGCGGATTGTATTGGGCGCAAAACAGCGTCACAAATCGATTTGAGCTTTCTAAATCGGTGTGCATCACCCAATTTAGATGCTGAAGCAAATGCCCCGGCGAATGGCTGTTGAGGACTTCAGCCCGCAGCATTCCACGCAATAGCGTCATCATCAGCCCAGCCGGAACGCCTTTGCCCATGACATCGCCAATTGCAAAGTTCCAGGGTTTTTCTTGAGAGGCCAGCGCTTCGGGCTGTCTGAGCTGCTCGTAGGTGGTAGGGATAAAGTCATAGTAGTCACCGCCGACTTTGTTGGCGGCTTGACAGCGAGCGGCCAAATCTACCCCTTCGATGGTAGGGCACTGTCTGGGCAAGAGCTGAGCTTGAATTTCAGCGCCTAGCTCTAGCTCTCGATCTAGGCGTTCTTTTTGGCGAACTTCATGGGTGAGCTGATTGTTTTCAATCGCCACAGCGGTTTGATCCGCCACTAGGCGCACCAGCTTTTGGCGGGTTTCACTCCAGGTGTAGTCGCCTTCATGGCTAAAGACATAGAGCCGACCGCGCTCTACATTCTGAACGATAATTGCGGTGCCAAAAATCTGGCAGTTTGCGCCCAAATAACGGCCTGCTTGGCGATCTAGCGACAGCATGGTGGCATGACTGATTTGGTTGGCGGTGGCTTCATCGACGATTACACTCGAAGCCGCCAGGGTGGCCGTAATTTGACGCGTTGCCATCTCCAGTGCTAGCCGCACAGTTTGGCTATCATCATCATCCGCGCAGTGAAGCTGCTCTAACCGCAATTGCCCATCTGGCTGAAACATCACCAGCGCGCCGCCGGAGGCATCGGTCACTCGGCTCGCAATCATCGGGATCAGCTCTAAAAACTGACTGAGGTTATTTAAGCTGCGTAGCGCGAAGCCGAGTGAGCCCAGCAAGTCTTGAATTTTGGCCTGTTCTCGCTGGAGCCGAGCAACTAGCTCTCTAAGGGCGTAGGTGCTGTTAGGCAGGCCGGGACTCGGCAGTCCCAAATTAGTGGGTAGCACCGGTTCACCCGCACCGCTAGCGGTAGAGCGACTGCTGCCCTCGGGAAAAGGATTAGTAGGTGGGGTTGGCCTAGAAGATTGCATGGGGGCTTTTGGGGCAGTAGTCAGCAGGGCTCGGGCAAGATTCGCTGGAAAGGCCAGTAGTCGTTGGGCTTCAGTGAGCCCAATTAAAGCAGTCAAGTGCCAAAATTAGACCTCACGATAGCACTTATAAGCGCAGAGTCAAGGCACTAAAACAAGATCAAGGCGCTGACAGTCCCCTTGATCAGGGGCGAGTTAGACAGGTTAATACAAACTGAGCATTTTGGCACAAAATGCTAGGGCAACCGATGGTGTGCTGGTGCATTGCGGATAGACAATCAAGGGCCGCCGAATCAAAATCAGCTTGATGCCAAGTGCCTGGGCAGCTTGCCGTTTAATGGCTTCACCGCTGGGCTGGCCTGAAGCTTTGGCGACGACGATTGAAATATTCCACTGCTGCCACAAGGCTTTTTCGAGGGCTAGAGAAACAGGTGGACGTAGAGCAATCAGCTCTGACGCATCGAATCCTGCGGCTAGAGCTGAGGCGATCGCCTCAGCCGAAGGCAGGATTCTAGCAAATAGTTTGGCGTTTGGACGCAGATGTGAAAACCGTATGAGGTGTCGGTAGCCGAGTGTAAAGAGCACTCGTTGGTTACGCAATAGAGGGCTGGTTAGAGAGCTAGCGGCGAGGGCTGTGATGGAATCTGTGTAGGTGATGAAAGAGGAATCCGGGGCGTGAGGCGTGGGGAGATCGGATGGAAGAGAAGGGCGTTCGTAGCGGAGGTAGGGGAGGGTTTGGGCGATCGCCAACCGCGAAATTTCACTCGCAAACGGGTGAGAAGCATCTAAAATGCAGCAGATTTGCTGCTGCTCAAGGAAGACGGGTAGTGTTGTCGGCAGCAATTTGCCAACCCAAAGCCGAGTAGAAGCCGGGTAGAGTCGCGCTGCCGCTGCGGTTGTCACCGTGACTAGGTAAGGAATCTTTTGAGCGCTCAGCCCTTGGGCTAGCTCAGCACTTTCGCTCGTGCCGCCGATGAGCCACACCTGAGGCTGAGTCATGAGGGTTGAGTCATAAGGGTTGAGTCATGAGGGCTGAGTCATGAGGGTCGAGTCACAGGATTGAGTCATGCTTTACGCTGAAGGCCAGCGGACTTTATACAGGTGGAATAGCTCGCCTTCTTGCTGTTTGACGATAGTAGCGCCGACGGTTTTAATGAGCTTTCGCCAGTCACTCAAGGATTCTAGAAAGACCTCCGCCCCCAAATAAGTTTCTAAAATCGCCCAGTTTTCAGCCAGCTCTCGCTCAGCATCAATGACATCGAATACAAAAAAGCCATCTGGCTTAAGTAAAGGTCGCACCGCTTCCATCACCGCCTGCCAATAGTCCATTGGGTAATAGCAGCTAAAGCCAGTAGCAAACACCAAATCAAAGCTGTTAGGCGCATAGTCAAGCTGATGGGCAGGCCCTAACCTAACCTCTTTAAAGAGCTTGGAATCGAGTTGAGGCCCGCGCTGATGCAGGGTTTTAACCGCAATCTCACTCACGTCCTGACCGTGAAACAGCGCCTGCCAAAGCTTCCACTCATAGATCAAAAAACTAAATCCGCAGCCCAAATCCAAACAGTGCTGATTTTTCTTCGGCTGAGCGATCTGCCAAAACGGCGAGGCAATCCGAGAATTCAGTGAGCCCGCCGCCCAGTCGCGAAATACCGGCATCGCTTCGATCTCTTCTGGCAAATCAAACGCCTTGCCCGAGTACTCCGCATCAAAGCGTTGAGCAGCGGCATTGATCATCGGTAGCCAAGGCACCGATTTGGACTTTAAAACCTCGCCTAAGGCACCTTGAGACGCTGATGATGAGGCCCCTTGAGTGGCGCGGCCTGGATTCGGGTCAGTCTTTCGTCCCATCAGAGTTACCTTATTACCTTCGTTTAAGAACCTTTAATCGCCTTCGTAAAATTGCGCCGATAGGACTTATTGCCAACCAACAGGACGGGCCACATCAGCGTGAGATACGCCTTACTAGAACTAAAATCAGTGCGATTAAAGCCTGTCCAAAACTTCCAAGCGCCAGCACCGTAAATACCGATTAAAATAACGCCGACTAACGTACTCATGAATGTCTCCTCAGCATTGTGTTGATGATTACTATAGCGATTTGGATACTATATCTGATGCTCAGTCTACATCTGATGCTTAGTCTACGCTTTTGTCTGGAAATGTAACAAGTTCGGTTTCTTAGAACCGTTCGCAACAGTTTGTTTTTTATAGCCCTAAAATATCTTTGAGCATAGAAATATCGCTATCAAAATATCTCTGAGCAGAGATTCCCTATTAACCTTTCGGAGAGCCTTTATGCGTGCAGTCCTTATGGCCGGTGGTTCAGGGACAAGGCTAAGGCCATTAACTTGTGACTTACCCAAGCCGATGGTGCCTGTACTCAATCGGCCGATTGCCGAGCACATTATCAATTTGCTCAAGCGCCATCATATTACCGAAATTATTGCGACCTTGTTTTATCAGCCCGATGTGATGCGGGACTATTTTCAAGATGGTGAGGCGTTTGGTGTGCAGATGACGTACGCCGTTGAAGAAGATCAGCCGCTCGGCACCGCAGGCTGTGTCAAAAGTGTGGCCGAATTGCTCAAGGATACTTTTTTGGTGATTAGTGGGGATAGTATCACCGATTTTGATTTGCACGCCGCCATTAACTTTCATCGGGCCAAAGCCTCAAAGGCGACCCTCCTGCTCAAGCGCGTCCCCAATCCAGTGGAGTTTGGCGTGGTGATCACCGACAAAGAAGACCGCATTGTCCGCTTTTTAGAAAAGCCTTCGGCTAGCGAAATTTTTTCAGATACGGTTAATACCGGCACTTACATCCTTGAACCCGAAGTGCTGGACTATCTGCCGTTCAATCAGGCGCAAGATTTTTCAAAAGATCTGTTTCCTCGGCTGCTAGCCGAAGCGGTGCCGATGTATGGTTACGTGGCCACGGGCTACTGGTGCGATGTCGGTCATCTCAACGCTTACCGCGAGGCCCAGTACGATGCGCTGCATGGCAAAGTGAAAATTGACCACGCTTACCCCGAGACCCTCAGCGGGGTGTGGGTGGGCAAAAATACCGTTATCCATGCCAGTGCAAAATTGCAGCCGCCCGTTTTGATTGGCGATAACTGCCGGATTGGACCAAGGGCGGTGTTAGAGCCGGGTACGGTAGTCGGTGATAATGTCACGATTGGCAGCGATGCCAATCTCCAACGCCCGATTATTTGGAATGGAGCGGTGCTCGGTGACGATACGCATCTGTGGGCCTGTATCCTCGCCAGAGGAACCCGGGTGGATCGCCGCGCGTATGTGCTGGAAGGGGCGGTGGTGGGCTCGTTTTCGACTGTGGGGGAAGAGGCTCAAATTAGCCCAGGTGTAAAGGTTTGGCCCAGTAAGCTCATTGAACCGGGCGCGACCCTGAATATCAATTTAATTTGGGGGCAGACGGCTCAGCGCAATTTGTTTGGGCAACGAGGGGTCTCAGGGCTAGCCAATATTGACATCACGCCTGAATTTGCGGTCAAGCTTGGGGCGGCTTATGGATCAACGCTCAAATCAGGCGATCATGTGACGGTTTCTCGCGATCAGCGTAGCATTTCGAGAATGGTGACCCGATCGCTGATTGCGGGCCTGATGTCAGTGGGGGTGAATGTGCAAAACTTCAATGATGTGGCGATTCCGGTGGCGAGAAATGTGCTGCCGACGCTGGGTGTGGTTGGCGGTATTCATGTGCGTTTGCATCCGACGCGCTCAGATTATATTCTGATTGAATTTTTTGATGTGAAGGGGATTAATATTTCTAAGGGGCAGGAGAAAAAGATTGAGGGGGCCTACTTTAAGGAGGATTTGCGGCGATCGCAGATCCACGAAATTGGCACCGTCACCTATCCCGCCAACCTGCTAGATCACTACATCACGGCGTTTGAAAAGCATCTCAACATTGAATCGATTCGCAACAGCAAGTCAAAAATTGTGATTGACTACGCCTATGCCGTCTCAGGGGCGGTGCTGCCACAGCTGCTCGGCAAATTTGGCTGTGATGCGGTTGTGCTCAATGCTAGCTTGAATGCCACGGCTCCTTCTCTGATCGAACGAGAAGCCCTGCTGGCTCAGCTAGGTCAGGTTGTACAGGTGTTGCAGGCAACTTTTGGGGTGCAGGTGTCAGGCAATGGTGAGCAGTTTGTCCTAGTCGATGAGGTCGGTACACCCATTCGCGGTGAAATGCTGACGGCGTTGATGACGCATCTGATTTTAACGGCTAACCCCAGAGGCGCGGTAGTGGTGCCGGTGCAGTCATCAGGTGCGATTGAAGAAATTGCCCGCCGTCACGATGGCTGCGTGATTCGCACCAAGTCCAACCCAACGGCGTTGATGGAAGCCTGCGCGGCCCATGACCATGTAGTACTCGGTGGCAGTGGCGAGATGGGCTTTATTTTTCCGCAACTGCATCCGGGGTTTGATGCGATGTTTTGCATTGCCAAGCTGATTGAAATGCTGCTAATTCAAGAGCGATCGCTGGGTCAAATTTGGGAAGAGCTGCCGCGCACCTCCCATCGCTCAGTAACCCATCGCTGCCCCTGGACAGTGAAGGGTGCGCTCATGCGCTATCTTGTAGAAACTCATCCGGTAGAGAGCTTAGAGCTCACAGACGGGGTTAAAATAATTGAACCCTGCCAGTACAGTGCGGGACAAAACTGGGTATTGGTTTTACCAGATGCCAGTGAGCCGCTAGTACATATTTTTGCCAACAGCGAGGATCGCACTTGGGTCGATAGCCAACTGCGAAATTACCGGCGGCGGGTTCAAAATTTTATAGAGTCAGAGCAGGGAATTAAGGAACAGATTGTATGAATAGCTGCATCTTGATGGCGGAAATTGTAGAAGCGCCTCAGCTTCGCTACACCGCTGACAACCAAACGCCGATTGCGGAGTTTGTAGTGAAGTTTCCAGGGCTGCGCGAAAACGATCCGTCGAGTCAGATGAAGGTACTGGGCTGGGGAAATTTGGCTCAAGAAATTAAAGATCGCTACCAAGCAGGCGATCGCGTTCTACTCGAAGGCCGCCTGGGCATGAATACCGTCGAGCGCCCCGAAGGCTTTAAAGAAAAGCGGGCCGAGATGACCGTTCAGCGAGTTAGCCCGTTGAGCGATTTGCAGTCGATGGCCATAGCCGAACCGGCCCCCATCTCGGCTGGCAAATTCGTCGGCAGCGGTGCACCTGTAAATTCTGTGCCCTCTGCAGCGACTGCGACCTCTGCACCGGCCGCACCAACTGTACCTGATGCCAATGCCCCTGACTACGACGATATTCCGTTCTAAAGCCAACCCCTCATTTTTATCGCCGAGCCTCAAAACCGCGAAGCCTCAAAAGCTTCGCGGCTTTCAAAAATAGTAAAAACTCGATCCATGCTGGTCAATTCAAACAGCATTTTAATCTGCGGATTAATCGAGCAGACATACATTTCACCGCTATTAGAGCGGACTTTTTTAAGCACGGAAACCAAAGTACCTAGGCCGGAACTGTCTACAAAAACGGTGTCTTTAAGATCCATTAATAGAATTTTGGTATCGTTGTCTAAGGCACGCTCTACCTGGGCGCGGATTTCTCCGGCCTGGGTACTATCCAAAATGCCTGAAGGAGCCAACACCTGAACAGTTATACTCATGCTCACCATAGTTACCTAAAGTCTTTACACCTAATGACGATTAGTTTACTGGTTTGAGCCGCAGCTAGCAGCACCGCTTCTTGACTAAAACCGGCCCAAATGCCCTACTTTATCAAAGCTTTATGCCCAGATGTATATACTTTATCCAATAACGACGCTCTCAGTGAAAATAGCGATGACTTCGTTAACGCTGCGAGCAGATTCTATCGTCAGACTCTTAGGCTAAAGCTGTCGCGGATATCGAGACAGCTTTTATACTTGCAGCCAGCCAAAAAGAGTGCCCACAGTTAGCGCATACTGATGCAAAATCTGAGGCATGGGTAGTAGCGAATCTAAGTGATCGAGAATTTGCAAGGGAAGGTCGGGATAAAAGATAAGGACTTTTTTCTGTTGAATCGATTAACCAGCCGACTTCTGTGCCGTGATTAAGGCAGTGCTTGATATTTTTGATGACCTTAGTAGGGCTTTGCTGGGGCGATAAGATTTTGATAGTCGCATCGGGTGCGACTTCGATAGCATCTGCAATGTCAGCATTTTCATCTTTGAGAATGCGATCGCGACGCAAAACAACGACATCTGGAACAATAGACGCGTTAGTTAGAAGAGCGCCGACTCTTGAGCACGGGTTTGGTGGCTGAAGTGCGGGGCGTGCTGGGGCGAGAGCCTCGCGTCGACACAGACTTTCCGCCAGAAAATCGCCCATCTGATCGGGCTTGATGGCCGCCGCCACCTCGACGATTGCCGCCGCCGCTATTGCGCCCGTTTGGAATGGGCTCGGGTGGAATCGAGAGATCGGGCTCATAACCAGCGATCGCTTCTTTGGGCAGATCTCTTCTCAGCAGCCGCTCAATATCTCTTAGCAACTCCTTTTCATCGACACAAACCAGCGAGATTGCCTGTCCGTCGTTGCCTGCGCGGCCCGTGCGGCCAATCCGATGCACATAGTCTTCTGCCACATTGGGCAATTCAAAGTTCACTACATGTGGCAACAGATCGATATCGAGACCTCGAGCCGCAATGTCAGTTGCCACTAATATGCGCACATCGCCCGACTTAAAGGCGGCTAGGGCGCGAGTTCGAGCGCCTTGGCTTTTGTTGCCGTGAATAGCAGCAGCGGTGAGACCGTCTTGTTGCAAATGCTTGGTCAGCCGGTTCGCACCGTGCTTGGTGCGAGTAAATACCAACACCTGCCGCCAGTTGCGCGACCCGATGATAAAAGAAAGCAGCTCGCTTTTACGGGCTCGATCAACGAGATACACAAGCTGATCAACTGTCTCGGCAGCGGCGTTGCTGCGAGCCACTTCAATGAATTCGGGCGATCGCAAAAAACTATCCGCTAGCTTCCGAATGGGGCCAGAAAATGTGGCTGAATACAACAGGGTTTGTCGCTCTGTTTTAAGCAGCGCCAGAATCTTGCGAATATCGTGAATAAAGCCCATATCCAGCATTCTATCGGCTTCGTCAAGCACCAAGATCTCCACTTGCGAGAGATCGACCGTTTGTTGATTAACATGATCCAACAGTCGTCCCGGCGTTGCGATCAAGATATCAACCCCCTGACGCAGCTTGGAAATTTGGGGATTGATTTTCACACCGCCAAAAATCACCGTTGAGCGAATCGGTAGATATTTGCTGTAGGCCATGACGTTTTCACCGACTTGCGCAGCTAGCTCCCGTGTCGGAGCGATGATCAAGGCTCGAATGGCTCTACGAGAACCGTGATCGCTGCTGCTCGGCGCACCCTTTTTACGCAGCATGGGCTTACCATTGCTGGTCATAGCCTCGCTTTTGACCCGATTATTCGCTGCACCGCTTTTGGCAACAGAGAGATCCTGAGGGGGCAAACCTTCGCACAGGCGCTGAAGTAACGGCAGCGTAAAGCCAGCGGTTTTACCTGTGCCGGTTTGGGCACTCGCCATCACATCATGGCCTTGCGCCACAATCGGGATGGATTTGAGCTGAATCGGCGTTGGATCGGTGTATCCTTGGTCGGCGATCGCTTGCAAAATTTCGGCCCGCAGACCCAGTGATTCAAAAGACATAAGCTGAAAATATTGCTCCTAAGCAGTCGGGATTGCCCTCTCCCAAACCATGCAGGGACTAGCCTCAGAGCAAACGGTATCAAACGTTATCCACAAGAAAATTAAAGCTGCATAGACTAGAAACGCAGCCCAGGCATCATCCTAACAGACTTCTGAAAACTAAGCAGTAATCGGGGCAGCCGCCTCTAAGCGACGATCGCACCAATTCACCAAATCGCGCACGACCAACTCCGCATCAAAATCATTGTGGGGCTCATGGTAGCTGCCAGGATAAAGCCTCAGCGTTTTTTGCGAACTTTGAATCTGTTGAAAAATTTGGCGGCTACCGGCAGGCGCAATAATCGGATCGGCTTCACCGTGCGTGATCAAAATCGGCAGCCTAAGCTGGTCGATATGGGCTTTGACCCATTCAATCGCGTCGAGCGTTTCGCTGCCCCAGCGCAGCGTCACATAAGGATGCACCAGCGGATCTTCCGCTAACTGAGCGCTGATTTGAGGATTACGAGAGAGGCCGCTTTTATCCAGTCCCATTTTGAGCGTGAGGCGCGGCAACAGGCCAGACAGCAATCGGGCCAGCAAAATTCGCGCTGAGCTCACCGTTCCGCCGACCGGCTGAATCGGCGGAGCGCTGACGATGAGGCCCTGAATGTTAAGCGCCTTAAATTCAGGCGCATCAGCGCTACGCAGCGCATAGTCCAAAACGATTAGGCCACCGAGACTATGGCCCATCAAAAACAGCGGTGCGGCAGGCACTTGCTGCCGCACCAACTGCAAAAACGCTCGCGTATTGTCGCGATAATCTTGCCAGTGATCGATATGGCCGCGCTGGCCTTCAGACTGACCGTGACCTTGGTTGTCAAACGCAAAGACAGCGTAGCCTGCGGCATTGAGGCCATTGACCACTGTGCAATAGCGGCCTGAGTGCTCACCGAGGCCATGGACAATCGCCACCACGCCTTTGATGAGGAATGGTTGAGAGGCGATCGCCGGATTCCAGCGCCGATAAAAAAGCGTCAGGTCATTTGCGCCTTGAAAGGTGCCTTGAACGTTAAGCTGCGTTTGAGTAAGGTTCTTCATAGCGGTTAGCACCCGATGGCGCAATCGTGACTCACAGGAATGGGCTGTAGCAATCGCGCTACGACGGCTGAGTGAAACCTACGGATTAATCTAAATCTACAAGATTTGGCCATCTCCAAGCGCTTACCCGGCTACAGAATTTCAATTGTCCCCAAGCTGCCATCCAAGCGCGCGCGTTGGCCGGTAGTCAGCCGGTGGGTGGCGTCGGTGACATCCATCACCGCTGGAATGCCATACTCCCGAGCAATAATCGCCCCGTGAGAAAGCTGACCGCCCACCTCGGCGATCAGCCCCCCAATTCGAGCCAGCAAGGGTGACCAGCCAGCATCGGTGTAAGGCACCACCAAAATTGTCTGAGCGTCAATTTCAACAGACGTTTCGGGCAACCCGGTGAGCACCAGCAGCGTTCCTTCAATATTCCCGCCACTTGCGCCAATGCCTCGTAAGGTGCCGGAAGCCGGTGCGCTCAGCTCAGCGCCAGTTTTAGACACTGGCAGCGGTGGCGATTGGCCATACACTAGCGCGGGCACACGGTACTCCCCTTGCTGCTGCCAGAGGGCTTTGGCAGCCTTTGCCTGAACCGACACATCGGGCGTCGGCACATCGATTTCAGCCAGTACTTGGGCCCAGGTCAGGAAAAAAATATCGCCCGGTTCGGCCAGGCGCTGATCAGCCAACCAACGGCTTTCAAGCTCGACAAAGCAGGCCCTTAAGGCCGCTAGCAGCCGGTTATACACCTCAGCGACTTTCCCTTTAAGATCGAGTCGGGCCTGGACTTGGCGGGCCTGCCAGCCGGTCGCCACAGCGGTGGGCGCAGGCGCAGCTTGCAAATCGGGATCTTGCAAGTACTGATCAAGCAGATCGTAAATTGGCTGGGGCGATTCGCGCCAAGTGGGAATGGCGATGTCGGTAGCGATGTCGCTGAGGTAGCCATATTCGGCGAGGAAGGGTTCGATCAGATGCGGGGGCAAGGGGGCAAGGGGGGATGAGGCGGCGTTTGATCGCAGCTCTAAGGCCAGGGCTTTTAGAGCTTCTAGGGCAGCAACTTCGGGTGTGTGATGGTTGTCGAGGCGAGCAAGGTCTACTTTGAGCAGAGCTTGGCGCAGGGCAAGGCTAAGCGGGGCAAGAATATTGTAATAAGTGACTTGCTTGAGGAGATCGAGAATGGTCTGGCTGCGGTGGGCTATTGCCGGCTCGCTCAAATCGCTCAAGGACTGCGCGTCCCATTCCGCCAAAGCGGGGCGAAAGCGGGTTTTATCGGCTTTCGCAAATTGGCGAGGCAGCGTCATTTCTTGGCGCAGCAGCCTGAGTAAGCCCGGGGCATTGCGCAACGTCACGCTGAGCGGTGGACGGCTAAATTTAGCGCCTCGGGTGAGAAATTCTAGGCTCTCGGGCGGCAGGCCCATCCGGGTGAAGAGATCGCCGAGTAAGGTGGCATTGAAGTAAGCGCGGGCGTAGTGCAAGGTCGCGGTTTGCGTAAAATCGATGCCAGCGGCCCGGTCTTTGAGCACAATGGTGAACAAATCGCCCCAGACGCCGCAGGTGAGCGGACGATTAATTGACCAAGTGAGTGGACGGATGACGCCCGGAATCACTTCGGCGGCAATTTTGCGTGTCCAAATCGGGGTCAGCGTAGTGATGGGGCGGCTTTGCAGCACCCAGATTTGCTCACCGTCAAACGTCCATTCAATGTCTTGAGGAATGCCGTGAAAGCGCTGCTCAATATGGCGGGTAAGGTAGGCAATTTGCTGGATTAGATCAGGCGGCGTTTGGCCGTTGCCCGCAATTGGCAAATCCACATCAGGGGGCATTTGCCAGGATTCACTGGGACAATCAGCAACCCTGACCTGATAGCGTTCAGGGGTGATCTTGCCGGAGACCACCTGACTGGCTGCGCCGGGAAGCGCTTCTACAATCACCGCCTCACCCGCCTGCGCAATCGGATCGCGGCTAAAGGCAACGCCAGAAAATACGCCCGAGATGTGGGGCTGCACAAGCACGTTCATGCTGCCTTCCGGAATGCCGCGCGATTGACGGTAGCGTAGCGCGCTAGGGGCGTTGTAGGCGTTGAGGCAAACGGTGATGGCCCGCTCTAAGGCGGCGGGGCTTGTGATATCTGTAACCGATGCGTACTGACCGGCAGCAGATGAGAGAAGGCCATCTTCACCCGCAGCAGACGAGCGGGCAACCACTCTTTGGTCGTGAGTTTGGCTGTCTGCGGGATTGGCAATACCGGGGAAAACAGTGGCAATTAGCGCCGCCGGATCGTCGCCTGCAGGAAGTACGTAGCCCGGTGGCACCGGGTAGCCCCAGGCTTGAAGCTGAGAAAGGGTAGCGGCTTTGGCTCCGACTTTGGCGGGATCGAGAACGGTGGAAAGAGAAGGGAAGGCGCGATCACCCTGAAAAAACCGAAACATCTGACGCGATTCTCCAGCAGTAGCAGGTAGATCTAAATCATCCGGGATTTTTTGATAAATCCAGCCGACCAAACCTGATAAACAAGCGACAATCAGCACTCTCATCCCATCCGTTGGGTGAGCGAGCGCCGTCAGTACTGGCATCAGCACCAGCACAAACAGCTTACCCTGCTGTCGCATTCGCAGCAGCGTAAAGCCAATCAGGCTAATGATAAAGGTCAGCCCCGCAACCAGCGGATCGTAAACAAAAAAGCCCCAAGCCACATTGGTTGTTCCGGCTCCTTGTGACCCCCAGTAGCGGCCCATCACTAGCGCGATTAAAGAAAGCACTGGCCAAATCGGATCGCTGCCAAAAAAGTAGCGGGCCAGCAGCACTGCCCCGATGCCTTTCAACGCTTCAGCCACAACTGAAAAAACGCCGCTGAGCGTACCGCCGTGATAAAACGCCGCAGAGACGCTCGTGTTGCCCGTCCCGATCTGAGTGAGCCGCTTACCGCTCAACAAACGGACAATCCAGCCTGTGAGCGGCAGCGCCCCTATCAAAGGCACCAAAGTAAATATCAGCAGCGCACCAAGAACCTGAGCCATGAGGTTAACTGCCTAAAAAAAACACAGAAAAAACCGCAGAGTTAATCTATTGACAGCTTAAATGATACGGAAGCTGAGCAGCGGTTTCAACAGCAGTTTGACAGCAGTCTGATAGCCCAACTAATCGGTGCCGCCCCAGGTCCAGCGAGGATTTCCATCGCGCATGGTCTGATCGATAATGACCGTTGTGTAGTTGTTGGCATCTCTCATGCCAGTCATGTCTAAGATGACCCTAACTTGGCCCTCGAGCAGCTGCAACCGCAGATAGGAATGTCCGGTAAAGTCTTCGCCATCAACTTTAACAATACCGGCTGAGGCTTTGCAGTTGCGGTATTCGGGCTTGAGTGTGCCGGTCCAAGTGGCGCTAAAATCGTTGCGCTGAGTGACGCTGATGTTAGTAGCGATCGCCCTGAGCTGAATCATACCCTGAGTAGAATATCCGCCTGGGGCATAGGGTTGAGCCGTCTCGTAAGCTATCAGTGATGATGGGCAACCAGCGCTCTGCCCACCACTGCTTGGTCGCAGCAAAGGCAGCACTTGGAGTTCGATTGTCGTGGCCAAAGCGGCAGCGCCCAAACTGCCTAGAAAGCTCAGAGGCAGCGCCCACAATGACGCGCCTATCACTTTTTGCAGGGTACGCCAGTTACTCATGTTCATTTTGATTTTACCTAGTGAGTAGCATTAAATTAGCCGCTTGCTTGCCTATCTTATACAGCTTAAGAAGAATATTTCGTTACTTACCTTTAAGCAAGCCCAACGACTATTAATCTGGTTCCATGGCCGCTTTCTAGCTGTTCTATGACCGTTCTATGGTGTAGACCGCCTGCATTTGATACTGCTCACCCGGCGATATCTCAATCACCTCATTTTCAGCATTAGCGGTTTCTACACAAACAAAT
>JBGTNW010000286.1:0-3410 GCA_041742865.1 Phormidesmis sp.
GACCGAACCTTGTAAAGGCGTCCGCTTTGCTATTGTGGGCTTAATAATGAGCAAATGAGCAAAGACTGGACTGGAGGCTACGTATGGCAGCAACTGACTTCAAAGATTACTACGCCATTTTGGGGGTCAGTAAAACAGCGAGTGCGGATGAGATTAAGCGCACGTTTCGCAAGCTGGCGCGGAAATACCATCCTGACGTAAACCCTAATAACAAAGCGGCAGAAGCTAAGTTTAAAGAAGTTAGTGAAGCTTACGAAGTGCTTTCTGATGAAGACAAGCGCAAAAAATATGATCAGTTTGGTCAGTACTGGCAGCAGGCAGAGCGAGCGGGCAGCAGTGGCTTTGGTGGCCCCGGTGGCGCAGGCGCTGCGGGCGGGTTCGACTTTGGCGCTTACGGCAGTTTTGACGATTTTATTAATGAGCTGTTAGGGCGAATGGGCCCGAGCGGCGGGCGATCGCAGTCCTATAGCTATCAGCAAAGACCCGGTTCCGCTGGATTTGGCAATAGTGGCTTTGGAAATACCGGCTTTGGGTTTGATCCTAGAGCCACTGCTAACGGTCGAACCGCTACGAGCCGAGGCAGTTTTGATCAAGAAGCCATCCTCAAGCTGAGTTTGTCGGAAGCCTTTCACGGTACCCAAAAGCGCTTTACTATCGGCAGCGAATCGGTCACTGTGCGGATTCCGGTGGGGGTAAAATCCGGTAGCAAAATTCGGCTCAAGGGCAAAGGCGCGCTCAACGCTCAAACAAAAGAGCGCGGCGATGTGTATTTAACGGTCGAGCTATTGGCCCACGGTTTTTTTGAATTTGACGGCGATAACTTGATGTGCGAAGTGCCAATTGCGCCAGATGAAGCGGTTCTAGGCGCAAAAATATCGGTGCCCACGCCTGATAGCAAAGTTACTGTCAGCATTCCGGTGGGGGTAAAATCGGGGCAATCGCTGAGGCTGCGCGGTAAGGGATGGCCGAATAAGCAAGGCACTGAACGCAGCGATCTGTTGGTAAAAGTGGTGATCACACCGCCTAAGACTCTGAGTGAGTCAGAAAAATCTCTATATGAGCAAATTCGCGATCGCCGCTCGACTGATCCCAGAGCTAGTATCGAAAATATCAAGCTATAGGCTGCTTTTACTTACCGCTGACAAATGGGGTGTTCCAAAAGCGCCAGTTTTCTTTGTTGAAGGGCGATCTCCAGCGGTAAATCAATCCTGACTCTAGCGCTTGCCGAGGCTGACGTTCGGCGGGCGCGTGGGGCCAAAAGGCAATCCCGAGTTCGCTCTTAAGCCCATGCTCATAGTGAGCCTGCTGGTAGTTGAGTAGGTATCGCTTACAGTCGTGTTCACCTTTCCACCGCTGGTTACACTTCACCGTTTCACCGATGTAAAGTAATAGCCTGTTACTCTCTGGATTACTGGCTTGATTACTGTCTGCGCTAGCAGCGTAGTCAATGACAAAGTACATGGCGGCAACGCCAACATCATCAAACTGCCATCGCCAAAATTCGGTATTCTGACGGCGTAAGTTGAACGGATCAAGGGTGCTAATGATGTCGTTGCCACCTTCATGATTGGCTTGATGGCTAGCCACATGCGCCGCTTGAAATAAATCGCCCTGCTCAGCTATCGGCGCTCTTTGAAGATGAGTCTGGAAGCTGATGATGCGCTTTTTCCAGGCTTGTAGCTCACGGGTGCTGACGCTGAGCTGAGGTTGAAAATTTTCGTAGGTAGAGTAGCTAGCGGCCTGCATAGCAGAGTCGGACAGTAAGAAAGATTGCTTGTCGTTAGGCATATCATTGAACCTGTTTTGGGCCTATGTGAGTGAGCCTAATATTCGGTGAACCTATGCTTAAGTGTTAGCGCTTACTGCATATAGCGCTAACCATCAATTATTTTTGAAGTGTAGCACTGTCTGTGGGGCTTCTCAATTTCTGCTGCTACATCATGCTACAGACATTTAATCTAATCTTAAACTTTCTCTCAGATTTAACGGGTAGCTTTAAAGATGAAAAACGCTGTCTAAATTTCTGCAATGGCTGTTTCTGCTGTGTTTTTGCACTAAAGTCGCTTGGGCCGTGAGAAAGATAGTTAAGGCGATCGCTGCACATTTGCTCATGGCGCTTTCCGTTCCAACTGAAGACCGTATTGAAGACCGTAACTTTTTACCGCGCTTTTATCGACTCTCAGCTGTAGCTGTTCTGTCCAACATGATGGTGCCGCTAGCAGGTCTGTTTGATGCCGCTTTTCTGGGGCATTTAGCCGATATTGACTACTTGGCGGGCGTCATTTTAGGCGGGTTGTTGTTTGACTATATCTATCGGATTTTAAAGTTTTTGCGCAATAGTACGAATGCGCTAACCGCGAATGCCGTTGGCGCAGGCGATGACGAAGCGGTGCTAGTGGCGGTGTTGCGCTGCGGTCTGATTGCTGTTGGGATAGCCGGGATAATTTTGTTGTTGCAATATCCCATTCACAAGCTCGGCTTTGCCTTATTGTCAGGTTCGCCAGCGATTGAAACCGCAGGGCTGGCCTATTTTAATGCACGAATTTGGGGTGCGCCTGCGGTTCTACTGAATTTTGTGCTGATTGGCTGGTTTTTGGGCCGTGAGAAGAATGGGATTGTTTTTTGGATGTCGCTAGTCGGCAACGGGATGAACGTGCTGCTAGACTATCTGATGATTTCTCAGTGGGGGTGGCAGAGCGCAGGGGCGGGCATCGCCACGGCGCTAAGTCAATATTTGGCGCTGCTCGTGGGGTTTGTGGCTTTGGCAGTAACCACCGATTGGCAGCTACTCAGACTGGCTTGGGTGCAGGTGATTACGGATCGGCAGGGCCTCAGATCATCGGTCGCGCTGAAGGGCAATATTTTGGTGCGGTTTTTGGCGCTGATTTCGGCCTATGCGATTTTTACAAATTTGAGTGCGGCGTTTGGCACCGAGACGTTGAGCGAGAATGGCTTGCTGTTGCAGATTGCGCTGCTAAGTCAATTTACGGTGCAGGGGGTGGGGATGACGGCGCAGACGCTGATTGGCAACTTTAAAGGCCAAGGCCGTACGGATCAGATTTTGACGGTGCTGCGGGTGGCGATGGTGACGGGCGTGGCTATTGCGCTACTCTTTGCGTTCAGCGCTGAGCTTTTCCCGAATACGGTTTTCAATCTGTTGACTAATCATTCTGAGCTGTCAGCGGCGATGCAGCAATCTACTATCTGGCTAGTGCCGCTCTTGAGCCTGACGGCGGCAGCTTTTATGATGGAGGGCTATTTTACCGGCCTCAAAGACGGCAAAACTATTCGTAATGGGGCGCTGTTGGGCTTTGGCGTGGGGTTTGTGCCGCTGATGCTAATCGCTCGGTATCAGCAGAGCGAGG
Source organism: Phormidesmis sp. (assembly GCA_041742865.1). GTDB lineage: Bacteria > Cyanobacteriota > Cyanobacteriia > Phormidesmidales > Phormidesmidaceae > Phormidesmis. The sequence goes on from JBGTNW010000286.1 coordinate 3,366, forward strand.
CTTTGTTATGGGCTGCGCTCATCGGCTATATGAGCGTATTGCTGG
>JBGTNW010000287.1:0-9340 GCA_041742865.1 Phormidesmis sp.
TTCTGCATGGGTTTCCAGAGTTTTGGTATTCCTGGCGGCATCAGCTTCGCGAGTTTGGTCAGAACTACCGTGCTGTCGCGCTAGATTTGCGAGGGTATAACCTGAGCGACAAGCCGCCTGGGAAATCTGCCTACGCCTTGAGCGAACTGATTAAAGATGTCGAAGGGGTGATTCGGGCGTTGGGGTATGACCGATGTACGCTGGTTGGTCATGATTGGGGCGGGGCGATCAGCTGGGCTTTTGCTTACGCCTATCCTCAAATGCTAGAGCAGCTGATCATTCTCAATCTCCCGCATCCAGCAAAGTTCGCAGCAGGCTTACGGACCCCTCAGCAGCTATTGCGAAGCTGGTACATTGGGCTATTTCAAATTCCCTATCTGCCAGAGCTTTTGCTTCAAGCCAACAACTACGCGGCCATTCGATTCGCCTTTCAAAAGCAGACGATCAATCCCAACGCCTTCACCCATCAGGATATCAATGCGTATGTAGCCGCTGCCGCCCAACCAGGGGCTTTGACCAGTATGGTGAACTACTACCGCAATCTCTTTGCAGCTGATAGCCTGCTCAATCAAAGTTGGGGGGTGCTATCTGTGCCCACCCTGATGATCTGGGGAGAAAATGACGCGGCACTTGGAAAAGAGCTTACCGAAAACACAGAGCAATACGTAGCAGACTTTCAAATTCGCTATATTCCTGACTGTAGCCATTGGGTGCAGCAGGAACAGCCGCAGTTAGTCAATCAGTACATGCGAGGGTTTCTAGGCTAGCACAGCGTTCTTAAGATTTTTCATCCCGCTTTTGCGACCACACACGGCGCTAAACAACGCCTCTAGCTCAAACATGTGCTCTAGAGTTGTTGCGAAATAGCAGCGGATGCTGTTGGCGAAGTCAAAATGGAGTCCATAGCATTTTTCAGTTGTTTTGAGTACAGGAACAGCAGTGAGTGAACCAACCAATAATATCTTCTTCACTGATTTCATCTATCGCTACCGAGATGGCGTCATTGAGAGCATTATAGGTTCGAGCAGCCTGAGACCTCAATAAATTTTTGATCTTTGACCAACAATTCTCAATGGGCGAGAAATCAGGCGAATAAGGCGATAGGTATACGAGCTTTGCGCCCACTGACTCAATCGCCTCTCGAACCTCTTCCACATGATGGGATTTGAAATTATCCATCACCACACAGGCTCCTTCCCATAGATTTGGCACTTATCAAAGGACAAGGGAGTAGGCATTATGAAATTCCTCAGAGACTCTTCTAACCCTCTGACATTGTATTCAACTCAATTAGAAACCGCTATAATTACACCCGGTCAGAACAGGCAGTTGCTAATAAAATTGGTGGTGGATTGGTATAGAGTTCATCCCTTGTCAAAGTAGTCATATTAAACCTGTTCCACTGCCTATCAACGTATCGAAGGCGACCGGAGGCGATCGCCCCACTAGTTCTGAAATAATCCCACCCTGCCGTCGTATCTAGCCAATAATCACCCCCCATGCCTGCCAGAAAACGAGCCTTGTCTCGATCATCTGGTTGCGCTGGATTATCAACAATCAGGCGTGCTTCGACAGTCGTGAATACTCCTGCAATGTCGTCTGGACTGATCGTCGCCCGCCCGCTCGTTGGCCAAAAATGGTAGTTGTAACCTGTTGTCAGCTTAACTGAAGTGCTTCCGTCTGGCTCATCTCGAGTATCGGCAGGCACGTTGATATTATCAGCATAGTCTTCTCTAAAAGCTGCACCCTCAACAGCAACAGAACTTTGAACAAGACTCCAAGATCCTGTCTTTTTGCTAAGAATATAGGTCTTGATATTTCTAATTTGAATTCGAGTGTTTTGTGAAGAGCTTCCCGCAGCATCCGCATAGATTTGTCCCCAAGCTATGAGGGCTTTAAAGTCACCAGGATTGTTGCCCATTACAATTTCTGGGCCCGAGGCCCAACCGTAGTAATCTGGAACACCGCTAAGTTTTCCCTCGTGGGGCAGTTCCATATCTCTCGCGATTAGCTCAAGCGAGTTAACAGGGTCTGAAACAAGACTGCTCGATAGGGTTACACATTCTTGAGATTTTCCCAAGAAGGTCGGAGAACTTACACCATCTGCCGGTTCAAAGCGGATGAAGTCGAGACGAGCATGTTCAGCCCTATCCTTGAAACCTGCAATTTTCAAGTAGCCATTAGCGATTGCTAATCGGGTTGCAATGGTCTTTTTGACCTTTGTGGTGGACGTGGCTGCAATGTTGCCCAGGCTTTGATCGAAAGTCATGCTGCCGATGATCTTGCCATTTTTCGCCAGTTGGGAAGTCACGACGCCATCGTTTTCATCAAAGGTGTCCAGAATCACATTATAAGTGCGTATGGCTTCGGTGAAGTTGAAGGTCGCTATTCCGATCTCATTACTGGCTCCGAACACCAAGCTTCGCATCGAACCGCCCAGTACTGCAACGTTTGACTCCAGTCGATGGCCCGTGACGATGGCAAATAGCCCTGACAATAAAGTCAAGTTAACCACCCATTTCAACAGTTGTATCAATTTCATTTAAGACTCTAATATCCACATCAATGTCAAATTTCCTAGCAAAATGTGCCGGCGAGGCAGATGTTTTTGGAAAATTCTCAAAAGTTAAGGTTTTAGGATGAGAACCGCCTGCTGTCCAATCTATATAGCGCCAGTGATTGCCAGTAACTTTCAGGGCAAACGCATACTAAATCCGTGCCAACGAAAGAATGAAGCTTCTAGCGTTTTAGGAGCCAAGAATCAGCTCCATTTTTCTCAATAAGAACTGTTGTGATAGCTCTAGGGCTTACGCATTGACAGGAAATGAGAATGTGTATTAGCGGTTTAAATAACCCTGAGATACCATTTTCAGCTGTTAGGCGCATGAATTATCGCATCGCAAGGCTTGTGGTATCAGTCCTTGGAACGATGCTGACCCTTGCTTGGCCCAAATTTGGGTAACTACGCTATCTATTCAATGATCCAGTTATTCGATGATTTTCATCGATAGTCTCTGGTTGATTCAACAGCACAATATCAGGCTCATCGATGTTTCCATGTTGTTGCTGGCGCTGACGGTAGGTGTCCATAATCTCTAAAAGTCCCACTGCTGTCGTTGAAAGGAACATTCCCATGACGCCCCCTATTAGCAGGATAAGCTTTTTATCCGAAGTAGATTCTTCTGGAACCAGTGCAGGCTCAATCAATCGAGCATTTCTGACCACCTGACTTTCAGCCGTTTTTAATCCCTGCAATCTTTCCAACAAGCTTTGATAAGACGAACGGGCTACTTCTAGCCTTCTTTCCAATTCCGCCTGTTTTTGTTCCAACTGAGGGAGTGTCTCTGCACGCTGTGTGTAAGTTTCTAGTTCGCTCTTTAGCGTTGCCAATCTTTGAGAAAGGCTCAGTCGGGCAGTCTCTACTTCTACAAGATGAGTGATTAAAGCCTGTTTGGTATCACCGATTTGCCAGAATCTTCTGCTAACTTGCCCATTCCCGTCTAGGATAATAGCCATTTCTTGCTGAAGAAGGTTTCTGAGAGAATCTATCTGAGCCTGAGAGTTTTGAACAACAGGTCCTTCTTCTGTGTAAAAACCAAGCTCGATGGACTTTTGTCGCTCTAAAGCTTGCATCTCCTGTAAAACACCCTGAACAGCAGGGGCCTGACTCAGTTCACTGATAAGCATTGCTTGCTGAACATTGAGTCCTAAGTTATTCTGAATCTGGTTAGACACAGCCGTCGCTTCGTCTAGCTCGACTCTCGTTGCCCACACCTGAGTTTCTAAACTTTTAAGGCTTTCAACCGTTGACTTGGCTTCATCTGGCAAAGAAACGATGCGATTATTCTCTTTGAAGCTTCTGAGCGCTGCTTCTGACTCGCTCACAAAAGCTTCACTTTCAGGCAGCCTTTGCTCGATCAAAAGAAGTGCCTCAGATGACTGAGAACTGTTCTCAAGAATATTATTCTCGATGTAAGTGTTGGCCAACGAATTAACCACTGCAGCAGATAACTCTGGATTTGGGCTCTTATAAGAGATCTGAATAACGTCTGCGCCGCCCAAAATCTCGGCCTTTATTTCCGCCTGTAAATTCTGGACAGATGGGCGCACTCCATTATCATCCTTAAGCTTAAGCTGCTCGATAACCTGCTCTATAATAGGACGTGATGTCATCACCGCTAATTCTGTACTCAATGGATTCTGCGCGCTTACCAAGGGGTCTAGTTCCCCAATACCTTCACCAAATCCAGTCAGACTAGAGGTTCTATCAACCTTGACTAGTAACTTTGCATCGGCCTCGTAGTAAACCTGTCGTGAGGCCGCGACTAAAGCAGATAGTCCTACAGTGCCTAACATGATGGCCGCGATAACTAGCCAACGCTTTTTCACAACGTTAAGGTATTTGAGGACGTCTAGATCTAAAGATGCGCGATCGCTTGCTTGGCGAGACTCAGTAGATGTCATTGACATAGCTCTCAAAATCATTGAATCCAAAAAAACCGCGATCGCAACCACTTCTGAAAAGCCCATTGACGATAGCTAATGCTCTGGGAAAGTATCCCAGAAAAAATGACATGCATAGGCACTTAGCCTAAGCCGAAATTCCCTGCGAAATACCCGTGTGTTATTCTATAGCTAATGATACTCTCCTGGCCCAGATAGTTCCATACAGCGATTCTCATTATGCAAGAAGGCTGTTCAACTGCCCAATAGGGCCCTATTGGGCAGTTGTGGTTTAAGACTACAAGCTATGAGGGTTGGTTGCAATCGCAGGACAGCTTTGATAGGGTGTTGAAATCATTTTTGGCATCGCTGTCATCGTTACCAGACCAGCGAACCGGCAACAATAGCCGCTACGAGATGATAGATGCTGAACTGAGTGCCTTCAGAGTGTTTTTCATGCAGACGCCCTCGTTTCTAGAGCACCAAAGAAAAATAGCCGAGACGAAAGGTCGCAACAACGCGCAAAGCCTGTTCCTGGTTCCACCTCAATTTGTGTGAGCAGATTTAGGGAGGGGCCGCCTGCCATTGAGGGAAGTGGCAATGAGCAGATTGCGTGGCCGTGGTCATGATAGCGAAAGCCATTGAGTTGGAACCAGACTTGCCTCAATGCCATGCTAAGAGATAATACTCCTTGGCAAGACGAGATGGTCACTGCCTACTTTAAGGAAAGTGCTTGACTTTCAAGATAACCGCTACTTACATAAGGGCATAGTTGTGTATTAGGCTAAAAGTGGGAACTAAAACTTGTATTTAGACGTCCTTGAATTCAGACGTTATGGTAACTTACAAACTCATGGTTCGCTTATTTATTTTAGTTAGTGGTTCGATAAATTACGAAAACGCTATATGTAGCGTAGAGCCGGTTAGTCTTTTTAGGTGACTGCTTGACCAGGCATCTGAAAAATAAAGGCTCACAATCTTATATATTTGTCAACGATCTGAAAGTCTATTGCTGTCGTAGTATTCATTAACCCTCAAATTATTTTGAGCCGACCATGAGTTACAAACATCGATAGATTTAGCTTAGGGAGACAGGTTCGGCCGATTTTTTTTATACAGAAGTTGTCGTGTTGCCCTGATTTTGGTTTGCACTTATTTCTTCTTTGTAGAGACTGTGGTGATTTATCTACTGTTGCTGTTTTAGGTGTGATAATGTTATGTCCTACTGCTTGACGTCCTTATTCAAACAATTTTCTTCACGAAAGGTTTTGAAACTAGTGGTTATTGCTGGCAGCGCAGTGACTGTAAGCCAGTTTCCAGCACATGCTCAACCGCCCCTGCCATCGGTGGCTCAGCAACTTTATGCTCAATCTCAACCTGTTGTCTCTGAGAACCAACAGACGATACCACAGATATTGCCTGTGTTGGTCTCACCCAGCCCTGGAAACTTTTCTTCAGCCCTGGAACGTTCATACCTATTAGGTGCAGGCGATGTTCTACGGATGGAATTTTTCAATTTGCCAGATTATAGCCGGGACTATCAAGTAGCCGTCGATGGTTATCTGACATTGCCCTTGATCGGGTCTATTTTGGTCAGAGGTATGACCCTAGAGGAATTACGATTCGAGGCTTTTAACCGATACAAGCGTTACATCAGACAACCTATCATTACGTTCGAAATGATAGAAGCCCGTCCCCTGCAGATAGCCATCGCAGGTGAGGTGAATCGACCTGGAGCTTATACAGTTGCTATGTCTGAGCAACCAGGTGCCAACGGAATGACGCCACCTACCCTCACTCAGATCATTCGAATGGCAGACGGCATTACTCAGTCTGCGGATATTCGTCGTATCGAGGTTTCTCGAAATAACCCAGATGCTGCGGCTAGAAAATCGGTGATTTACGTTAGCCTATGGGATTTACTGACATTGGGAAACGTCAATGCTGATATTGCCCTGCAAGATGGTGACTCTGTCAAGATTCCGACGGCCACCATTGTAGATCCAGGGGAAGCGACAACGCTGGCAACAGCAAGCTTCTCGCCAGATGCGATGTCTGTATATGTTGTCGGTGAAGTAGGTAGTCCCGGGCGGGTTGAAATTCCGCCGAGTACACCTTTAAATCAAGCGCTGTTAGCTGCCGGTGGTTTTAATGAGCGCGCCCAGACAGCTTCGGTTGATCTAGTTCGGCTGAATGTTAACGGCACCGTTACTCAGCGAAATATCCGTATAGATTTGGCGGCTAATATCGACGAAGAGAATAACCCTTTGCTTCAGCAAAACGATACGATTGTTGTTAAGCGCTCAGGAGCTTCTACCTTCTCGGATGTAGCTGGCAACTTTATCCCCCCCTTTAACTTACTGATCAATCTGTTTCGGGCCATAGGTGGTAACTAATCTAATCTAATCAAGTTGGGTAGTTTATGTTTTCCTTACTCAGAGAATGCTTGATGACAGGGCCCCCAGCTTTTGGAGGCGGATCTAGTTGTGGTTTGGGATGAGTCTGTCACTGACATTGTCGATCACGATAGGGTTGGACGTATCGGTTTGGTCACACTTGCTTACCCTAGCGGACATCGATCAAGGGGATTTTTGATGGCCAAAGGACCTCGAATTGAGGCTCATTCTGATTTGACAACGGGCCATGTAATTGTCCTGACTCCCATTATCTTGGATTTAATGAGAGCATCTCCACCGTCTCATTTAGTTGAGAAATCTTCTTTAAAAACTTAGTTTCTCAGTTAGTTCCCTAGGCTACATATAAACCAGATCGATATCATCAAGATCTTTAATACACCACACCCAACTATCTTAGCTTTTCTTTATTATCCCAACCTACAACACCAGAGAGTACTTCATGCACCCAAGCATCTCAGTTATTATTCCAACCTACAACACTCAAGAATACGTCGAACGAGCTATCCAATCTGTCTTGAATCAAACCTTTCAAAATCTTGAAGTGGTAGTGGTTGATGACGCTTCCACAGATGAAACAGTGGATAGGATCAGAGGCATTATAGATGAGCGCATTAAGCTGTTTGTTCAGCCACAAAACTTGGGTGCAAGTGCCGCACGAAACCGAGCTATCAAAGCTGCTCAAGGGACGTGGATAGCTTTGCTGGATTCGGATGATTGGTACGCCCCCGAACGGCTCGAAAAACTGCTTGAGGTGGCTCAATCAGAACATGCCGATATTGTCGCAGACGACCTTAGCTTAATTCGAAAGGGCGACGATACAGCGTGGAGTACCCTCATTCGAGAAAGCGGTCAGCCCGTATCAAAACCGCTGATAATAGACTCTGTTTATTTGGTTGAAACAGACCAATACGGCAAGCAGTGCTTGCACTTAGGATTAACCAAACCCATTATTAAACGAGCCTTTTTACTTGATCATGACCTCGGATATGATGAATCTATCAAGGTTACCCACGATTTTTGGCTTTACCTTAGTTGCTTGCTTGCAGGTGCCCGTTTTGTAGTAGTGCCCGAGTCCTACTACTTCCTTTTTTCACGACCGGGATCGCTGATGAGCAGCAGCCAAGTAAAGCGATTGGATGAAGATCTTAAAGCAACTCAGCGCTTTTTATCATTGGCGAGTGTCAGACGAAATCCTGGTTTGGTTGCAGCCTTGTCAAAAAATGAGGAACTTTATCGCCGAAGCAGCAATTATTACCATGTGGTGGAACCGCTCAAGGCCGGAAACTGGTCATTAGCCTTCAAGGAGATGCTTCAGCGTCCTTACTTCTTCAAACACTTCATCATGCAGTTGCCCAAAGTTATCTGGTTACGTATCGAGTTTTACCTCTTTAAAAATCGATTTATTGCCCGTAAAACTAATTTCAACATAAACTAGAAAAGCTAGCTTACTACAGGTTCCTGCTGGTTATAGGGCATACTCGCGAACTACTGAATGAAGCCGAAAAACCGATGATAAAAGCGAAGCAATTCCTGACGAACTCTCTCTCAATTATGGTTAATCGGGTCGCTCAAAGTATTGGGAGTTTTCTTCTGGTTGCGGCGATCGCTAGAGTCTTGGGCCCATATGAACTAGGACAGTACACTCTGGCATTCAGTTTCTACTTTCTCTTTATGATCGTGGCATCGGAAGGGTTGAAAATCTTATTTACCCGGAATTTATCGCGCACCCCTGAAGACGCATCCACATATTTAATGAGCGGTAGTTGCTTGCAGTTTGTGTTTAGTTGCTTAGCCTATGGCACTTTGTTTGTCCTTGTGTCAGTGCTTCCCTACGGAGCAGAAACCACTATGGTTTGCTATCTGTTAGGTCTGATGGTTATTCCATTTGCGCTTTCTAATGTTACGGAAGCAATTTTTCAGGCTCAAGAAAAAATGTACCTGATTGCTATAAGTACAGTCCCTATTTATGCTGTGAGGCTGGTATTAGCAATTTGGGGCATGCAGCAGGGGCGGGGCATAAATTTTGTCTGTTTGGTGATGTTGGTCTCAGAGATTTTTGTGTTGCTAGTTCAATGGATGTTGATTTCTGCGCATGTGAAACCAGATTGGACGATTCGCTGGGGATTTATCAAACAAACCATCCTAGAAGTGAGAACTTTCCTGGCTATTCAGGGGATGAGTGTTTTTAGTCAGAGGATTCCTGTACTGATAATGTCAGTTTTAGGCGGGGAGGTCTTAGTGGGGGTATATAGCGCGGTTTTGCAGCTTATGCAGCCATTCATTATTGTGAAAGACAGTCTCGGGCTAGCGCTTTTCCCTGGCATGACTAAGGCGGTCAAAATGGGAGCTAAAAAGCAGCGGGAGGTCGCTGAGTTTAGCACTGAGCTGTTGCTGTGTGCAGCTATCCCCGTTGCAATTGGCCTGCAGCTGTTTGGCCATCAATTGCTGTTCTTGATTTACAAAGATTCTAGTTTCGCCGA
>JBGTNW010000288.1:0-9423 GCA_041742865.1 Phormidesmis sp.
AGGCACTAGCTGCTCAGCCCGATAAGGCTCAAAAAAGGCGATTGGAATCGATTTCTCATCTCGCCAGCAATTCACCTGCTGAAGAATGCGCTGCGTGTCGTAACCGGCAGAATATCCAGCAATTTTGTGGCAGTTAAAGCCGGGATCTAGGTAGTCAGCGAGGGCATGGTTGACGCTAGAAAATACCTCGCAGCCACAGGCCATTGCTTCCATGGGCGGCAGGCCAAAGCCTTCGGTGAGTCGGTAGCGACCCCAGTATTCAGCAGAGTCGTATAGATATACTTTGGCGCGATTAAACAAACCCACAAGATCGTCTACATAGCCCTCTAGCAAAACAACGTTGCACTGCTGTTGCAACGCGGGTACGAGCTGTTGCAACAGATATTCAGACGATTTTCGGCTCTGTACCAGCACGTCAATGTCTCTAGGCAAATGCCGGTTTTCAAAAGCGGGCGAAATTTCATTGGGCAAATGATAAATCAGGGAGCTGAGGGCTTTTTCACCCCAGTAGCTCATGGTGTTGCGGCTGACGGTGACAATGGGAATGTGGGGCGGTAGGGTAAAGCCGTAACCAGCGCTGTGCGCGTGATAGAGGGTGGGGCGATCGCCCAATTGCCGAATGAGTTGAGGCACATCAAAGCCCCAGCTCAAGACAAAAATGCAGTCGTGATACTGAGCCTCTTGCAGCACATCGGCTAAAAAGAGCATGTCTTTTTCTCGCTGACGGTAAGTGACAACTGCCGCTTCACAGACCTGTTGGGCTAGCTTTAATGTCTGTAGCTCAGCAGTCAGCCCCCCTGCAAAAAACCGTTGAGTCGTACCTGGCAGCAAAAACAATAGCTTTCTCATCAGCACCCCATGCCTCAAAATCTCATCCACAAAACTGTCTAAGTAGAAATTTTAGGCGTTGAGGGCGCTGATTGGAGCCGTTGTCTGAAGCCGGGACCACTGGCCTTCATACGGCTGAGCACCGCCTGAAGCATTCTTAGTGCCTGCGTAAAGGTGCTTAAAGGTATCTAAAAACGCATAAGTTGCGGGGGTTAGTAACGTGCCATATGGCCAGCTAATGCCCAATGGGCGGGCGATCGCAAACGGTAGCTGGGCGGTAACCACTTCAGATGGAATCGGTTGGGCCGCGAGCTTAGGCAACAGCGTAATGCCTAGCCCTTGGCGGGTCATACTCACAGCCGTAGAGTCGTTAGCGATCAAATAATCTACGGTAATGGGGGGATCAGCGGCCTGTAAATGAGCGCGAATAACCCGGCAGCAGTCGCTAGAAGAGGTGATGAGGGGATGCTGGCGTAAATCGTCCCAACTGAGCTGAGATTGAATATCTGGGCGGTTTGGGGGCAACAGCGCAATAAACGGATCGTCCATGATCTGAAAGGTTTCAAACTTATTGCCCGGAAGGAGCGCGGCCATCGAAAGATCGGCTTTGCCTTCGAGCAGCGCGTCCACGACACCTTGAGTGCTTTCAAATTCGGTGATGACAACTTGAATGGTGGGATGGTGTTTGTGCAGGTGAGCGATCGCCGCTGGCAGTATTTCACTGGCTAAACTGCGAAAGGCCGCAATTCTCACCAGCCCGCCGTCAGTGCCGCGCGCATGGGTAGCCGTTTGGCCCATTTGCGCCATCAGCGCCAGCACTTGCTGGGCCTGGTGAAAAATGCGATCGCCCACCGGTGTCAGCGAAGCCCGCTGCCGACCCCGATGAATAATCGTCACCCCGAGCGCCTCTTCGAGTGCAGCAATGCTGTGACTCACCGTAGACTGACTAACATTGAGCTGCAAAGCCGTTTCGCTAAAGCTACCAGTCTCAACCACACTGATCAAAGCCTTTAGCTGAGAAAGCTTGACTTTATCACTGAGACTTTTTGCAGGTTTTCCAGCCATTATTCTCGATGGGGTAGCGGTTTAATTTTTCAAAATTCTTGAGGCTTTAAAATACCTGCAGAATTAAACCTAAAGCATTTAAAGCGCGTTGCTATCAATTTGCCAAGGGCGATCAGGGGCGGTTTGTAGCTACTTGTTAGGCTACCTCACGGCGCAAATAACAGCGCATCTATTCTTTGCATAGCCCTCATTGATGTCATGCTTTGCGGATCCTAAACAGCCTTCATACACTAGAGACATCTTCATCGAGCATGGCCCAAAAGCGCCCCTGTCAAAAGCCCAATTGAAGAACAATAAACAATAAAAAATAGATAGGTAGCACTGGAGATAGCGCTGGCCCCAAAAAGAGTTCCCAGCGCATTCCCAGCGCCTTGACAGAGCATTCACTTCTCTTCAAGCGCCAGCAACCGCAACTTTTATCCTTCAAGCTTCTGGCCTGAGCTAAGGCTAGCAGGCACTCATTTGAATGGATGAACTTTGCAACCCGTCTAGCTTCCCCTCAAGATTCTATAAGGTGTAACCATGACTCACTTTAATCCCTTCTCAGACCACTCATCATCATCATCTAAATTCTCTCTCCCGGCTCGCACGATGTTGGCTGAGCAACAGCAGCTAGAAAAACTGTATCGCCTTCCCCATCCCAGAAATGTTAGTGCTTTCGAGCCTTCTACTGGGCTCAAAAATGGGCTCCAGAGACTAAGCCAGGGGCTGATTCAGTTTTTGACAGGCACTCAGCAAGTGCGGATTTGGACGAAAGAAGCCAGCACAGGGAAAATCTGGTTTGCCTATGATCCCAAGCTTGATCGCAGCATCTCTGGAGTTTCGGAAGATGACCTGCGCACTTGGCTAGAAGAACGATATCAGCGTTGATAAAGTTGCCTGCCAAGAGCTGTAGAGAAAAGACTATGATAAATCAGATCAAAGCAGCGAGATTAGGAGCAGTGTCATGTTTGGTTTAGGCGTGCCAGAAATAGTCATTATCGGCGTTGTAGCGATTGTCGTCTTCGGCCCGAAGCGGATTCCTGAACTGGGAAGCGCGCTCGGCAAAACCCTTAGAAGCTTTAGAGAAGAAATGGACAATCCCAGCAGCGAAGATGAAGAATTCTTCGACGACGATCAAAGGTAACTTATCCCGTCGTCGAAGGGTTTGCTGTCAGGGTTCCTTAAGTTAGGCTGCTAAATTTGATCCTTGAGATTGATCAAATTTTTGGAATTCAAATATCTAGCCGCTGGTAGACTTTTTTTAGATTCCGCAGCTGATAGTCAGGATTAAAGCACTCAGCGAGTTCTTCAGTAGAAAGCTGGGCGCTCACTTCTGGATCGGCTTCTAGCAGCTTCTGAAAGTTGCCGCCGGGTGTATTCCAGGCTTGATGGGCATTGCTTTGCACGATTCGGTAGGCGTCTTCACGGCTGATGCCTTTATCGACCAAGGTCAACAGCACCCTTTGGCTAAAGACCACGCCGCCATAGAGATTCATATTGCGCTGCATGTTTTCAGGATACACCAGCAGGGTTTTGATTAGCTTGGTGGTTTCAACCAGCATGAAGTGAGTAAGAATGCAGCTGTCAGGAAAAATCACCCGCTCGACGGAGCTGTGAGAAATATCGCGTTCGTGCCATAGGGCAACGTTTTCGAGCGCGGCGATCGCATTTGCCCGTAAAATCCTGGCCATCCCCGTTAAGCGCTCTGATTTGATCGGGTTGCGCTTATGAGGCATCGCCGAAGAGCCCTTTTGACCCTTGGCAAAAAATTCTTCTACCTCTAGCACATCGGTGCGCTGCAAATTGCGAATTTCTACCGCAAAGCGTTCAATCGATGCGCCCAAGCCCGCTAGGGTCATGATAAATTCGGCATGGACATCGCGTGAAATAACTTGCGTAGAGGCGGTGTCAGGCTTTAGGCCCAAAAGCTGACAGGTGATTTCCTCGACTTCTGGGTCAATGTTGGCATAGGTGCCGACTGCGCCAGAAATTTGGCCAACGGCAATTTCATCTTGAATGCGGGTGAGGCGTTCGCGGTGGCGCTGCATTTCAGCTAGCCAGCCAGCGAGCTTAAAGCCAAAGGTCATCGGTTCGGCATGGATGCCGTGTGATCGCCCAATCATCACCGTGTCTCTGTGCTCTTGCGCCTTGTAGCGAATCGCTTGAATCAGGTTTTCCACATGGGTCAAAATTAGCTTGTGGCTAGCGACAATTTGCAGCGATAGCGCCGTGTCGAGCACATCAGAGCTAGTCATCCCGAGATGAATGTAGCGGCCTGCATCGCCGACATACTCATTTACATTCGTGAGAAAAGCAATCACATCATGGCGCACTTCGGCCTCGATTTCTAGAATGCGCTCAACGTTAAAGTCTGCTTTGGCCTTGATCGTTTCTACCGCTTCGACCGGAATGCGCCCCAGCTTTGCTTGGGCTTCACAGACGGCAATTTCTACGTCTAGCCAGGTCTGAAATCTGTACTGGTCAGTCCAAAGATTGCCCATTTCAGGCAGCGTGTAGCGTTCTATCAAGGGGGATCTATTACCTCAAGCAACTTGGCCATTTTATCGGGTATGGGTAGCTCTCACATGACTTTCTGCGAAATCATCTCTATCAATGCAGTAGTTATGATGATGGCTATCAGCTGGTAACCGCTATATTTCCGCTAGTTTACAATTCTCATGACAATGAATATTCCTCACGTAGACGTCTCTCAAGCTTTTATGTCACTGTACTCTGCGGCCAAGCCCAGCCTTCAATTCATGGCTTGGAACACCTTTTTGGCACTCGTTCCGTTAGGGCTGAGCCTGTGGATTTTTCGGGGGCGTGATGCCAGCGAGCGGCGCGTAAGTGGGTGGGTAGGCTTGGCTGTGTTTCTGGCTTTTTTGCCCAATGCGCCGTATGTGCTGACGGATGTGATTCATCTCGTCAGATCCATTCGCCACGGCGCTTCTCTGTGGGCGACGGTTTTGGTGCTGATACCGCAGTACTTTGTATTCATGCTAATTGGCATAGAAGCCTACACGCTTTCACTGATTAACTTGGGTCATTACCTGCACCGACAAGGATTGCACCGCTGGGTGAGCGCAGCAGAATTCGCCCTGCATGGGCTCTGCGCAGTTGGCATTTATTTAGGGCGGGTGCCTCGCTTTAATAGCTGGGATTTGATTACAAACCCACACCGAGTTGTCAGTTTTATGGCCCAAGAAATTTGGCATATGCAGGCACTAGTTTTGATAGCGATGGGGTTTGGTGCGATCGCTATCATCTACTGGCCGCTCAAACATCTCAGTTTAGCGATGGCGATCTATTGGCACTCGGTTAACGAGCACCGCTCGGTTGCGGACAAATCACCAACCTGAGCAACGCCACTCTCGATCAGGGATCCGATCAGGAGTCTGGTCACTTCGTTGTACGCAATCTAGGTGGCTATAGAGTTCGCTGTAGAAATATTGAGGGGCTGCTATATGGACTGCCGCTGTGGGGTGAGCGAGGCAACCGGCGATCGCTGCTGCGACGGAGGGCTCGATTGAGAAAATCCCTGCATCACCATCCAAATTAGCTTAATGGAAACAACAGACAAGCCACTAATAATTCCTAGTGTCATCACGACATGCGGCACATGCACAATCACTAGCACCATGCCAATCATCATTAGAAAAAGAATGCTTTTATCCATTAGAAATTAAGCCTTACTGGTGAAGCTTTCAAGCTACCTATCTATCGTAGCGATTCGGCTGGGTGTCAGTACCCAATCGGGTGAAACCTTAGTAAGCCTTAATAACGTCAGTCGGGCCTAGCATCCATCAACCTTAACGTCCGGGATCACGTTTTAATTACTTCATGCGGTAGCGCTTTATATCGAGCAAAATCGAGCAAATGCTTTCTCTAGTGCATTTGCTCGATATAAAGCGCTATACGGAGAATCGCAGAGATTGAAATTCTAACAAATTCTAATAAAATCAGTGAATATCCTTATTTAGGTATAGAACTAATCTAATCTTTTAGTTGACGTTTTTAGACACTGAGATGAATTAAGCAGGCCCTAGGGCCATTTATCTCAAAGATACGATTCTCAAAGCGGTGGTATCAAACTCTCTCAGTCGTAAACGTTGCTTAAAAAGTGCTTATGTTCACAGGGCATACGCTTTTTATTTCCATCGAATACAGTTTCATTGAATATTTTTCGCTGAATTTTAGGAGCAGTTTTAAAAATGTCTTTGATGAAAAAATGTATGGCCGAAGCGGTCGGTACCGCTTGGCTAGTACTGGGCGGATGTGGCAGTGCAGTTCTAGCGGCAACTTTTGTCGGCGGTGAGATTGGAGCGAACATCTCGTTTCCGCTGGGGTTGGGTTTCTTAGGGGTTTCCTTAGCCTTTGGCTTAACCGTTCTAACGATGGCCTATGCCATCGGTCACATTTCGGGTTGTCACCTCAACCCTGCTGTTTCTTTTGGCTTATGGGCCGGTGGTCGCTTCCCCAGTGGGGATCTGCTGCCTTACATCATTTCTCAAGTGATTGGAGCCATTGTCGGTATAGGCGTGGTGTATTTAATTGCATCTGGTCAACCGGAATTTGCGGAGAGCGGTAGCACCTTCGCAGCCAATGGCTTTGGTGAGCTATCTCCTGGCCAGTTTGGCTTAGGGGCTTGCTTCATCTCAGAAGTGGTGATGACGTTCATCTTCCTAGTGGTGATACTCGGCTCCACCGATGGCCGCGCGCCTAAAGGATTTGCCCCGATTGCAATTGGCATGGCGTTAACGCTGATTCACCTGATCAGCATTCCGGTGACCAATACTTCGGTTAATCCGGCCCGGAGTTTGGCTCCGGCTCTGTTTGCTGGGCCTGAGTATTTAGCGCAAGTCTGGCTATTTTGGGTTGCTCCTATTATTGGTGCAGTTTTAGCCGGTTTCTTCTACAGCAATGTGCTGGCCGTTGGGGATGAAGTCGATATTGTCGGTGAGGTGGCTCCAGAGCACCAAACGGCTAGCACTCGCTAAGCTGTCTGGCTTGCTTCTACTTGCTTCTACTTGCTTCTGACCTTTGAATGTGAAAGCAACGATTGACTAAACTCACTAAAAAGATCGTATTTGCAAGGGCGTACTCTGCTAGTTAGGGTGCGCTTTTACCATGTCTTACAAGATGGAGATCAGCAAGCTAATAGCGATCAACAGGCCCAAGGCTAGCGGGAGCGTGTTTTTTCGCCACCAGGGAATCCGATAAATTTCTGAGCGCGTTGGCTCTCGCTGCGTTTGAGTATTTTGGTAGAGCGTGCAGCTCATGGCTTCAGGGCGATTGGGAAAGTTGCAGGTGTCGTCAGCGTGGTACGTGCAGGTGAGACACAGGGGTTCTGTGCCTTCCGCTCTGTAAAGCGGCATTCCAGGGTGGCCGTGGGCTTTGAGGGTAAAGCCACAGTAGGGGCAGTTGAGGGTATCGGTAGCGATCGCGCGATCGCACCGAGGGCAAGTAGAACGAGCAGACATAGCGCAGCCAAGCCATACGGGAACAATGGGGCAATGCATCTATTACTATGCATTTGTACATAAATTCCAGCATAGCCAATTGATTTGAGCTTGACTGAGGTGTAGATGATTGGCCATTCGGTAAACCGCCCGCCGCTAACCCCGCTGAAGGCCAAATAGTTTGCCAGAATGAAAGAGTAATCTGTGCTTGGGACTTGACTAATGGACACCTCTAACTTACTCAGACAGCTTTTAATGTTGGGCATTGGCACCACTTCGCTAGTGGCTGAACGGGTAAAGCAAATGAGTGAAGAATTAGTGCGTGACGGCAAGCTTGATCCAGAGCAGGCCAAAGGCTTTGTCGATGACTTTATGGCCCAGTTCAACATCGATCAAGGCACCCTCGAAAAGCAAATGCAGCGGCAGGTGCGCAACATCATGCAAGATTTGGGCGTGCCTCGTCAGGCGGAAATGGACGAGCTGCGCGGGCGACTAGATCGACTAGAGCGTCAGCTTAGAGATTTGGAAAATAAGCAGTGGCGGTAGTGATTGGGTGACAAACGAGTGCGTAAGCGTTTGAATCCGCGTCCAGCTTAGCTAAAAGCGTCGTACACTACTCAAGCAACTAGCGGGTTCGATTTGAGACCTCGTTCGATTAAAACCATTCGACTAAAGCTGTTTGATTAAAGCCATGAGAGAAATATTAATTAGTTTTGGGGTTGTTGTAGCCTGCTGCGCAGTGCTGATAATTGCCCAGTTTACTGGCGGTGATCGTGAAAGTGCGATCGCCGAACGGGCGACCAACAACGCCTTAGAAACCCCTGCTGCGCAAACTGAAACGCTGATCGCTCAAGGCAGCGCTAGCGATTTGCTCACAGGCAATACGACCACCGAAAACCCCACAGGAGACGCAATGGCTGGCGAAAATGCAGCGGCTGAAGAAAACATTGTCACCACAGAGTCTGGCTTGCAGTATGTCGTTATCACTGAAGGCGAAGGGGCTGCGCCTCAGACCGGCAACCGAGTATTTGTGCACTATGTCGGCACGTTAGAAGATGGCACTAAGTTTGATAGTTCGCGCGATCGCGGTCGTCCGTTTGACTTTACCTTGGGCCAAGGCCAAGTGATCAAAGGTTGGGACGAAGGCGTTGGGATGATGAAAGTGGGCGATCGCCGCAAGCTGATCATTCCACCGGATTTGGGCTACGGCGCACGCGGTGCAGGCGGCGTGATTCCACCCAATGCCACACTGATTTTTGACGTAGAGCTCCTGCGCATCGGCAGCTAGCTTTTTCAAGCATCGGTGGCCTTAAATGGCCTCGAACCATCTTCAAACCATCTTAAAGCCCCTGACAGACAGCACTACCTGCTAAAGTCAGGGGCTTTTTTGCTAACTTTTATACCTAAGTTTTTGCGCAAGCGCTTTCATAGAAAAGCTGAATTATGATCGCAACTTGATACTTCACCAGGGGCTAAGGGAAATTTTTAACTTAAGGACACAAAGCACCTATGGTGAGGAATTTGCGTACTTAGTTGTTTAGCTATTTATTTTTTAGGCCATGACTGCGACTCAGCCTTCTTTGTTAGATCAGGCCAAAACGGGCGATCCTCAGGCGATCGCCACCCTGATGAACCGCACCCTTGCCAAACAAGGCGCTCAGGTCAGAGTCAAGCGCCAAAGTAACGACTACAAGCTGCTAGTGGAGTCAGCAGAAATTCCTGATAAATCTTCCACCGTACGGTGGATGTTGCAAGGTCTAGAAAAGCTAACGATTGCCGATCTGCGCACCGTCGAGATTTACGGCAAGTCGAAGCAGAGCCTTAAGCCTAACTGGCAGCACCGCGTTCGGTTTCCGCTGGAGCAATCTCAGCCCTCAACTCAAGCCGCCTCTATTACTACCCAGGCAGCCCCCCTGGATCTAAGCGAACAATGCTTTACCCGCAATCCATCTTTGCTCTCGGGCAGCCTCACCTTGCCCTCTAAACCCGTAATCCAGTGGGTGCTGGCTTTTGATGCCCTGAGCAATGCCCAGAAAACTGAAGCGCTACCCCACGTTGACCTCGCGTTGCGCAAGTCCACTCTGCCTGC
>JBGTNW010000289.1:0-7623 GCA_041742865.1 Phormidesmis sp.
GCCTACAACTTTGAAACTGGCCTCAGGCAAACTGTGGAGTGGTACTTACAGCACCGCGATTGGTGGCAGCCGCTGCTCAGTGAGGAGTACAAAGGCTATTACGCAACGCTCTACGGTAGGCGTTGAGAATTCAATTCGACACTAATAATTTATCGCAGCTTAATGTTAAATTCGCCTTTCTTTAAGTAGACCTGACCTACAGCCAAAGCAATTTGAGTATTATTTCTGGTAAATAAACCCTAAATTTACACAGGATAAGGGTTTGACTGCGTGTAATTTCAGTCCGCAATTGCCCCAGCATTCAGTCTTTAGAACAATATTTGAAACTAAATTTAGGCTCAGGTTAGTTTTTATGACGGTACTTAGTCCTCCTCACATCAGAGCAGCGGCGGCAGCACAAGTAGGCTTCAAGCGCACGCAAAGGCTCAAAAAATTAAGCTTTTACGTAGTCATCGCTGGAGCAGCCTTGCTGCTGTTTTATCATCTTGGTATCCGCACGTTAGATGATTGGGATGAGGCGATCTATGCTCAAATCTCGCGAGAAATTGTCAACACTGGCGACTGGCTGACGCTGCACTGGGGCGGCAGTGAGTGGTTTCATAAGCCGCCTTTTTTTATGTGGCTGACAGCTATTGCCTACCAGTTTTTGGGGGTGAGTGAGTTCTCCGCGAGAGTAGTCTCTGCTCTCGCGGGCGTTGGCGTTGTCGGCTGCACTTACCTGATTGGTCGGTGGCTATATGGCCAAGTGGCGGGACTGCTAGCTGTGGTGGCGCTATTGACCAATTTTGCCTTTGTGTTCTATGCCCGCTTTGGCACCACGGATGTCACGCTGACGCTATTTATTTTCATCGGTGTTTACGCTTATTTGCGGGCTTCACAGAGCAGCAAAGCAACCTACGACAACGGCATCCATCCACTAGAAGCCCATCAATCAGAGGCCCATCAATCAGAAGCTTGGTGGTATTTATTTTGGGCGGCGAGTGCATTGGCCTTTATGACCAAGGGCGTAGCCGGTCTAATTCTGCCCATTACAGTGTTCCTCACGCTAGCTATCAACCAGCAGCTGGCCAAAACACTCAAGCTAAAGCCATTTTGGCTAGGCATTGGCTTAGCGCTGCTAATTGCGCTGCCTTGGCACATTGTGGCGATTGCTCAGCATGGTCAAGCTTTTATTGATAAATATTTTTTGTATCACGTCGTTGAGCGCGCAACCGGTAAGCTGACCGAAATAGAAGGACATCAGGCAGGGCCAAGCTTTTACTTTTTAGAGTTGGCAAAAAATTTCTTTCCTTGGGTATGGCTGTTGCCAATGGCCTTTGCGCTGCAAATTAGGGATGCGATCACGCCTAAACCAACAGCCGTACAGACCACTCAAGGTAGTCGCATTCTGCTAGTGCTAGTGCTGGTCGTATTAGGTGGTTTTACGTTAGCAGGCACTAAGTTGACCTGGTATATCGTTCCCTGCTATCCGGCACTGGCGATTTGGGTGGGCTACTTTATTCGAGTAGCGAGTCAAACTGTGCACACAACCGCTGGTGAGCGTGATAACCACAGCGCTGGACTTTACGCTGCCGCATTTTTTAGCCTAATAGCGGCAGGGGCGATAATTTGTGTGCTGACGCCTCAGCGAGTTGTCTTTTTATCGCCTGCGGCCAAGGGTGGAGTGGCTACGGTTGGGGTAATTGGATTGCTAATAATGATCGCCCTCCTCCACCGAGTAATCAAAGACAAAGCGCGAGGCAAGCAGGCGATCGTGCTGCTGCTATGCGGGGCGCTAACGCTCTCGGGACTCAGAGAGATTAGAGGTCTTTACCTAGCCGTTAATGATCCGGTTCCGGAGCTAGCTAGGCAGGCCAGTGAGCGCATTACCAGTACTGAGGCGAATTCGGTTAAGCCTGAACCCTTAGTCGTCATCAGTCTGTCTGAAAAGCTCTTTATGCCAACAGCCATGTTTTATAGCGATCGCCCGGTCTACTGGGTCAGAACGATGGCCGAGCTAGAGAAGATCGCGGCTGGAGACGCGATCTTGGCCAAAGCAGATTTCAAACAATTAAGCCCTCTATACGACATCCAAGTTCTTTCTGAAGCCCAAAAATTGGCTTATGCAACCATCACAAGACGTTAATTATCCGCAGCGTGATCGCACTTTTACAGCTATCAAACCCACTTTAGTAGAAATGATCTTCGCCATTGCCACGCTGGCTTTGGTCGCACTGGCTATCGACTTCAAAATCCTGCAAGACGGCGTTATTTTCGGAACGCACGACTTGCATATTCATCTCAAATGGCTGCAATTCTTTTCGCAACAACTGTCAGAAGGGAGTCTATATCCGCGCTGGCTAGGCGGGCTAAATTTTGGCTACGGTAGCCCGACGTTTGTATTCTATCCGCCTGCGGTCATGTACTTGGGTTCGGCGATAAAGGCGTTAGGGCTGAACGCAGAACGAGCCATGGCCATACTCATCCTACTGGCGACCTTTGTGGCCGGATTCGGATTCTACCTGTTTGGGCGATCTCGCTGGCGCTGCGTTCCGGCTGTGTGCGGCGCAATTGCCTACATGAGCGCGCCTTATATGATTTACAACGTCTATCACCGAGGCGCGATCGCTGAAGTACTCGCAACTAGCCTATTGCCCTTTGGTCTGCTATTTACCGATCAGCTCATGCGACAAGGCAAACGCTGGCTGGCACTGACGCTCTGTTTCGCGGCACTGAGCCTAACTCACCTACCGAGTTTGCTGCTGTATGTGATTGCTTGGGCTATTTACGTCATCAGTAACATCGTTATCCAGCGCCTATCGTTTAAGCGCATGTTTCACCTGATGGCTGCGCCGATCATGGGCTTTGGCCTCAGCTCCTTTTATCTCATTCCCGCCGTTTTAGAAAAAAAACTCGTCAACTTAGACTACATGCGCCGAGTCTCAGGCGGCTTTGCTGCCAACTTCTTGCCCTTAGTCGGAGCTCCCCAAGAAGGCTTATCTGGCCACTTAATCTCGATGTTTCGTTACGGTGTTGCTTCGACAGTGGTTTGTATGACCATCGCAACAGTTCTCGGCATGTGGTTTTCTCGGTCTGCCAAAGGTGCTTTGATTCAGCGCGCTTTACTCTGGCTGGTGAGCCTAGCGATAGTAGGCTTTTTAATGACCTTTGCCGCTCACAGCCTGTGGGCAGCTAGCCCAACGCTGCAAATGGTGCAGTTTCCATGGCGATTAATGGGATTATTTGCCCTCATTTATGCTGGATCATTTGGGCTAGCGGTTGAATCGCTCTGGTACTTTTGGACTTGGAAAAAACCTGCCTATGGCTGGCTAGCAGCGGGGCTGTTGCTGTGCTTACTCGCCTGGAATATAAAATACAGCTATGTGCTCAGCACCCGTTACCATGGATTTTACGTCCCAGGTGACATTGCCGCTGCGCGAGCTGAGCATAGCTGGCAAGCCACATCGTATGACCGAGTTTCTCTGATTTTGAGCGACCCCTTCTCCAATCAGTTGGGTGATGTGGCTGAGTACTTACCGTTGCTACCTAACAGTGAAGTTGTCGCCAGACCGCTGCGCGCTCAGCCGCCCGTCACTGTTGCCAAAGGCCAAGTAGTAGTGACGCTAGATCAGTGGAAAGGCGACTATCGCCAGCTTTCGGTAGCGGTGCGCCAACCTAGCGAACTGCATGTGCGCACCTACAACTATCCAGCTTGGCACGCCTATATAAACGGTAAAGGCACGCCAATTCAAACGACGAGTGGCGGGTTGATTGGGCTGACATTAGAACCGGGCGACTACAGCATTGAGCTGCGCTATCAGGCAACTGCGGCGATGAAGCTAGGCGGCGCTTTCAGCTTGCTGAGTCTTTTAGTTGTTACATATGTGCTGGTTGGGATGACCCGTAAAAACAAATTTCAGCTTAGATAATGGCTAAGAACAGTTTGCCTGAACGGGAGGGCAGTGGCGGTGTCTGAATCGAGCAGATCGAAGCAATAAAACCCAAGCATTAGCGGCTTGATTCTAAAACTAGAACGACGTAAGTAGAACAGCCCAATTATTTTTAGGTAAGTGCCCACCAAACTAGGCTTTCAGGCATCAGTGTCCTACATTTAATTTGGCATGCCTACTTACCTTCGGGGTTTTGGGTTCCTGTTTGCCTGAAACTGTCGCAGCGCTCTAAATTACGACGGCACGCCGAAGCGATAACCTTTGCCGTACACCGTGTGAATTAAGGTGGGCTGGTTGGAGCGCTCTATTTTTTTTCGCAACAGTCGCATTTGAGCCGCTAGGGCGTTACTGCTAGGGGTTGCGTCTTTGCCCCAGACGGCTGCATAAATTTGAGCGTGGGTCAAAAGCTGGTGGGGCGATCGCATCAAATAAGCCAATAGCTGCACCTCTTTTTCGGACAGATCCACAGTATGACGATCTCGACGGGCAACTTGGTTTTCGATATCTAGCTGGAGATCGGCGAAGTGAAGAATATTCTCAGACCTATTATTCTCAGCGCTGATGGCAGAATTATTTTCTAGCCCCAGCGGACGGCGTAGTAGGGCTCGAACCCGGGCCAGCAATTCACGCAGCTCGAAGGGTTTGACAAGGTAGTCATCTGCGCCTGCATCGAGACCTTCTACTCGATCATCGAGCGTATCTTTGGCGGTGAGAAATAGCACAGGGGTGGACTGAGGAGATCGTTCTCTAGCGTCGCGGTGCGATCGCACGGCTTGGCAAATTTCCAGCCCGCTCTTACCCGGCAGCATCCAGTCTAAAATCAGCAGATCATAGTGGCCGCTAAGCGCCATTTCACAGCCTTTCTCGCCATCATCAGCAATCTCTACCTGATAGCCTTGACGCTGCAAAAGACGGCTGAGCGGTTCAGTCAGTTCTATTTCATCATCGACTAATAGGATTCGCATGGCACTTGAGCGAAAGGCACTTTAAAACTATCTGCCTAAAATTATCGGTCAAACCCTCGGCCGCTGACAATGCCTGACCACTGCACCTTTTTTTCTGGGCGGCGGCGGTAAGAGAAAAAATTATCCGGATCTTGATAAGTGCAGTGCGGGGCTATAGCAATCTGCGCTGGATCTAAGCCGAGTTGCTCCAACTGCATTTGATTAATTCGCCGCACGTCTAATCGCACCCGCCCCGGCTGATCGTCCGGCAGCAACGGTGAATTTTGCTGGGCTAACAGACTCTCAATCAGGGCTTCAGGCGCTAGAGATGAACAGGCGATTGTAAAGCAGATATCGCTGGCGACATCTATGCCGACTTGATACACGCAGCCATCAATCGCTGGGCCTAAAGCAATGCGCAGATCTTTTAGCTGACTGCCTTGCGCTTGAAGTCGAGCGATCGCGGTTGGCAAAATCTTTTGCGCGCTCCCTCGCCAACCGGCATGAACTGCCGCGACTTGCCCTGTTACCGAATCTTCAATTAGCGCCGGAGTACAGTCTGCTGAACAGGCCCAAACAGATTGCTGAGCGAGATCGCTAACAATCCCATCGGCCAAAGGAAACGACGACGGTTGACCATTTTCTAGCAAAGGCAGCCCCGAGTCGACAGCAGCCATAATTTCGCTGGGATACATCACATCGCCGCTATGCACCTGCTTCACTCGATAAACCGATATCGAGTCGGCAGGGGTAGCAACCAGTGCCTGCACCAACACTTCAGGCGAATCTGGATCAAAATGTCGCGTAAAAAAACCGTGAGGCTGGTTAAGCAAATTGCAAGTCAGCAAAGGTTTATCTTGCCAAACTTGCCAAGTCCAAACGGGCGCAGAAGGTTGCATAAAAGGATGCTGCTCTATGAAAGAACGCTTGAATCAAAGACCGCTTGAATCATTAAGCGCAAGGCTCGCCAAGTCTAAGTCGGCAGATTTGGCGAGCGTATTACCAAAGCTATCGTAGTCAAAATTAATTAAATTTAGCTGAAATCCCAAAAGCTGACTGGCCCAAAGCCCTAGCCTGTCACCGTTTTCAAAATTCAACCAACCGTCTCTAACAGTACCCTTGAGGGTCATTCCAACGCTAAGTAGTGGCTCATACAGTTAGATATAGACCCACTTCAAGTGAAGTCTTTCCTCAATAATCTTCGTCCTCAATTCTGTTGGATGGACGTTCCTAATGGAGACACCCCCATAATGACAACTGCTACCTCGAAATTGCGCTTTTGGATCGACATGGCGATGGAGTGTGTGCGCCGTGACCATACCCCAACACTCAGTCCTGGCGATCAAAGAGGCCCGTTTTTAAGTGCCCGCGCTTTGGGTATGGCCCTAGCCGCTCTTAACGATGCTAATGCCTATACCTCAGACCGTACGCCGCTTTTAAGCATCCCTGCTACGGCCGGTTTAGTCGGTGCCAATCCTGATATTGCCGGTGCTGCGGCTTGTGCGCAAGTGCTCAGACTGCGGTATCCCAACCAGGCACAGCTACTAGAACCCGCTTGGCTGCATTGGCTTGAATATTTCGAGCTAGGATCGGCAGGCAGCCCTGCGGAGATGGCAGGTCGCGCTTTTGGCACGGCCCTTCATCAAAAAGGCGTCAACGATCCAGCCAATGCCGCCGATCAATATACCCCGACGGGCGCACCCTACACGCACAAAGCGCCGCCCAACCAGCCCATGCAGCGCTATGCAGGCGCAATCTGGGGTCGCTCAACGCCTTTGCTGGCAAGGCGAGTTACCGATTTTCCACCGCCGCCAGGGCGCATATCTGCAACCATCGTCCGACCGACTCAGCACTATGCCGATGATTTTGCCAAAGTCGCCGCTAAAGGCGATATCAATCGGGCACCGGGCCAACCGGGCGTTCGCACCCTTTCGGAAGAAGTGGTGGGCATTGCCTGGGGCTACGACGGCCCGCCAGAGCTAGGGACACCGCCTCGGCTGTACATGCAGGCTGTACTGACCGTACTAGATGACATTGAGGCTCGAATGCCCGGTAAGCTAACGGCGATTGAAGAGCTGAGTGTTGTAGCGGGTATCGGCATCGCCATGGCAGATGCAGGCATTGATGCCTGGTTCTATAAATACAATCCTAATCATATGATGTGGCGTCCGGCAGTCGGCATTCGTGAGGCACTGCGAGGCAATGGCGTCGCCGATCCCAACTGGCTACCGCTGGGTCGCCCGGATACGAATGGATCGGGTTTTGGTTTGACGCCGGACTTTCCGGCTTATCCCTCTGGCCATGCCACCTTTGGCGCGTCAGCATTTCAGTTATTGCGGCTCTTTCTCGTTGAAAAAGGACTAGCTGTTTTTGATGCTGATGGCGTTGATAATGTCAGCTTTGATTTTATTTCAGACGAGTTCAACGGTCGCAACAAAGATCCCAAAACTATGCAGCCGCGTGAGCATCTGACGCTAGGTCTAAGGGGTGTGACCTGAATTTAATGTAGGCTTAAAAAGCGAGAGAAAATCCATATTGGTTAATTTTGGCCCAAAACTGAGTCCATCTGCCTTGGGTATAACTCAGAGAGCTTAAACTCAACACCACCTCCGCACCAGCCTCCTTCCACTTCATCCCGGCTGCGCACAACCGACTTTTAACAATCACCTTGCAGCCCGCTTCAGTCACGCCTGAGCCAATCGGTAAATTCTGGGCAATCGCTTCGGCATAGCCCATTTGATGGTGATGAT
>JBGTNW010000290.1:0-13245 GCA_041742865.1 Phormidesmis sp.
TACGTCTGTTCACACATCGACTATCTTTCAGGCGATGCTGATGGCGATTAAACCTTCTCAAATTCAACAAGTGCTAAGCCGTAAGCGAGCTGATTTTGCCAGCTTTGATAAAAGTGCATCGGGTTATTTGGTGCAGTATCACGCGGCTTGGCAGGCTTGGGTATCGCGATCAGCGGCTGATCGCGAGGGCTGGGTAAGCGCTCAAACGGGCGATGTGGGCGCTAGACCTTTAGAGCCTATCCGCGCTGAAGATAGCGGCATTCTTCGCAGCGGCTTAAGATGGCAAAACCGTGAGCAGAGCTTGGCTTGGGCGCGTACGCATTTAAGTGAGGTGACGACGTTTGCCGTAGATGGATCGCAGGTGTTTCCGCAGAAAGATTTTTCGATTCCGATCGCGCTGGTGCAAATTGGCTGGTTTGAAAATCATCACTCAGCAGCAGGTCATTACGAAAAAGACATATTACTCGATGTGATGACGCCCAAAGATCTGGTAGCCGATCGCTCTCAGCCCATGGATCGGTGGATTAATATGCGCCGATTCTCCATGGAGGTGCAGCGTCTGATTGAATACATCACTCAGGCGAAAAGTCGGGCCGAAGCCGCAGGCCGCGACCCTAAAAAATGTTTGGTTTTTTTCGATGGCTCTTTGGTGCTTTCGTTTGCAGCCATGCTAGATGAAAACCTGCGATCGCCCTATCTTGAGCAAATCTTGGCGCTACTAAGAGCGAGTGAAAGGCACCAAGTGCCGCTTGTCGGCTACGTCGATACTGCCGAATCGAACGATATTACGACTCTCTTGCGTCAGCTCAATTCGCTTGAAAGCACCCGCTCGATTCACGATGCCAAATTGCTCAGCCGGTTAATGAAATGGGGCGATCGCACCCCGCTAATGACTTGTGATCGCGGTGATATCCTAAACTACTACGCTGAAATGCGCAGTCGCATCGCCTTCACTTACCTGAAAACCAACGCTGGCCCGCCCGCCCGATTAGAGTTGCCGACGTGGATTTGGGAAGCGGGCCGAGCTGAGGCCGTCATTAACCAAGTCCGCGCCGAAGTCATTGTCGGCAATGGCTATCCCTATGCGATCGAAACCGCCGACCAGACAGCGGTTTTGCAAAGCCGCGATCGCCAAATTTTCTACCAGATTTTGCAAGACTGGGCCGCGCAAGAAAACCTTCAAATCAGTCTTTCTCAAAAAATGATGAGCAAAGCTAGACGCCGCTAGACACCTTCAGCCTTGCACCCATAAGACCTGATCTAAAAAAGCCTTTTTCAGCCAAATGCCGTAAGTTTTTGAACCGATTATTTGAACCGATATAACTGCACTGTATGCGTATTGATAACTACGCATACTCATCCAAAAAGTATGTGACAGTTAGTTTGAAATTACGTGTAAATACTACCCTTGTGTAAGTTTATGCGCATCGATAGATTAAAAGTGTCACAGCAACTGTTCTGAAATATTAGTTTTGCTGCGTAAGAACAATTGTTAGTCTCTTCAGCTTAAAAAGGTAAAAAAGCCGTGACCTGTGAAATGAGCTTTTAGACCTATGATTTGCACCGATCTCGTGGCTGGGCTATGACAAGGTGCAGATGATGCAGCCGTTAGCGACAAACAGGCTAATTTTCAGACGGCTATCGTATGCTTCGCAACAACCCAAAATCCTACCCAAAATCCTACTCGATTCAATTGACGCCTGTTAGCGCCTACGCTAGAGCCAAACGGGCTATGTCTTGGTTTAAAAAAATCAGCGCTAAGCGTTTAAAAATAACTTCGCAACCCGCGCTGGTTACTTTGGTCAATCGCTGGAGCCTTTGGTCAGGACTCGCGGTGGCGATCATTTCAGTGGGGTGTGCGAGCCTAGGCGCTTGGGATATGCTAGAGCAACAGAGCTACAACCTGCTGCATCGGGTCAGAAGAGAGCTTCAAGGTGCACCTGCTTGGGATGATCGGGTTGTGATCATTGCGATTGACGCCGATAGTGTGGCGCAGTTGGGTCGCTATCCGTGGCCGAGAACTCTGTATGCCGACTTGCTCAATCAGCTGCAAGTGGCTCAGCCAGCGGCAATTGCCTTTGATATTCTGTTTCCGGAAGCGACCGCCCAAGATGCTCAGTTGGCAGAAGCGATCGCTGCCAATGCCAATGTTGTACTCGCAGTTGGCAGTGAGTCGAGCGGTCGCTATCTTACGGTCACACCGACCCTTTCAGACCCAGCAGCTGGCGCTTTTCGGCAAGGTGACATCAGTAACAATCCAGATCCGGATGGCATCAGCCGTCGCTTACAACTTCAGGCCCAAGGCAGTCCTTCGTTTGGCCGCTCTACCCTCGAAATGTATGCTCAGACGATAGCCGACACCCATCTAGCTGCTAATCTAGCCACCTTGCTGCCATCGCTAACCCTACCCATTCCCACCGCCGAATCGCTGTGGATCAATTGGCCCGGAGAAGTCGCCCCCGCTCTATTTGCTCCCACGTCCGGTCATCTGCCGGTTTACACCTATGTCGATGTCCTTGAAGGTCGAGTCGATGTCAGTATTTTTCAAAATAAAATTGTTCTCATCGGCGCGACTTTAGCCGGTATCGATCCGATGCGATCACCCTTCAACCCAGATCTCTCGATCAGCGGCGTCCATCTTCATGCCGCCGTCATTAACAACTTACTCAATCGCTCTTTTTTACAGCGATCTCCCGTTTGGCAACTGCTGATACTGCTGCTGGGCCTTACCGTCATCGGCAGTCATCTCCTGCATCGTCAAGACGTGTATCGGCGGTTAGCCATGGTGGTGTGCTTCCCAATAGGCTGGGGGGTGATAGCTTACAGCGGCTTTGTGATGGGCTGGTGGCTACCGGTCGCTGCCCCAATTATGACCGTGATGCTCAGCGCACTGGCCATTCAAATTCGAGAGCAGCAAGAAAAGCAGCAGCTGATGGAGCTATTTTCAATGAATGTCTCAGCAGGCACGGCTGAGCTGATTTGGCAGCACAAGGGCGTGATTTTACAGGCGGGCGAACTAGCCGCCCAAACGCTGACGGCGACGGTGCTGTTTATGGATATTCGCGGCTTTACCGGCATTGCAGAAACCCTGCCGTCGCACCAGCTTTTGCCCTGGCTTAATCAATATTTTGAAACCATGACCGACTGCATCATGGAGCATGGCGGCATGGTCGATAAGTACATTGGCGATTCGATTATGGCGGTCTTCGGTGCGCCTGTACCGCGAAAAGCGCCTAATCATATTCAAGCCGATGCGATCGCTGCGCTCAACGCCGCTATTGAAATGCACGACCGACTGCGATCGCTCAATCACCAGCTTAGCGCCCAGCAGTTACCCACCATCGAATTCGGCATCGGGATCCACACTGGCCCTCTAATTGGCGGTACCGTTGGCAACCGTCACCGGCTCAACTACTCTCTTTTTGGCGATACAGTCAACGTCGCAGCCCGCCTCGAAGCCCTGACCAAAACCCTACCGGCCAGCGCGCCTTTTAAGCTGCTTTTAAGCGCCGACACCTACCACTGCGCCCAGCCCAGCTTTCCAGTTTGCCTCTTCAAATCCACGCAGCTACGCGGCCGCGCTAGTAACACCGATATCTACACCATTAGCCCAAATATTGTCGGGTCCAAATATTGGCAGTATGAATATGGGTGATATCAAAGATTCAGCAATCAGCGCAACACTTGCCTCATGTAATCACTCCATAGCTGCGCCGCTACAGCGCTGCTGCCATCCGTCGGGCTATTGTCATCATTGCCAAGCCAAATCCCGGTTACCACAGATTTACTCGGCACAAAGCCAATAAACCAAGTATCCACATTGTCGTTAGTTGTCCCGGTTTTACCCGCTTCGCCCAACCCTAAGTAAGCATTGCGGCCAGTGCCGCCCTGCACGACGCCCTGCATCATGCCTACCAAGGTATTGGCCACGCTCGCATCGAGCACCGGCACCTGCGCTTCTGAGCTCTGGGCAAACTCATAAATCACCCGACAAGTTGAGACATTGTTAAAGTCTTCACAATCGCTGCTATCTAGCACTCGCTGAATGCCGTGAGGCCGGTTCCATATGCCCTCATTGGCCAGCGCCCCAAAGGCCCCCGTAATCTCTAAAGGCGTCACTTCACTTTGCCCTAGCACCAGCCCCGGCAAAGGTTTGAGCTCAGTTGTAATCCCCATGCGTTCGGCCAGCTCAATGACAGCCGATAACCCTACTGTTTGAGCCACTCTTAGGGCAATCACGTTTTCAGATCGAGCCAAGCCCGAATACATATCCAGCGCCCCACCGCCGGAGCGGCAGCCCGCAAAAAACTGCCCGTCCCAGTTGAGATCGTTACAAGAAAACGTCTCTCCCGGTGAAACGCCTTGCTCAAGCGCCGCTGCATAGGCAAATACTTTGAACGTAGAACCGGGCTGGCGCAGCGCTTGGCTAGCGCGATTAAACTGACTTTCAGCGTAATCGAAACCGCCCACCAGCGCTTCAATTTCACCATTGGTGGTGTTTAGCGTGACCACTGCGCCTTGCGAAAAGCCTTGCTGCACCCCTGTACTATTAACCGTTTCACGCAAATTTGCCTCGGCGGCGGCTTGGGTGCTCAAATTTAGACTGGTTTCGACGATGAAGTTGCCCTCACGGGCCAAGCTCTTGCCCAGAACGCTATCTAGTTCCTCAAAAATATAGCTATAGAAATAGGGTGCTTTTGAGCTTTGAAGCTGTTCGCGAGCTCTCGGGCTGATTTCGATGCGCGATCGCCTAGCCCGTCTGCCTTCTTCGGTGCTAACCATGCCGAGGCTGACCATGTTCTCAATCACGCGATCGCGATATTCCACCGCTGCCTGATAGTCCTGCACTGGGTTAAACGCATTCGGGGCAGGCAAAATGCCCACCAGCGTTGCCGATTCGGCCACACTCATCTCACTGGCCGACTTGCCAAAGTAAAATTGCGCCGCATCCTCAAAGCCGTACAGGTTATTGCCCAAGTACACCCGGTTCAGATACAGCAGCATTAGCTGATCTTTGCTGTAAAAAGTCTCTAGCTTCAGCGCCACCACCGCCTCTCGTACCTTGCGCATCGCGCTGTCATCAGTGCCCACATAGTCGCGGTAGGTGTTGCGGGCCATCTGCTGCGTTATCGTACTTGCCCCTTCTCGGATGCCGCCTGCATCTAGGTTGGTTTTTAAAGCTCTAACAATTCCCAGCGGATCCACCCCGATGTGCCAGTAAAAGCGCGAATCTTCCGAGGCAACAACCGCTTTGGATAAGTAGGCGGAATATTCGCTCAGGCGCTGCTTTTCTAGGTGGGCAATCGTCGGCAGCTCTTTTAAAGGTACTCGCCCATTTTCGTCTTCACCGGTAACCAGTACCGGTCCCTGCACCGACTCAGGTAAGGGGTTGATGGTGATTTTGGGCCACTCTAACACCACAATCCAAAAGGCCAATAGCCCGCTCAGCCCGGAGATGCCGTACAGGCTGTAGCGCAGCACGTTGAGATACCAAGGCGGCGGGTCAATATAGCGAACAGTGACCGCATCGGCAAGCTCCTGCGGGCCTAGGGTGAGCACATCGCCATGACGTAAAGGCAGCGATGATATTCGCTTTTTGCTGCGATAAATGCCGTTGGTTGATTTTTGGTCTCGGATAACAAAGGGGTTCCCAGCTCTCGTGCGATCGCGCGTCAAAGACAAATGCGTTTGACTAACAATCGGACTGCGCACCACGATATCGCAGGCTTTAGACGAGCGGCCTAGGAGGTAATGCTCCCCCACCAGTGGATAGTCTTCCGGTTTACCGCTAGCGGTTTCTATTTGCAGCCTTGGCACCCGCGCATTCGGCTTCAGTGGAATTTTAGAAAAATCCACATTGGCCTGCACCGTTTGAAACGCTTGGGTAATGGAGCCTAAAAAGGTTTTAGGAATAGACTGATTGGCTTTTGGCGGTGGCTGATTGGACGATCTTGAACCAGGACGCTGGGGTGGCTGAGGCGGCGGGGAAGTCATAGAGCAAAATGATCACAGAAAAAGATCATGGCACCATCCTAAACGCATCGGCGGGATGTCGGTCAGTGATTGATCCGGTAATTAAATAGAATAAACGAAGACACTAGCGGCGGCGTTTTGAAGGCGCGTTGGGATCAGGAGCTAGAAAAGCGATCGCCAGTAAGCAAATGATCCCTATATTAATCCACACATCGGCGAGGTTAAATATCGGAAATCGGGTGATCGGAAATACCTGCAAAAAATCGACCACTTCTCCGGCTCGCATTCGATCAATCCCATTGCCAAACGCGCCGCCCAAAATAAAGCCATAGCCCGCTTGCTCCCAACGATTGGGCAGCCGAGCAACCCAGCCGTAGGCGGCTAGCGCCAAGCTCACCAGCATCGAAAGCCACTTCAGCCACTCGCCATTTTCACTAAACCAGCTCCAAGCAGCACCCGGATTGGTCACATAGGTAAAATTCAAAACGCCTGGAATCAAGGTGATGCTTTCGCCCAAATCAAAATTTTGCACGACCCAGTACTTGGTGAGCTGATCGAGTGCAATACCGGCGATCGCCACCAGCCAAAACACCGGATTTTTAGGGCTATAGCTAACGTTTTTCATAAAAAATAAACTTAAGGCTCAGCCTCTAGATGGCGATGATGGGGATGGCAATGATGGGGAGATTCAGCGCCATTGAGTGGCTAATGAGCTAAATAATGGCGATTAATAAAACAGGGCTTTGCGCAAACCATAGGCAATGAGCGCAATCGCACAGGTGACCATGACCTGTCCCGGAATTTGCAAAAGCGAATAGTCCATGATGGCATTAACCCAAGACGACTCCACCTGTACCCAGCGAAAGAGCAATCCCACCAGCAAATAAACCAGTCCAAACAGATGCACCACCAAAAGCCCACTCAGGGCCGCAAATGCTAACCGCTCCAGCGTCGGCTTAGCTGCAAAGGCCAGCTTCCCGCAAAGCCATCCTCCTGGAATAAAGCCTAGCAGATAGCCAAATCCGGGTTCGCGCAAATACCCCACTCCAGCCCCTTGGGTAAACACCTGCAAGCCAAAGCGCTCAAACAGCACCACGCCCAACGCTACGTAGGCAATTTGAGCCAGCGCTGCCGCATTTTTGCCGCCCATGCAGCCGGTAAATAGAGCCGCCCCGACCTGAAAGGTCACCCCCAAAGAAGTCGCATCTACCGATCCCCCTTCTAAACGGAACAGCGACCAAGGCACCTTAAGTGAAAAGGCTTCAAACCAAGTACTCCCAATCGTCAAAATCAGGCCAATCAGCGCCCACAGCAGCTCAGATGGAGCAAACACGGATAATTTTCTACCTAATACTTAATTCACTGTATTCAGTATTTTAGGCCAATACCACCCAGCCGCCGTCAAATTAAAATCGGCTGCTAGTCGCCTGTTTTTTACAGAACGTAACTTTTGCGCCCGCTGACCTCATTCGTCTCAAAGCAAGCTTTACACTGAATCATCTATGACCGCCTTAAAACATCCTCTCAAAAAATCCTCAAAATTCTCTATGTTTCCTACCCATCGCCCCCGTCGTTTGAGATCGCATGAAAATCTCCGCCGCATGGTGCGAGAAAACATCGTCACCCCTAATGATTTGGTCTATCCTTTGTTTGCCGTACCGGGATCGGCCTTCTCGCAAGCGGTTAAGTCCATGCCGGGGGTGTATCAGCTCTCGGTCGATAAAATTGTCGAGGAAGCTAAAGAGGTCTACGGATTAGGAATTCCGGCTGTCATTTTGTTTGGTATCCCGGCAGAAAAAGACACCGAAGCCACTGGCGCATGGCATGATCATGGCATTGTCCAAAAAGCGACCGAAGCCATTAAAAAAGCCGTGCCGGAGCTCATCGTAATTGTGGATACCTGCCTGTGTGAGTACACCGATCACGGCCATTGCGGCTATTTAGAAGTAGGCGATCTCAGTGGCCGGGTGCTCAACGATCCCACGCTAACGCTGCTGAAAAAGACAGCCGTTTCTCAAGCGAATGCTGGGGCCGATATAATTGCGCCTTCGGGGATGATGGATGGCTTTGTCACTGCGATTCGATCTGGGTTAGATGAGGGCGGCTTTGCGGATTTGCCGATTTTGTCTTACGCGGCTAAGTATTCGTCTGCCTATTACGGCCCTTTTCGCGATGCAGCTGATTCTGCGCCTCAGTTTGGCGATCGCCGCACCTACCAAATGGATCCGGCCAACGGCACCGAAGCGCTTAAAGAAATTGCGCTTGATATTGCTGAAGGCGCAGATATGCTGATGGTCAAACCAGCCTTGGCCTATATGGACATTATCTGGCGAGTCAAGCAAGCAACTAACTTACCGGTTGCCGCTTACAACGTCTCCGGCGAATATTCGATGGTTAAAGCCGCTGCTCTCAACGGCTGGATAGACGAGGAAAAAGTCGTGATGGAAACCATGATGGGCTTCAAGCGATCAGGGGCGGATTTGATCTTGACGTATCATGCCAAGGACGTGGCCCGTTGGCTCGGATAGGCTTAGCCTTGTCAGTACAGTAGTTGTAATCGCAACTAAATTAGCGCCCTTAATGGGCTCAACTAATAGGCCCCAGAGCGCTTAGACAAAATGATCATCACGGTCTTAATCAGCAGATGCAC
This sequence comes from Phormidesmis sp., assembly GCA_041742865.1. GTDB lineage: Bacteria > Cyanobacteriota > Cyanobacteriia > Phormidesmidales > Phormidesmidaceae > Phormidesmis. The sequence goes on from JBGTNW010000290.1 coordinate 8,624, forward strand.
GTCATATAGCGGTGTCCAACACCGCTGATAGTGCAGATCTAAATCGACAATTTCTTCAAAGTCTTTAATCGCCGAGCGCCCGCTGACCTGCCACTGTCCGGTTAAGCCGGGGCGCACATCTAGGCGCTGCCAGTGGCGATCGCTGTAGTGCTGAACTTCATCGGCGGTGGGTGGGCGGGTACCAACCAGGCTCATATCGCCGATGAGCACATTCCAAAACTGCGGAAATTCATCTAGGCTGGTTTTTCTTAAAAATTGCCCTACCCGAGTCACTCTCGGATCTTGGGCGTTTTTAAAGATTAAGCCTTGGGCCTCATTCGTAATTTCGGCCCTCAGCTCGTCGGCATTGTTGACCATAGAGCGAAATTTCCAAATGCGGAAAGGCTGCCCTTGCAGACCAAAGCGCTCCTGTGAGTACAAAACGGGGCCGGTAGAATCGAGCCGAATCGCGATCGCGACTGGCACAAATAAAATCGCGAGAATGGCTAGCCCAATCAGGGCTCCTAAAACATCTAGCGTGCGCTTGAACAAAGAGCGTGTAGATACATGAGACAACCGAGGAATGGGGGGCTGGTAGGGGCTAGCCTGAGAGGGCTGATCCATAGCTTGCTCCGCTAGGGCGCTACTTGACATCAAAATTTTTCAAACGTTTGACTGTGATCGCTTGCTTCATGGCTGAAAGGCAATGACTCAAGGATGGTCTTTAGTGAAAATAAACCAGACATCTACTGATCAATTGTCCAAAAGCGTAAGGCATCCGAACACTGAAACGGCTGGCCGTCATTCATTCTCACGGATCACAGTTAAAGAGTCCGTACTTTTACTTAAATAAAGACTCGAAAAATTATAATAAGTGCCTCATTTCTCTACGCATTTGTGCGTAGTATTCCCTGAATTTTGTTTTGAACAATATGGCTAGAGACGTATTTATGAAGCGGCATAAAGTTCAGATTGAGGCAACCTAGTGCGATTAGGCCAATGCGATTAGGCCAATGCGATTAGGCCAGTGCGATTGCGTCTAAGTTCGACGCAATTATCAAAAGTTAAGTCAGAAGATGAAACTAGTCAGGATTAGCGTTTCAATGAGTTCCATGAGTTAGAGTAAGGCATTATTATCTTGGCGCTCAATTTGCAGCGATTATGATCGACTCCTCAGCGCGTTCCCAAGGCGATTCTTATCGTAACTTTCAAGGCAATTCTTCAGCCCCGCCCTCCAAAAAAACAGTCTCACTGGCCATCAGCCAAGTCCCATCGGTCGGCAGCGAGGCCGCGAATGCTTCACTTACGGCTGAGCAGTTGATGCCAAGCTGGATTCAGCAATTGCAAAGCGATTTACCTGATCAGGGTATGGCTACTTATGAGGCCATCGCTCAGTGGCTAGTTGGGGACTTGCAGCGCTTTGAGGTAATGGACGTGCAGGCGCTTCAGCTAGCGCAAAGGGCGATGGACTATCGCTACCGAATTTTGCTCTCTCACTATTGGGGGCTTTCGCCGGAGCGGGCTTATCAGCGGCTATTACAAAATCTGGGCGGATTATTTTTGATTCGCAGCAAAATTCGCACTTGGATTGCACTCAGTCGCGATCGCCAAAGGGCCGTCAAAGATGTGCTGCAAGAGGTGATTCAAGAAATGTTGCAGAGCGATCGCTACATGCGGGATCAAGTCGCTTGGATCGCACAGTGCACGGCTCGTGCAAGTCTGCGTAATCTATTGACCTTAGCGACCATTGAAGAATATTGCCTGCGCCCTATTCGCAATCAGCCGCTGTTGGTGTACCGTTTTGTAAATTATTTGCGGCGATCGCAGCGTGGCGGCATGACCCAAGTGCCGAACAACGAACTGATTCAGCTTATTTCTGAAGAACTCGGCACCGATGAAGCCAACAGCACCATTAGCCTACTAGATTTTGAGGCGCTAGATCGCTACGAAAGGCAAAAAGACTTTGAAGATCAGCAAGCCGCTCGTCAGGTAGTGAAGCAACAGTTTGCCGACTATCTTCACGAAAAACTCGGTGCTACAGCCGTGCAATGGCTAGAATTACACTTGCAAGGCTATGCTCAAGACAGCATCTCTCGGCAGCTTGGCCTGAACATCCGCGAGGTCTACCGTCTGCGCGAAAAAATCAGCTATCACGCCATCCGCATTTTTACCCTCAAAGAGCAGCCCGATTTAGTATTTACTTGGCTCAAAACCTCTTTAAAGCATCACAATCTAGGTCTGACGCTAACCGAATGGGAACGCTACTGGAGCGGTCTTTCTGATGATCAGAAAGCTATTCTCATCGCCTTAAAATCGGGCCGCACCATCAAAGAAGTCGCACAATCGATCAGCCTGACTGAAAAGCAGCTTACTAGCCAATGGGCCGAGCTGTATCTCATAGCACAAAATCAACGGCTAGCAGAAGCCGTTAACTAATTTTTATGAACTAATTTCCTTTAACTAGGCCATTAGTTAATCACTTAAGTCTTAGATGCCTTGCGAGCATCCATCACTCGACCAAAATTCAGCTTAAATTCACTCAGACCGATTAAGCTACCCGGCTCAGTATCCCAAGAGGCCGACAGCACACCATAGGTCAGACCCAGTACGCCCAACCCAAAACAGCCCATGGTCACTAGCAACACTGCCACGGGGGGGAAATCTACAATTTCGCGGCTCTTGAGGTAATAGGCTAAGAAGAAAATACCGACGCCCAGAAATACGGGGCCGCCAGAAAGCACGGCCATGCGGCGCAACATGCGATCGCTGACTTCTTTAGGAATGGCTCCACTGTCACTAGCGCGATTTCGCTTGTTTTGGGCTGTTTTTTGGGCGTTCTTTTGTTTGAGTTGGGTGCGATCGCTTGCCAAAATTTCATCCGCCTTAGCCTTAGCCCGATCCGATACGTCAGACCCCGGCTGCTTTGACTTTTGACTCGATTTCGTCGCCGCCGAGGCCGATGACTGGGCGCGATTACTTTCATCCAGCCTACCCTTGCCTAACTTTTTGCCTTTAGGCTCAAACGGCAAGCCTGCTCGGCCCGTATTCGCGTCTTGTTCTGACTTAGCAGCCATGGTCACCTTCACCTATCAACTCAAAGCACTTGCGCTCTACTGAGATAAACCCTGTCGAGATAAACTCCAAACAAGATCTGGCTTCTTTTAGCGACGAATACCCAGCTTTTTAATCAACGTCTTATAGCGCTCAGCATCTTGCTTCACCAAATAAGCTAGCAGCCGCTTACGCTGACCAATCATCTTCATCAGCCCACGGCGAGAAGAATAATCCTTTTTATTTTTTTGCAGGTGCTGGCTGAGGGTATTAATCCGATCCGTCAGCATCGCTACCTGCACATCAACCGATCCGGTGTCAGTGTCATGCACCTGATGCTCACCGATGATCTCCTGTTTTCGTTCTTGAAGCAGAGCCATACGCTTAGAAAGTTATTAGACAAATAAGTACTGTTCACAGATTTTACATCCTATCACAACCCTACAGGCTCAACCCAAAACCTTCCTCAAAAGCCCCCATCTCCTTCGCCCTCCTCAAACGCCCTTGTCAAACGCCCTCCCTCAACCCTAGTCAAAACCACTGAACTCCGGCAATCTCACTCAACTCAGCAGCTTTGCTTGATAGCTCTATGCCATCTGCGGGCATTCAAAGAAAGACAAAAGGCCAACCGCCTCTTTGTAGAATCTTGCCCTTTCGCTGAGTCATCTCTAATGGTTCTGGTTCTTCGCGCCCATAACACTGCTTTTGAGCAGATCAACCACTACTTGGACAGTCCTCCTTCTATAAGCCAAAAGATAAGATGCCAAAAGATAGGCAAAAGGAATCTGCCCCAAAAAATTCTCCGCAGTGGCATCATCTGTGGACTAGTCAGCGTCTTGGCGGGCACAACCCTGAGTATGGCCGCCTTCTCGGCAACAACAGAGCCCTTTTCTCAGGCGAATTCTGCCAATCTACCGGCTGAACGACCCGCCGCGCCGCAATTTCTCGGCCAAACCAGTCCGCAAATTGCAAGCAGACGCCTCAACCAAGCCGACATCCGCTCCATTTGGCTAGATCGCAAAACTATCGTCTCAGCAGGCTCTCACCAAAATCTGGCCAAAATATTTGAAAACTTCAGGGCCGTTGGCATCAACACGGTTTTCGTTGAAACTGTCAACGCAGGTTACCCCATTTACCCCAGCACCGTCGCGCCCCAGCAAAACCCTTTGACCACTCGCTGGGATCCGTTACAGTCTTCAGTTGATCTGGGCAAAGCCTACGGTATCAAAGTCCACGCCTGGGTTTGGCTCTTTGCTGCTGGCAACCAAGCCCACAACCCATTAGTAGGCAAACCTACGAACTATCCTGGCCCCATTCTTAGTGCCCATCCTAGCTGGGCCGGTTATGACAATCGGGGTAACCTGATTATTCCGGGGCAAACCAAAGCCTTTTTAGACCCCGCAAATCCTGAAGTGCGTCAGTACCTTTTGAATTTGCTCAGCGAAATCGCTAGCCGCTATGACGTAGACGGCATTCAGTTTGACTACGTGCGCTACCCTTTTCAAGATCCGGGGGCTAATCGTCTGTTTGGCTATGGCACAGCTTCGCGACAGCAATTTAAGATGCTCACGGGCGTAGACCCGATACAGCTA
>JBGTNW010000291.1:0-11347 GCA_041742865.1 Phormidesmis sp.
TTATGAACAGGTGATTCCGAGTAAACGGCATCAAGCGGTAGGGAAGGAAACAGGACAGACCAATCGGATTGAACGACTCAACTGCACGCTTCGCCAGCGAATCTCTAGATTAGTGCGTAAAACGCTCTCATTTTCCAAAAAGTTGGAGAATCACATAGGCGCTATTTGGTACTTTATCCACCACTACAACGCATCCTTACCCCTTTAGGACTACCCAAGCCTGAACTGCACCATTTACTAGCTATCTTCTGAGCAAATTTGATACACCACTTCATAGGACCCATGACGCCCCGATAAAGCATCATTTTTCGGTGTCACGAAAGCTTAACAGAAAGGGTAATACAGTCAGACGCAACAGCTGAGAATTGTGGCTAGGAAACGGTGGCCACAATAAGCGTTATTCATGGATTCAACTGCTCAGATTCAGCAGCTACAGTTAAATTCAGCCAACTTGACAGTACCCTTCTTGCCCCTCAATTGAAACAAAAAATGAGTGAGCTGTTACGGAAACCGTATTCAACCACACAGCATTTTCATTAAATCTCTATGAATAATATCCAAAGAAGTAGCTCGCCCTCGACGAAATCGCTAGTCAATTCCCTAAGAGAGATTAAAACGTTGATTAACTCAATGAAACGGTTAGCTATGGCGATCGCCGCCCCAATTACCGTATTTGCTGTTGTACCTAGCGCTGTAAGTGCAGCTATCTTTCAGTTGCAAGAAGCCACGATTACAGATATTAACAACGCTTTCGATGCTAATGCCCTAACATCAGAAGCGTTAATTCAGCTGTATCTCAATCGCATTGAAGAATACGACGGCACGCTTAACGCTTTGATTGCCGTCAACCCAAATGTATTGTCGATAGCCAAAGCATTAGATATTGAACGGCAAACATCTGGGCCAAGAAGCCCTTTACATGGCATTCCGGTTATCCTCAAAGACAATTTTGATACGTTCGATATGCCTAACACGGGCGGTTCCCTAGCGCTAGCAGGTTTCATCCCGCCAGACGATGCTTTCATTGTTCAAAAGCTGCGAAATGCGGGTGCTATTATTTTTGCCAAAGGGAATCTAGATGAATGGGCACATGGTGGGTCTCCGGGCGGCGGATACAGCTCTGTCGGGGGGCAAACGCTCAACCCGTATAACTTTAATCGGGGCCCTTCTGGCTCTAGTGGCGGGCCAGCGGCTGCCGTTTCCGCTAATTTTGGTGTACTCGGCTTTGGTTCGGATACTGGCGGTTCTATTCGAGGTCCCGTGTCCTCCAATGGTCTGGTTGGCATTAAGCCCACCCTAGGACTCACTAGCCGTGACGGCATTATCCCTTTTAGCCTGTCACTAGATACCGGTGGACCCTTAGCTCGAACCGTAACGGATGCTGCGATCGCGCTAAGCTACATCACTGGCATTGATCCTGCTGATCCAATCACTGCCCAGAGTGAAGGAAAATTTCCAGTAGACTATACTCAGTTTTTAACCAAAAACGCGCTTGAAGGCGTAAGAATTGGCGTTGGCCGAGACTTTGTGGGTGGCAATTCTGAAATAGAAGCGGCTTTTGAGGCATCTATCAATGAACTAAAAGCACTCGGTGCTATCATTGTCGATTCGATTTTCTTCCCCGAGGAAATATTTGAGGTGAGAGGAAGCACCTACAGCACCATCTCAGATACCGAATTCAAAGCACAGCTTGCCGACTACCTGGCCACGACCGATCCACAATATCCTAAGACGCTGGCGGAGGTAATTGCCATTAGCGAGTCCCCAGCAGTTGCTAATTCAGAATTCCCTGTCAACGCCACTGTCTTGAACCGGCTATTACAAGCTGAGGTGAGAGGAGAGATAGGAAACCCAGAGTATGCAGCTGCCAAAGAGATTCAAGAGAATATTATTACGCCAGCAGTTGAAAGTATTCTGAAAAAGAATAATATTGGTGCTCTCATTTATCCGACTTCTCGCTGCCCTGCCTCGCCTTTACCGGGTGTGGTAGATCCTAGTTACGTGTGCGAAAGTGGTGGAACCAGTGCAACCAATCTGGCCAATTTGTCTGGTTTCCCAGATGTGCAAGTTCCAGCCGGGTTTATCTCTGATGGGCTACCTTTTACCCTATCCTTTTTAGGACTTCCTTACAGCGAGCCAGAACTACTCGGATTCGCCTATGCTTTTGAACAAGCTACAAACGCCCGAAAACCCCCAGCGTTCTTTTCGGCTCTTCCCGGCGAAAATATTGAGTATGAAAAAGTACCCGAGCCGGATATGGTCTTAGCGTTAATTGGACTGAGCGCAGTGCTGCTATTTAGCAAGAAGTTGGCACATCAGGGGAAGGTTACCTAAGGGCTTGTAAATTAATAAGCTGATGACTTTGAAAGTTCGTAACTGCTAAGCCTGACGGACAATAAAGCCAAATCATGAGGTTAATTTTTTACAGCTCCTAAGCGCTGACAGCCTCCGTTTGCCCTGTCATTTTAGCTGCTTTAGTAAGCAGCTAAAACATGTGGTCGTGCGTCGGCGGAAAGTGGTTTTGCTAAAATAGCCCTGTTGGATAGAAGGGCTGCGAGATGGACCGTCCTTTTTGTGAGCATCCCAAGGCACACAAGCCCAGCAAAACCAGCAACGGTCATCAAAGATACCGATGTCCGAGCTGTCACCAAACGTTCACTGACACGCTCGATACCCTGTATTACCGTCGTCAACTGACACTGGAAGAGATTGAAACTATTCTTCAGGCTCACGTAGAAGGCGTTAGCCTCAGAGGGATTGCTCGATTGACTAAACGCGCATACAACACTGTCGTGGATGTGGTTAGAGCGTCGAGTCAGAAGGCTCAGTTAGTTCACAACGAAGAAGTCAAAGACGTTGATACATACCCGATAATTGCTGATGAGATGTGGTCGTTCGTGAAAAAAGCGCCCCGCCTGCGCCGAGGTTTCCTCGGCGCAGGCGGGGCAAGCGGCAAAAACACAGTCCCCCCGACGAGCTACGGCAGGGGGACTGTGGGATAGATCTAAGTTTAGCTCAGGAGAGTGGTCTGGTGATGAGTCTGCGAGTGGGCAAGCACACCGATGAATTCTTATCAGAACGGGTGGCCAATACCGAAGGAAAAACGGACTGCAAATTCTGGTACACCGATGATTAGGGCGGCTATGAGAGAGTTTTTCCACCTGAAGTCACCCATATTATTGGTGAGCAGAACACGCAGCGTTTGGAGAGAACCAATGGCATTATTCGTCAACAGGCAGGTCGCTGGCACAGACGACAGAACAAATTTAGAAAGCTGTGGGAACAGACTAAAGTGACCGCTCGGCTAGCGGTCGGCTATTTCAACTGGAGCTGGCAACATAGAAGAGAGAAGACTACAGCTGCTCAGCGAGCAGGATTAGCGATCTAACGCTGTCATGGCAGGATTTCGCAACCTATCCCACTTTCTACTGACGCACGACCGGCAATTCCTTGGTTGGCCACGTCGTAAGGAAAGATGCGCACTTGGGCTAAATCGTACAAATAGAGGCCGTAGAAAGAGACTTTCTTCAAGCCAGGAGAACCCGAAGAGACCCAAAATCGTTCCTCTTTAATCGACCAGCCATTGCCCTCATCGGTATCGAGGTGAATATGCGCTTCATCGATATAGACCAGCAGACACCTTGGATGGAGGGCATCGTCGAGCAACCCTTCCAGCGTTTCTAGAAAGGCAGCTCGCTTCTCAAGATTCGCTTTGTTCAACAGCTTGCGGGCTTTCTTCCAGGAAAAGCCCAGCTGTTTAAGGACTTTACGCAAGGTGTCATGACAGCAGTCAATCTCAAACGTCGTTTTCACGGCTCTTACGAGCTTTTGGTGGCTCCAAAAAAGGCTGCTGGCAATTCGATTTTTCCCAAGCTGATCACTCCCGATGGCACGGTATTTACTACCGCTAAACACGACCGTTAGCTGTGTGATGAATTGCCTAGCCTCTAAGAAGTAAGGTTTCACAAGAAAAATCCCTCACAAGTTCCTCATAATTAAGTTTCATTATTGGAAATAAATAACTTTTTTAACGGCAGTTGAACCATCGCTTATTTAAGAAAAATTTATCGATATCATTGTTGGTGAACTGAACTGAGGTATAAACGTCTGTCGCGATTCCTGCAATCTTGATGTGGATAGATCGGAGTATTGAGGCATGAATCACGTTAATGATGGCAAGTTTCTTGGTCTGTTAGGATTTTTAGGTTTTCTGGGATTTTTGGCCTTCCAGGGTAGTGAACAGTACCAGTCCCTTAGCGTTTTGGCATGGCTATCACTTCTCTCTCTGGGATCGCTTTTGGTCTTTGTCCCACACCGAGGAGGAACCGTGAAAATTGCTGTTGATCCGCAGAAAAAGAGATTTCTTGGATTCCTGAGTTTTCTTGGTTTTCTTGGATTTTTGGGGAGCGCCAATCCGCAACTCGCAGGGGTAGCCAGCATGGCGATCGTTTCAGGATTGGCGATCGCCAATCAAAAATTATGATCGTGCCAATTCATCAGAGTTTACGTCGATGGACGTTCCAGTAAAAAGGAGGTTCACTGTATGAGCAACCAACCAACCACGCGGCTGAGAGAACTGGTGCGCTATGCCACCCTGGCACCGTCCAGCCATAACACTCAGTGCTGGAAGTTTCGGCTAACCGATCAGGCAATTTTCATCCTGCCCGATCTCTCCCGGCGTTGCCCGGTCGTCGATCCAGACAACCACCATCTTTATGTCTCTCTGGGCTGTGCTGCCGAAAACCTCTCCCACGCTGCAAGAGCGCAAGGGTTGTCTGGGCAAGTTAGCTTTGACCGGGCTGGTGACGGTGCTGTACGCATTTCCCTAGAACCTTCGAAAGCGGTTGTCACTCCGCTGTTTGAGGCGATTCCAAACCGCCAATGTACGCGCAATCAGTACGACGGTAACCCCTTGAGCACAGCCGAACTCAAGCTGCTAGAAACAGCAGGAGTAGGAAATGGTGTGCACGTGGTTATGCTAATGCAACCCGCTGAAATGGAAACCGTGCTTGATTATGTAATTCAAGGCAACACGGCGCAGTTCAACAATCCAGACTTCCTCAGGGAACTAAAGTTCTGGATTCGCTTTAACGATCGCGAAGCAAGCCGCACTGGTGATGGCCTATCTGGACGCACCACTGGAAATCCATCAATCCCGCGCTGGTTAGCAAATCTGTTGTCTCCGCTATTATTTCGAGCACAACCAGAGAATGACAAAACGGCCCGCTATATTCGCAGTTCCGCCGGGATTGCTGTCTTTGTATCGGATGTGGATGACCAGGCTCATTGGGTAGAATCGGGGCGCTGTTATGAGCGATTTGCCTTGCAAGCAACAGCGCTCAACATTCACAATGCTTTTGTGAACCAGCCCGTTGAGGAAGCCAGTTTGCGACCCAAGTTTGCTAAGGCACTCGGTTTAGGTGAGGGCAGACCTGATCTGGTGGTTCGGTTTGGACGAGGACCAGAAATGCCAAGATCCCTACGGAGACCCGTAGAAGCGGTACTCATTGAAGCGGTTTGATCCCGAGGATTAGTCATCATGGCTCGTCACGTTTTGCAGCGAATCAGTCCTGATCAACAGTTGCTATCCGTTTTGTGGCGTGATCGCCGAATTGGGGGAGCGGTCGCAACAGTTCTAGCTCTATTGCTTGGTTTGGCGATCGCCCAAACGATGCCTCGGGGTCCACTTCAGCCGATGGCAGTAAGTTTGAAACCTACGAGAACAATCTGCTCTGTGAATATCACATTCGCTATCAGGGCTATGGCGGCATTGCCTATCACCATGTCTCTGACCAATACGTGGCTCTGTTCACGCACTTCATTAGCTGTGGGATGTGGGAGGCGGTCTACATTCTCGATGGCCTAATTAAAAATAAGTCCGATATTCAGCCCGGTATCCTTCATGCTGATACGCAAGGTCAATCCTCACCTGTTTTTGGCCTCTCCTTTTTAATGGGCATTGACTTAAGGCCGCGCATTCGCAACTGGAGCGATCTCAAACTGCTCAAACCGGCAGCGAGTAGTGCCTACGAGTTCATTGGGCCGTTGTTCAAGGGGGTGGCTGACTGGGCGATGATTAAGACCCACTGGAAGGACTTGATGCGGGTGATGCTCTCTATCAAAGCGGGTAAGCTGATGCCTTCTACGCTGCTTAAAAAGCTCAACAGCTACAGCGGCAAGAGCCGTCTATACAAAGCGTTTCAAGCGCTGGGAAATGTCACTCGAACGCTGTTTCTCTTGCGCTATGTTTCTGAGCCAGCGCTGCGGCAGGAGACGACCGCTTGCACCAACAAAGTGGAACAGTTTAATCAGTTCGTTGACTGGGTGTTCTTTGCCAAAGCTGGGTTGATCACCGATAACGATCCGTTGGAGCAGGAGAAGCGCCTGCACTATCTTGATTTGGTGGCCAATGCCATTATTTTGCAAAATACCATCGATCTCTCTCAGGCCATTCAGACCGTTAGCGAGCAAGGCTTCCCGGTCACGCCAGAGCTGCTTGCGGGTCTCAGTCCTTATCTCACCAGCAAGATCAAGCGCTATGGCGACTACATCCTGGATTTATTGACTAAATCCTTGCCATTCGAGGAGATCATGGCTGGGCCGATGCGCTTCTCTACTCTAGACACTGCTGGGTAGTACATCCTGAAACTACTGATATATGGCTATCTTAGGCCGATGTGGGGAGAATTACACGTATCTCGGCCAGGGGTCAAACAGACCCAATCCTTTGAGCTTCACACCCACGCCCGCTAGAAAGCTGCGAGGCGAAAGGTGCTGCGAGGTTTCACTGGCATTGCTTAAGACGGGGGGAGAGACTCTACAATATTCATTGTGATGAACCTTGGATATTTTTTTGTCTTCTCAAGCGTTCATCACTTTTCCTATTTTGGCAATCCTTTCAGCTTTTTTCCTTGAGCATCCTGCCCCTTATTTGGCCTAAATTTAGGCTACTAAGCTAAATATAAGCACCCTTAGGATACGCTATTGCCAATCGAATGCGAGTCAAATAACACAGCATCCGATAAAACAACAGCTGTTTCTTTGAGGCTCCCTGATTTAACCAGGGTGAGAATCTTCTCCACAACGCTTTGGTCAACCGTTGCCGCTTGAATAACGCTCGCGATCGCAGGGTTGCCGTAGGGTGGCAAATCAAAGAGCTGAGTACATTTCACACCCACGTATAGCTCAATGGCCAGCAGTTTCGAACCTTCTTGGCAAAGTATCTCTAGCTGTTCAGTAGTGTTCACGCCGTAGGTCCATAGGTCTTCGATGCCGTGGGAAGTTTGTGCGCCTGCGGCAAAAATTCGCCGACCAAAGCGCTGACGACACCGCTCTAAATTGCTCATCATCAGCTTGGGCATCTGAATAAACTGGAGGGCGTTTTGAGGGTTGGAGGCGTCTTGGGGAATGCCTTGAATTTGGCCGCTCAGGAGGTATTGGGTGCGGTTTACGCTGGCCCATAGGGCGAAGAGAATGGCCTCAATCATCGCTGCGGTTTTGATGCTGAGGCTGGGGGCGAGGAAGCTGGCTTGGGACAGGGGATAGTCAATATTGAGGTTAAAGAGCGGGTTGTTGGAGGGGCTGCGAAGCTGGTAGTCGAGCTGGTGGCAGAGCGATCGCATTCCATCGACAAAGGTCTCTAAAATCTGCGGCGTGGCCCGCACCGAGATCGGGTCTTGACAGCTGTAGTCGGTGAGCTGTGTGCCGCTGCCCGCTGCCACATAGGATAAAAGCTCCTTCATATAAGGCTGATGCGGGGTGGCAAAATTGACCCGATTGGCGCTCACCAGCCGGTTGTTGAGCCGAGTGGTTTCGATCAGCAGTGCGCCCAAATGAGAGAGCGGTTCTATCAGCGCCAGGGTGTAGCCCACATGCACAAAGCTGCCATTGATCAGGGCCATCACTTCGCCCGCAGCGGGTTGATAGTCAGGGCGGACAGTCAACAGTGCTTTGGCCCAGTGCGCCCCCGGAATCACGTCACCGCAGGAATAGGTGCAGCCTCGGGGCACTTTGGGCACAAAGGCGGGATTAATCACACTGGCTGCGATTGCCTCATACAGCGCTTGAGAAATACCCGAGCCGCCCGAGCACAGGGCGTACATTTTGGCATAGCTGATGTGGCGCACAATGTGATCGGTATACCAGGGGGCACTGCCCAGGGTATGGCTCTTTAAAAAATCGCGATGAAAAGCCTGAATCTCGTCTGGGGTGAGTACCTCTAAGTCGCGATGGCCCACCCGAGTATTGGCACCGTAAATTGGGGCATGGCCAGCCGCTAAAATCTGCTCGAAGTGTTCTCTCTCGGCGTGAATGGTCGGAACAGCCGCTTGCCAACAGCTAGGGACGGCCAAGTTTTTCACAGCGTGGAGGCACGCTCGCAGGGTGGTTAAGTCAGAAGTCATGCTGGATTGGGCGGCGAAGACTGCGTAGGGATAGTTCTCCCTAGGGTCGGCTGCGCCAGCGCCTTGTCACGGAGAAAATCTTGGGCGATCGCGCGGGCGATCGCCGGATCCCATCCCCGGTTCCGAATCTTCATCACACAGTCCATCAAATCTTTTGTAGAAATCTTATTATGCAGTTGCTCTAATGCTGCCGCCAAGCCCTCTATTTTGCTCAATGCATCGACACTCACCACCGGCAACGCTAAATAAGGTGGGAAAAATCCCCCCGCATCGAGCTTATTCAGATCTTTTCGATTCAGCTCTGGGTCAGTGTCATAGCCCACACATAAATCAGCCTCACCAGCATCGAGTAGAGCATACCGATTCGTGATTTCACAGGGCTCCGTCCGCCGAAATTTGAGATCGTAAGCCGCCACCATGCCAACATAGCAGTCTTGCCGATTGAGAAATTCAGGATCTCCGCTAAACACTAGCTCATGAGAAATCCACCGTAGATCTTCCAGCGTTTGAATACCATAGCGCTTAGCTGTTTCTTGCCTGATTACCAGGCAGTAGTTTTCAGTACAGCCTAACGGCGGCATCCATCTCATCTTCAATGGCGCGCCGTGCACATTCAGTTCCTGAATAATTTGCAAGTCCGTTTTACCTTTGTGATCAATATTAAAAAACTGACAGCAGGTACCGGTAAAGTCCACATACAAATCAATCCACTGATGCTTCAGGTCGGCAAAATTTCTCAAGGTGCTGCCATTCGGCACCCGCAGTTCACACACCAGCCCTGGGATCGCCGACTCTAACCAAATGCCAATCACATGGGCAAACACCACCTGAGAGACATCTAGCTTAGATCCAATGATCAGGCGTTTACGCGATCGCCGCTCCCCACTAGTCACATCATCCCCGGCCAACATCGGCAACAGCGCCTGCTCCGCCATACTCACCTGGGTCGAAATATTGCCCTCAACCCGCTTCACCTCCGAGGCAATGTCTCTGACCTTGTCATAAAGCTCTACCTGAATTTCTTGCCCCGGCAGCTTGAGGGTAAAAGAACTCACTGCCTTGGTGAGCGCCAGCAGTAAAAAAGGAAAAAATAGCAGCGCCAGTAAAATCAGAACCTGATTGGTCGCCCGCAGCCATTCTAAAATCCCCAGCTCTGAGAGCAGGAGCAGCACCAGCAGCCCCACATATAAAACCAACACCAGCAAAAAGCCAATATTAATGGCCATTTGCCGGGTAAAGAATGATGGTGTTTCTTTCGAAGACATAGCAGTTTATATAGCAGTTCAAGTGGCCGTTCGTCAGTGCACAAACCCAGGCAATTGGCGGGCAACCGCTAGGGCAGCTCAATTACACGGCTGTCTACATAGAGTATCTCCTGACGCAACGGCCCGTTCAAAATTCTGACCGTCGACCAAGCAGTTGCTGTCGCATCATTCGCTCCAGCACTCCCCACCGCATTCAAGTAAGCATCTGGCCACTTCTCCACAATGGCCCGCGTTCCTTTCGGCAATCGCACGGGCGGCTTGTCACCCGGCTGGCCGTCGGCAATAAAGTAACCATTAATATAGCCAGAGGCTTCGAACGCATTCAGCAACACCCGATTTTGCTCATCCAGCTGGGTGAGCACCGCCGATTCAATCGCCTGCCGCTGATCGTCAGTGACAGTTGCCAGCGCCTCGTTGAACTTCAATATCAGCTCGCGGTTGGAGGGATTGCGCTTTGAGGCGATTAAATACAGCGGATTTTTCACAGCAGGCAGCGATTGAATTTGATAGCGTTGCCGGGGAAAGTGCTCCGCCAAAACCTGATTGCCCACCGCTGTGGCCTCAGCCACTAGCTGCACCTGCGGGTCGTTAATCAGCTGCTTAAATGCGGCAATATTGTCTTCAGCGGGCGTCTTTAGCTGAGGTAGCTTTTCTACCGCTGGCAAATAGCGATAGCCCTCAATCGGTAGCAGTTTATAGCTACTTAGCTGGTCTAGACCGGTTTGCGGCGTAATCTTTGGCGTGTGCGCCGGATTGTAAAAAACAGAGGTTTCCACTGCCAAAATCGGCTCTGAAAAGTAAAAGTCCTTCTCTCGTTCGGGCGTTTTAGCATAGGGAAACGCCGCCCGCACCCCTTGATTTGTCTCACTTTCCTTCGTATTCTTATCTGCCAGGGGCCAAGGCAAAAAACGAATCTCGCTCTCATAGCCAATCTCTCTCATCACCGAGGTGACTATGGCCGACGCGATGCCATTGTCTTGCAGGGTTTCACCGCTAAAGGGCGGATACTCCCCCGTCGCTAGCACCACAGTTGGGGAGGTTGCCGTTTGCTCAGCGGGCCGAAAGTACAAAAATAAGAACAGCACTAGCAAAATCGGCACGGCCAGCACAATGGTGAAGACTGCGCGCCAATCGGCTTTGCCGGTAGGGTTGAGTTTATGTGATCGCATTGGCCGCCTTACACCACTAATTTACTGGAGTTTAGACAAATAATGTTGAAAGAGCGATCGCCTACGGCACATCAAAGATGAACGCTAACGCAAATTGCTCCATAAGCGACACTGAGAAAGAACTACCAACCTCAGAAGCCTATGAAAAGCTTCACCGATTTAGAGCGAATGTGCAAGCGCGCCTATCAGCTGATGGGAAATGGGCGAGATGGCTTGTTTAATTTGATGGACGCGGTGCTCACTAGCCGGAGTATCAGTAGCTTTGCAGAGCTATCGCTATCTCCAGTAATTGAGCGAGCGTGGTTCAGTCTATACAAAAGTCTAGAGCGCAGCCATCCGCCAGCGACAAGACTGATGCAGCTCTATGGGGTTTGAGTAGTTGCGAAATAACGAAAATAATTGCTGCAAACGTTGACCCATAGGGCTTTCGCTCAATTTGCATAAAGAACGACTGAAAGTCTCTATCCATAGGAATTTCAGCCATTTCCAGGCTCTATTTCGCAACAGGTCT
>JBGTNW010000292.1:0-19397 GCA_041742865.1 Phormidesmis sp.
ACTCGTCGGATCTGGTACGGAATTGCCACAGCTCACGATTTTGAAACCCATGATGGGATGACAGAAGAGAATCTTTACCAAAAGATTTTTGCTTCTCACTTCGGTCATTTGGCGATCATTTTCCTCTGGACTTCTGGCAACCTGTTCCATGTCGCTTGGCAAGGCAACTTCCCACAGTGGACGCAAGATCCGCTAAACGTAAAACCAATCGCTCACGCGATTTGGGATCCTCACTTTGGTCAGCCTGCGGTGGATGCATTCACCCAGGCTGGCGCTAGCAGCCCGGTTAACATTGCTTATTCAGGTGTCTATCACTGGTGGTACACCATCGGAATGCGCACCAATGGCGATTTGTATACTGGCGCGGTTGGCCTCCTCGCGCTAGCAGCTGTGATGCTGTTTGCGGGCTGGCTGCACCTTCAGCCCAAGTTCCGACCTAGTCTGTCTTGGTTTAAGAATGCTGAATCCCGCCTCAACCACCACTTGGCTGGTCTGTTTGGCGTCAGCTCCTTGGCTTGGACTGGTCACTTAGTTCACGTTGCGATTCCTGAGTCTCGCGGTGTGCATGTGGGCTGGGGCAATTTGATGTCAATGAAGCCTCATCCGGCGGGTTTGAAGCCGTTCTTCACGCTCGATTGGGGCGCTTATGCGCAAAACCCAGATACGGCTAACCATATATTTGGGACGTCGCAAGGGTCAGGTACGGCGATTTTGACTTTCTTGGGTGGCTTCCATCCTCAAACAGAGTCTCTATGGCTGACGGATATGGCGCATCACCATTTGGCGATCGCCGTCATCTTCATCATTGCAGGCCACATGTACCGGACTAACTTCGGTATTGGTCACAGCATCAAAGAGATCCTCAATACTCACCGTCCGCCTGAGGGCACCCCTTTTGGCGGTGCGCTAGGTGCGGGTCACAAGGGTCTATACGACACGCTGAATAACTCGCTGCACTTCCAACTTGCTTTGGCGCTAGCGGCTCTAGGCGTGGTTACGTCTCTAGTCGCTCAGCACATGTACGCGCTACCGCCTTACGCTTTCATGGCTAAGGACTTCACGACTTCGGCGGCGCTGTATACCCACCACCAGTACATTGCTGGGTTCATTATGGTGGGAGCTTTTGCTCACGGGGCGATCTTCTTGATTCGCGACTATGACCCGGCAGCGAATGAAAACAACGTGTTGGCTAGAGTGCTTGACCACAAAGAAGCGATTATCTCGCACCTGAGCTGGGTTTCTTTGTTCTTGGGTTTCCACACCTTGGGCATCTACGTTCACAACGACGTAGTGGTTGCTTTTGGTACGCCTGAGAAGCAAATCCTAGTTGAGCCTGTGTTTGCGCAATTTGTGCAGGCGGCTTCTGGTAAGGTGCTGTACGGGTTTGACACGCTGTTGTCTAATCCTGACAGTATTGCTACGACGGCGTGGCCTAATCATGGAGCTATTTGGCTACCAGGTTGGTTTGATGCCATTAATAGTGGTACCAATTCTTTGTTCTTGACAATTGGTCCTGGCGACTTCTTGGTGCACCATGCGATCGCGCTCGGACTTCACACCACCACTTTGATCTTGGTCAAGGGTGCGTTGGATGGCCGTGGCTCTAAGCTCATGCCCGACAAAAAGGACTTTGGCTTTAGCTTCCCTTGCGATGGCCCTGGTCGTGGCGGCACTTGCGACATCTCTGCGTGGGATTCGTTCTACCTAGCGATGTTTTGGATGCTTAACACCATTGGCTGGGTGACCTTTTACTGGCACTGGAAGCACTTGGCTATCTGGAGCGGCAACGTGGCCCAGTTCAATGAGAGTTCAAACTATCTCATGGGTTGGCTGCGGGACTATCTCTGGCTGAACTCTGCTCAGTTGATCAATGGTTACAATCCTTACGGGATGAATAACCTTGCAGTTTGGGCCTGGATGTTCCTCTTTGGACACTTGGTTTGGGCAACTGGGTTTATGTTCTTGATCTCGTGGCGTGGTTATTGGCAAGAGCTGATTGAGACCATTGTTTGGGCTCATGAGCGCACGCCTTTGGCCAACCTCGTTCGCTGGAAAGATAAGCCGGTAGCGATGTCTATCGTTCAAGGTCGTTTGGTTGGTCTAGCTCACTTTACGGTGGGGTATGTGCTGACTTACGCGGCCTTCCTGATTGCGTCTACGTCTAGTCGATTTGGCTAAGCGTTCTTGATCGCAACTTAGGTCAATTTAAGGTAAAAAATAAAGCCTCTCAGCATTGTCTGGGAGGCTTTGTTTTTTATTTCTTCTCCTTGTTAATTTTATCTTGCTGATAAGTAGCCCCAGGTGTAAGCCGTCAAGAGCATGTAATCGACGGTGAATTCAGCGCTCATGGGGTAGAGATAGATGTCGAAGTAGGTTTCGACGGTAGGCCATGCGGTTGGCGGAGGGAATGTGCTGCTAGCGATCGCCTCAATTCCCCAATAGTTTTGATTGAGACTTAGATCGGCAGGGCCGTAAACGGTGATGCCCGGTGGTGGCGATTGAGCGGTCAGGCGCTGATCGATAATTAAGGGGTTTTGGGGACTGCGATCGCCCATGCCTGTCGTCAATACCAAATTGTCAGGATTAGCACCTGCATTGAATTGAGCGCTACTGATACCTGCTAGCAAATATTTAGAAGCTTGGGTTAAGGCATGGGCCTGCAAAAGATTAATGCCTCGCGGTGCACCTAAGCCATTGCCCCAGCCTACGGGCGATTCGGGATGATCTTTGCTCCAGCCAAAGGCAGTGGTATTAGTCAGCGTCACCAGCTCATCGGCGTAGCGTAAAAGGGCCGCGCGGGCGTTGGCCTGTACCCTAGCATCAATCGGCAGTGGCGGCATACCCGCTAATTTGAGCGGGCCGTTAATGCCTGCATATAAAAACGCGGCGTCGCGCTGTTCATGGCGGCTGTAGATAAACGGTTCGGCATCGGCTGCTTGAAAAACGGTAGTGGCCAAAAATAGCTCATGCCATTTGCTGGCCTGCGTTAGCCGGTATAGCTCTAGCGCGGCTAAGTTGCGCTGATCTTTAACATGGTGCTGAAGTTCGCCTGTGTAAGTGCGCTCAGGATAGTGCTTTTCGGCGTAGGCCATGGCCAGTAGGGCGCTTTGCTGATAGGTATCAGCAAGGGCGGCGTCATCGGCTTTGAGGATAAAGGCAGCGCGGGCGGCCACGCCAGCATACAGATAGCTGGACCAGACATCGGGGGCATAAGCCATGATCGTTTGCGATTCTTGCCAACTGGTTTCGCCGTAGCGCGGATGCTCAGCCGATTCGATGCCGCCGCGAATGCCGCCGTCTGCGGTTTGTAACCGACGGAAAGAGTCGAGTGACCACAGCGCTTCATCCAGCACATCGGGAAGGTCGTTTGTAGATTCAGGAATATTAAGCTGAATAGTTTTGAAATGGTCGGGGAACAGATTGTATAGCTCTAGTAGACCTCTTGGCACAGCTAGGTGCTGAATGCGTCTATCCCAGTCGCCTGCATCGAAATAGCCGCCCCAGGCATTGGGCACGATGTCATTGGTTTTTTCGGCGGTGAGGGCCTTAAATGTGTCGCGATCGCCGATGCCCATATCCACATCCAGCAGGGATGCGCCCGATTGATAAACCTTGACGCCATCATCAGGATGAAAAGCGCGAGGACGGCGAAAATCGCTGTAAGGAGCCGTAATCGCAATGCCGCTACGCTGATGGTAAAACCCTCTCGTGGCTGTGATAAAAGCCTTTTGCCAGACGCTACTGGCCATTTCAAACTCAAGCGAACAGCCAATGCCCGCTACGCAGAGCCGATATTCACCGGGCTGATTGAACGCGCTAAAATCTAGCCGATGTACCTCTGTTAGGGTGTAGTCTCGGCCACGAGGATCTTCAGTTTGAGCGGCGCTTCTGACTCGGGTTGCTACCGAGCTAAACACCGGCTGCTGAGTGTGCTGATCAACTAGCGTAAACTTCAGCTTTTCCGGATAATCTAGCCCGCCGCCATTGCCCATCCAAGTAGATAGGTAGCCCACTTTAAGCGGATCGTCTGGGCGAAATCCGAGCTGCGACACATGCACCGCTTCGCTGAGCGATTTTGTCGGCTCATAGCGATAAGTCGTATCTGCTAAGCCTAGGTTTGAAAAGCGAATTTGATAAGTTTCACCGGGCTTAATCGGCTTAGGTAAGGTTAAATAAAGCGTACTTTGAGCTAGCCAAAGCCGCTGAGTGGGGGTGACTTCGGCCATATTGACGGGCTTGGTCTTACGAAAAATATCGATGGGTTGTGTCGGCTGGCTATAGTCAGCATCACCTGCCGAGGAAATGGCGTAGCCCCTGGGTAAATCAGCTGCTGCAAGGTTAAGAGCGCTTTGAGTAACCTGATCGTAGGGATAAAAAGTTCTTTCCCCTGATGGGTTCGTGGCCTCAGTGAGCGTACCTATCACGACACTATTGCGTTTGACTCGGGTGTAGCCATTATCACGGACTAAAGTGTCACCCGGTTGAGGCACATAAGTAGATTGCTGGCCTTTGATCACTGTCGGGGCAGCGACTTCTACCGCTAGAACCGTTGAGCTCACAGCATAGACTCGAACTTGCTCAGGCGTAGCCGCTGAAGTTTGTTTATTTGCGGTGAACGCAGATGAGCGCCGCAGGGAATTTCCGCTAGTAGTCAAAGTTGACGATGTTAGGGCTTTGCTAGTGCCCCAGGAGGCGCTGCCTAAAAGGAGGGCGATCGCTAGCCAGCGAACGGAACTTGGCAACCTTTTCATTGGGTTTGCAGCGCTCAAGGGTTTCATTGGGAGGCACCATTACCTTTTCTGTTGAAATATTGTTGAAACATTAAAAAAATAGTGAACATTCTCTGTGATTCTACGAGGTGAGGTGATAACATATGACTCATTCATTGCTAGGGGTGCCTCCCGATAGTATTTGCAGAATATCTTTGTCAAAGATACTTGGCAAAGACGTTGGCAAGGAGGCTGAGAACATACCCTTGGAACCTGAGTCTGGGTAATGCCAGCGGAGGAAAGCCATGTCCAATATTGATCCGGCAGCCCCAGCCGTAGGCTCGAATACGGTGGGCTCGAATACAGTGGGCTCGAATGCCGCGCATTCGCATCATGCCTTAGAAGATTACATGGTCAGCCGCAACCAAGTAGGCGGCAAAATGGCCCTAGCAACCGTTACCGCTTCGGCGCTGGGAGCCTGGATTTTATTTAGTCCCCCGGAGGCCGGATCGGCGTTTGGCGGCATCACGGCTATTTTGGGCTATTGCTTAGGCTCGGCAGCGGCAGTGTTTACCTTTGTTTTGATTGGGCCGAGGCTGAGGCAAATTATGCCTTGGGGCCATTCGCTAAATGACTATGTGCGGCATCGCTTTAGCGCTCAAGTTGGCCCAGCAGCCCAAAGTAGTACTTCTAGCACCTCCATTTATTTACTAACAGTGACGGTAATGTTGCTGTATATGTTCGTTTATTTGGCGGCAGAATTGACGGCGATCGCTCAAGCCCTACAGCTCATTGTCAATGTGCCGCTGCTGGTGACTTCGGTGGCAGTGATGGCGACTGTATTTTTATACACTGCCTACGGTGGTCTCAAAGCCACGATTTTGACGGATGCTGTTCAGTTTGCGCTGATTGTGCCGCTGCTATTGATTTGTTTAGTCGCGACTGTGGCGCTGATGGGCGGATTTGAAGCCGCGATCGCCCCGGTTGCCGAAAAGCTGCCGGAGCTGATGTCATTGGGCAACATCGGCGGGCTGAGATTTGGCGCGACCCTGATGATTGCCATTGTGGCCGCAGAAGCCTTCAATCAGGGCAACTGGCAAAGGGTGTATGCCTGCCGAGATGATACGACCGTCAGACGCGCTTTTTTGGGCTCTGCACTCGTTATTTTGCCCATGATATTTGTTTCTGGGCTGCTGGGCCTAATGGCTGCTGGGCTAGGATTTTCTGGGCCGACAGCCTTTTTTGACCTGCTGCAAGGGCTACAGATTTCGACTTGGCTAGTGGTAGTGGTGATTTTGCTGGCACTGGCGCTGGTGATGAGCAGTCTAGATACATTGCTCAATGGCATTAGCTCAGTTTTTACAGTCGATCTGTTGCGATTTTCTCAGCGTAGATTTGTGCACAACGGATCGATGCGAAACGGATCGGCGCAAAGTGACTTGACACAAAGTGACTCGACACAAAACAGCTCAAATCAAAGCAGATCAGATCAGGTGCTGACCCTTTCGCGCGTGCTCACCGGGCTAGTTGGCATTCCGGCAGTGGCTATAGCCGCTCAAGGATACAGTGTTCTTTACTTGTTCTTTGTCGCCGATTTGCTCTGCGCGGCGCTGTTATTTCCCATTCTTTTCAGCCTTTATAATCGTCATCAAACGGCCAACAACGCCTTTTGGAGTTCGCTTTTAGGCATCGCTGCTGGCCTATTGTTCTTTCCTAAACCCGACTTTTCACCGCTGTTTAATATTCCGGGTGGGGGCGATTTGCTTAATAGCTTTGCCGTGGCGCTGTTGGCTTCGACGGCTATCACTTTAGTGTGGAACGCTGTGACTAAAAATAACAAGAACAGTACGCCCTTTAATTATAGTGAGTTAAAAAAAGTGAAATCGTTTACTTCAGAGGCTCAATCGGCGATCACTTTCAATCCGCCTGATCGATTAAGCTGAGCGATCGCCCCACTGACCCGCTAAGCTTCGTTTTTTATCTCAAATCCGGCAGCAGCAGCGCATGTTATTTGCGTTTCGCTTCGAGTTTTCGCGCCAAATTTTCGATTAACGTTCTTTCTCCCTTATCTAACAAGGCATTTACCTATGGCTACTCAGTCTGTTCAATCATCTATCCCATCATCTGTTGCCTCTGGCCCTGCAACCGCTTTACGCACTAGCTGGATTGCCAAGCGAGCGGGTCAGCCTAATGTCACCCAAATGCACTATGCCCGCCAAGGCGTTGTTACCGAAGAAATGGACTATGTAGCCCGCCGAGAAAACTTGCCAGTGAGCTTGATTCAAGCTGAAGTAGCGCGGGGGCGAATGATTATTCCGGCTAACATCAATCATCCGAACCTTGAGCCCATGGCCATTGGCATTGCTAGCAAGTGCAAAGTGAATGCCAATATTGGCGCATCGCCTAATTCTTCTGATATTAACGAAGAGCTTGATAAGCTGCACTTAGCGGTGAAATATGGGGCAGATACGCTGATGGATCTCTCTACCGGTGGCGGCAATCTAGATGAAATTCGCACGGCCATCATCAACAGTTCACCGATTCCGATTGGCACCGTGCCGATTTATCAGGCATTGGAAAGTGTTCATGGCAGCATTGAGAACCTCGCGGCGCAAGACTTTCTGCATATTATTGAAAAGCACGCGCAGCAAGGCGTAGACTATATGACCATTCATGCGGGCATTTTGATTGAGCATTTGCCTTTGGTGAAAAATCGGCTGACTGGCATTGTTTCGCGCGGCGGTGGCATTATGGCTCAGTGGATGCTGCATCACCACCAGCAAAATCCGCTGTTTACGCATTTCGATGACATTATCGAAATCTTCAAGCGCTACGATGTCTCTTTTAGCTTGGGAGATTCTTTGCGCCCTGGGTGTCAGCATGATGCTTCGGACGAGGCCCAATTTGCTGAACTTAAAACGCTGGGCGAATTGACCCGCAAAGCTTGGCAGCATGATGTGCAGGTGATGGTAGAGGGGCCGGGGCATGTGCCCTTGGATCAAATTGAGATGAATGTAAAGCGACAGATGGAAGTGTGTTCGGAAGCGCCTTTTTATGTGTTGGGGCCGTTGGTTACTGATATTGCACCGGGCTATGATCATATTACGTCGGCGATTGGGGCAGCAGTAGCTGGCTGGCACGGAACAGCAATGCTGTGTTACGTAACACCCAAAGAGCATTTGGGGCTACCGGATGCTGAAGATGTGCGCAACGGGCTGATTGCCTATAAAATTGCCGCTCATGCCGCAGATATTGCAAGGCATCGATCAGGGGCGCGCGATCGCGATGATGAACTCTCTCGGGCCCGCTATCACTTTGACTGGAACAAACAGTTTGAGCTTTCGTTAGATCCAGATCGCGCCCGTGAATATCACGATGAAACGCTGCCTGCTGACATCTATAAAACTGCTGAGTTTTGCTCCATGTGTGGGCCTAAATTCTGCCCAATGCAGACCAAAATCGATGCTGAGAAGCTGACTGAATTAGAGAAGTTTTTGGCCCAATCAGGCAGCCCTGCCTGACTTTCTGTACTCGTTTAAATCTGTTGATTGGGATCTGTTGTCGCTGCGCTGTCCTAGCTTTTTGAGTTTAGATAGTAAAGGCTGCTGTAGAGATGAAAGGCCAGATCCCAATCGCTAGGGGCACGACGATCTAGATCTAAGTGGGCAGGAATGGGCGGTAAGAGGGGAGTAAATTCTAAGGCAGCTTGGCCGAACTGGCTAAACTGGTTTTGATGTAGGCTCTTGAGCGATTGGTTTAGATGCTTTAGGAGCTGGTTCCACTGAATGCGGCTGTTGAGTTCGCCTTGTGGGGTAAGAGAGATACCTTGTTGATATTGGTAAAGGCGATCGCACAGTCTCAGAACAATTTTCCTGCTGGTTAGATGCAAATCCACAACCTGCGTATAGTCCTGCACTTTCTCTTTATGAACTGTTCTACCCCAGTTTCCTAAATCAACAACCTGCTCAAAAATGGGTAGCTGGCCGCTGATGCGCTGAGTGACTTCTGACCACTCGAAGCTAATCTTACCCAGATGTCCATCTGGGCGCTTGCAGATGACGCTGGGCTGCGGCGTGAGAGATTCAAAGTAGCAAATCTGAACTGTTTGGATAGCTTTAACATCACTAACTTTAGCCTTCAAAGTCGGCGTATGTGGCTGTAGCGCTTGGGCAAAATAGCCGATTTCACCCCAGGGGCCAACGCGATAAAGGCGGCAGCCGCTAGTCGGGACTTTTAATCGGGCGCTGTAGGTATCCAGATTCCAGACTTTGGCAAAGTGGCCGATGGCCTGATCGCGCTGTTCGGGTAAGGGGGGTGCGATCGCCAAAACCGCCAGCGCATTTCCACCCTCAACTTGCCTAGCTTGATCGAGATCTGCAATCTTTTCGCACTTTCTCTGCTGCTGAATGCGCGAAATCCCGGCCCTTGCCTGAGCTTTGATTTTACCGTTAGGGGTCTGCCTCAGCAGCTTGATATAGTTTTTTTCGGCGCTTTCTAAATGATTGGTGCGCTCTTGTAGTTGAGCTGCGAACAATCTGAGCATTGGATTTTGCGGGTCGGTGGCTTGCCACTGCTTAAGTAGCTTTGCCGCCTGCTGATAATCACTCATTTTCAAGGCGGCGGCGACATGGGCTTCCATGGCATCTCCCTAGCATCTGGGTTGGCACAACTCAATTCAAAGCGCTCAATCCAAGGCACTTAATTCAAAGCACTCAATTCAAAACTAGATTGCCCGTTTGCCTACCTCTCAACATCAACCCTTCTGTAGAGGTTTTTTATTGGTTACGGCGTTACTTTTGAGATCCGTAACTGTTGAGTTTACTGAGTTAGCTCAATCCCAACATTTAGACCCAATATTCAGGATTTTTTATGGCTAGTGATAACCAGACGTTGACCAATGGAGCAGGCATTCCCATTGCGAGTAACGAAGTTTCTAAAACAGCTGGTAAGTATGGCCCGCTGTTAATGGAAGACTACGACTTATTAGAGAAGATGGCCCATTTCAACCGGGAACGGATTCCTGAGCGAGTGGTTCATGCGGTTGGATCTGGCGCTTATGGCACCTTTACGGTCACGGACGATATTACTCACCTGACAAAAGCTAAGCTGTTTGGTGAAGTTGGCAAGCAGACAGAAGTATTTGCCCGATTTTCAACGGTGGCTAAGTCTAAAGGGGGCTCTGATATCTATCGCGATTTGCGTGGCTTTTCGGTCAAGTTTTACACGGAAGACGGCAACTGGGATATGGTCGGTAACAATACGCCGATCTTCTTTATGCGCGATCCGATGAAGTTCATGGACTTTATTCGCTCACAAAAGGAGCACCCTGAGCACAACTGGCGGCAGGATGAAATGTGGTGGGACTTTTGGTCACAGGTGCCTGAGAGCCTGCATCAGGTAGTTTGGTTGCTGGGCGATCGCGGCGCTCCGATGGGCTGGCGTCACATGAATGGCTATGGCAGCCACACGTTTAGCTTAATCAATGAACAAGATCAGCGAGTTTGGGTTAAGTTTCACTTTTTGACTGAGCAAGGCATCAAGAACTTTACCGAAGAGCAGTGGCAAAAACTTCAGGGCATAGAGCCTCGCTGGGCTACTAAAGATCTGTTTAATGCCATTGATGAAGGCAACTATCCGGCCTGGACTATGTACATTCAAACCATGACTGATGAGCAAGCGAAAAACTTTCAGTGGAATCCGTTTGATCTCACCAAAATATGGCCTCACGCTGACTATCCGCTGCAAAAGGTAGGCCGCTTTGAGCTAAACCGTAATCCTGAAAACTTTTTTGCGGAAGTAGAGCAGGCCGCCTTCTCTCCGGGCAACGTTGTTCCCGGCATCTCTTGGTCGCCTGATCGGATGCTACAAGCGCGAATTATGTCTTATGCCGATGCGCATCGCTATCGCCTAGGGGTAAATTACGACACGATTCCAGTCAATCAGCCCCATGCTACCGAAGCAAATACGCCTTATCGCGACGGTTTGATGCGCACCGATGGCAACTATGGCAGCCGCCAGAACTATCACCCGACTGAGTACAGCTATCCCAAGGCTGACCAGCGGGCCGCAGTGCCCCCTTACAAAGTAGAAGGAATGGCTGATCGGATAGAGCTAGATGAACCAGACTACGCCGACCAAGCTTGCCTGTATTACAACATGCTGAGCGATGACGAAAAAGATCGCCTTGTGCATAACATCGGTGGCAGTCTAGGCAAATGCCGGGAGTCTATTCAACAAAGGCAAATTGCGCTATTTCGAGAAATGGATGAGACATTTGCAAACCGGGTGGCGACAGCTGTGCAGACCGTTAAGCCACCAAAGCCTGAGCCAAAACCCGCTGCGGTGTAGCGGCTAGTTCGCCATAAGCGCAAAGATGGCCAAAAGGCGCTAATGAAGGTGCTAAGGGTGGTGCAGCGTTTGAGCTAATGCCTGCTGCCACCCCACGCGCAGATTCTCTCTGCAATCAGCGCTGATGCTGGGTTCAAAGCGCTTTTCCATCTGCCATAGCTGAGCTATTGTCTGCTGATCTTCCCAGTAGCCAACCGCTAGACCCGCTAGATAAGCTGCGCCCAACGCTGTTGTTTCCGTCACGGTAGGCCGCACTACTGGAATACCCAACACATCCGATTGAAACTGCATCAACAAATCGTTTCGCGCCGCACCGCCATCTACTCGCAGCTCATGGAGATCGATGTGGGCGTCTTGGCGCATGGCATCTAGTACATCTGCCGTTTGGTAGGCAATGCTTTCTAGTGCGGCTCGGGCAATATGAGCCGCGCCAGAGCCACGCGAAAGCCCGGTAATCGTGCCGCGCGCGTAGCTGTCCCAATAGGGTGCTCCCAAGCCTACAAAAGCGGGGACAAAGTGCACCCCACCGGAATCCGAAACGCTACTGGCCAATGCTTCTACGTCTTCACTGCGCTGGATAATACCTAAGCTGTCGCGCAGCCACTGCACTACCGCGCCAGCGATAAAAACGCCGCCTTCCAAAGCGTAAATAGTCTGGTGGTTAATCCTCCAAGCTACCGTAGTCAGCAGCTTGTGATATGAGGTGACTGGCGATGTGCCTGTGTTAAGTAGCATAAAACAGCCCGTGCCATATGTGTTTTTCACGATTCCCGGCTCTAAAGCTGCTTGGCCAAAGGTCGCCGCTTGCTGATCGCCGCCAATGCCAGCAATCGGAATCTGTGCGCCGAATAGCCCCGCACTCGTAGAGCCATACACTTCAGACGAACTGCGCACTTCAGGCAGCAAACTTTGGGGAATATCTAGTAGGGCCAACAGCGCTTCATCCCATTGACCCGTGTGAAGGTTGAAAAGCAGGGTTCGGCAAGCATTACTAGCATCAGTAATGTGCAGCGCACCGCCTGAAAGTTTCCACACTAGCCAGCTATCAATGGTGCCAAAGGCCAGTTCACCGCGCTGGGCTTTTTCTCTTGCTCCGGGCACATGATCTAGCAGCCATTTAATTTTGGTGCCACTGAAGTAGGCATCTATCACTAGGCCCGTTTTGCTTTGAAATAGGGCTTCGTGACCTTCTGCCTTAAGCTGTTCGCAAAAATCAGCCGTACGACGATCTTGCCAAACGATGGCGTTATGAATTGGTTGGCTAGTTGTTCTATCCCAAATAACGGTTGTTTCTCTTTGGTTGGTGATGCCAATCGCGGCAATGTCCCTGGCTGAAATGTTCATACGAGCTAACGCTTCATTAGCGACGCCAATCTGAGATGACCAAATCTCGTTAGCATCGTGCTCTACCCAGCCTGAACTTGGAAAAATTTGCTGAAATTCTTTTTGGGCAATTGCGAGCAGTGTGCCCTGCCGATCAAAGACAGCGGCGCGGGAGCTGGTTGTGCCTTGGTCGAGAGAGAGGATGTATTTTGGCATGGCATCACCTGACTTGCGCCTGATTTGCGATTACTGGGCTAGTGAGATCAATACTTTATAGCAGTCTGAGCTGATGCGCTTCATCTTCTTCAGGACTGCTTTCAGATTCAAAATCGTCTTCTAGATCGGGTGCGACAATAGCTTTGTCGCCGTGCGGATCTTGATTGAGTAGACCCTGAGCCGCTGCTAGAATATCCGGTGCTAGGGTACTTAAGTCTTCTCGATTGTTGAGGTAGGCTTGGAGCGCGCTGAGGGGCGATCGCGCACTATCGACCCCCAACTCTGGCAGTCGAGGCCGAGAAAGCTGACTCACGAGCTGGGGCTGAATGGTGTAGCTATGCGCAGCGGCTAGCGCCTCAGCGAGTGCGCCACTGTCAATATCTTCGACCTGATCGGCGCGGAGTTGGTACAGGAGTCGAATGACTTTTTCAGCAATCTCTTCTCGCTCAATCGCATTCAATAAAGCCATCTGTGGATCTGTTTGCTTCGTGAGATCCACCTCCACTGTCTTGAATATCCGAGCAGGCAGCGGGCAAAATTTGGCTGTGGTCTGCCCCTTTTGAACATCTAGCAGCATATAGCCTTTTTCTTCTTTTTCCTCGCTAAAATCTACCCGCTCAATACTACCTGCATAAATCGCTAACGGAGACTTACAAACTTCCTGATGTTTGTGCACATGGCCTAGTGCAATATAGTCAAAACAATCTCTCGCAAGAATCGCCATTGGCACTGTAAACCCCTTGCCTACCGCTAAAAAACGCTCTGCGCCATAGCGGGCCGTATCGGTCATCAGGTGGGCAAGTAGCACGGTCGGAATCGTCCTATCGAGCTTACGAATTTCTCCTTCTAACACCACCCGCAGCCGATCTAACAGCAGCTCAGAGACTTCTTTCATCGAGAGCCCTTGCGTTTCGGGGCGAGTGAACAGCGTGGATCGCGTTAGCCAAGGGAGCGTCACAATTTGAATAGGACCTCCTTTAGTGTCGATGCGGTGGGTGGTGAGCGTATCACCCACAATAAAACCGGGAACGCCTAAGGTGCGATAAATGCAAAGGCTCGCACCCCCA
Source organism: Phormidesmis sp. (assembly GCA_041742865.1). GTDB lineage: Bacteria > Cyanobacteriota > Cyanobacteriia > Phormidesmidales > Phormidesmidaceae > Phormidesmis. The sequence goes on from JBGTNW010000292.1 coordinate 13,664, forward strand.
CCTCCCTGGGCGTGCTGATCGTGGTTGCCGACGAGTAAAACTGTGGGAATATTTGCTGCGACTAAGCGACAAAATTCGCTGGCAAAAGCCTGCTGAATGTAGGGCGGTGGCGTCGCGGTGGGGAAGGCGTCACCACCAAAAAGCACTAGATCGACTGCTTGATCTAGTGCACTATCTACGCAGCGCTTCAGCGCTAGTGTAAAGTCTTCTAGTCGTGTATTCAGCCCGGTTTCTGGGTTGATGCGCCCATGATTAAAGCCGCCACCCATATGCGTATCTGACAAGTGTAAAATTTTGACCATAGCTGAAGCCTTGCGCTGTAATTTCTGTAACTCTCGTGACTGATAGGTGAGTGGGCTGATAAGTAGTCAAAAGAAGTCTGGGACTGTTGGTGGCGCGGGCGGTTTTACGGTTAGCGATCGCGCTGCCATAATCGCTAAAATTTCTTCCCCCACCTTCTCATAATCTTGCCAGCCCGCTTCTGCTCGCGGATCTTTGACCGAATACACCGGCAGCCCCTGCAAGGCCGCTTTTTGAAAAGCAGAAAAGCGGCGAATACCCTGGTCAAAAACCGGCAAATTGGCATCTCGCAGGAGCGTTTTGACTTCTTCTCCCGCCCTGCTCGGCTTGGGCGGAATCGATGTAATCAAAATGCGATAGTGGCTGGCCCTAATTTTTTTCAGATATTCAACCGTGAGCACTAGCGCATCTAGGGCCAAAATGTCAGGAGTCGTTGGTAGCACCAGCAGGTCACAGGTCTCAGCTAGCGCACTCAAATCCTCAGGAATCGGCCGCGCCTGCGTATCGATCACCATATTGCCGTCAGGATTGATAGTTTGGCTGACATTTTGCCCGGCTTCCCACTCATCCATCACCTTAAAAGGCAGCTCACCCCGACTCGCCCAGCCCAACGCCGAACGGTTCGGATCCGCATCAACCAGCAGCGTTTCGCCCTGCCCTTGAAGAAAGGCAGCGAGGTGAATAGCAGTCGTCGTTTTACCGACACCGCCTTTAAAGCTGGCAACGGTGATAATCATGGCGCTTGGGTAATTTTCAGCCTGTCGCTTGCGGTTTCTAGGCCCCTGTTTTATAGTCTATGGCCTATTGCTTACTGTCTATAGTCTATACAGAACAGAAGTCTAGACAGATCTAATTCAGCGCATGAGAGGGCAAAAGAGTGGTGATTGATCTACCCGATGCAGCGGCTACTCAGTCATTAGGCCAAGCTTTAGGAGCGCAGCTTCCGGCAGGTAGTGTGCTGCTGCTAAAGGGAAATTTGGGCAGCGGAAAAACGACGCTGGTACAGGGGCTTGGTCAAGGCTTAGGCATTAATGACATCGACAGCCCTACCTTTACTTTAATTAACGAATATATGGAAGGTCGCCTGCCGCTCTACCACATCGATCTATACCGGCTGTCGGGCGCAGAAGCCGATGCGCTGTTTTTAGAAAACTATTGGGAAGGGCTAGAAGTCGAGCCGGGTATTGTCGCGATTGAATGGTCGGAGCGGCTGAGCTATTTACCGCCTGCACCGATTGAAATAGCCCTCAGCTACTCAGCGGTAGGTCGGCAGGCAACTTTGAGTTTACCTGCCTCATTGATCTTGGATTGGCAATGCAGATAAATAGGCCGGGTCGGTAAGAACACCCGTTGTTGCAGCCCAGTGCAGAAGAACTCGGTAGGCCATTTGGAGAGTTTCGCCAAAGGCGACGATGCCGTCAGCGTGTCCGGCCATGGCGAATATTTTAGTTTGCAGTAGCGGGCTTTGAGCAAAGAGGCGCTGAGTTTCGGTGGCCATTTCGGGCGTGCCGTAGGGGACATGCGCGCGGGTAGTGGGCACTAGGTGTAGAAGCTGCTGCCACATTTGAGGGTGGTGAACATGGATGATGGCGTGGATGGCCGGGTGAGCGCTGTAGATGACGCCGTGAGTGAGTGATTCGGAAGAGGCTTGGCGCAGGCCGCGGCAGGTGAGGGTGTTTTTCGCCGGGTTGAAGTCGGTGACAAGCGCGTAGTCAGTGGCAGTGAGGGTCGTGAGGTGGCCGGTTTGGGTGCCGGTGATGGTAAAAGAAGGCGTCGAGGCGTCAGGGCCTTGGAGATTTTTGGGGGTGCGTTGGGAGAGGTTGCCGAAGCCGATGCCGTTGGGGTATTGGCCGATGAACTGGAGCCGATGGAGGGCGTTGCGGTAGGCGGTGAGGTCGGTAACGGATGAAGGCGCGATTCCCCTGGAAGGCTCCGCCATCGCATCTTCTTGAATCCACTCACAGCGATACTTGATATAGCCTTCATCGATCATGATACAGACGAGAAAACAGCATTATCGCTGGCCTCAGCCGCAAGCGGAGCGCTTTTCATCCAGTCTAAAATGAGCTGATTGACGATTTCGGGGCGCTCGTCATGAGGGCAGTGACCCGTATCGGGAATAGCCTGAAAATCAACGGTTTTTTCGGGATCGGCAGCGAGGTCTTGGTAGATACTAGCCGCTTTAATCGGCGTCCACGGATCTTTTTCGCCCCAGAGCACTAGCAGCGGCTGCTGTACTTGCGGTAAAAGTTCGCTGGGTCGGGGGCCGGGAGGCGCACTCAAAATTGAGGCAAATACTTTTTGTGCACCGGGGTGGCAGGCAGGGGCGTGCAAAATATTGATCAGCTCGGGGGTGATGGCCTGACGGTTACCGTACACCTGTTGGAGTGAGCCCCGGATACGGCCTTTAGTACGCACGCGGTTGAATAAAAAAGGGCCAGTAAACGGCGAACTCACCAAGGCGCTAAAGCTGCCCATAACAAGCCGCAGCGGTTTAGGCAAGTCTTCAGGGCGGTGGTTAAGACTTCCGGCGCAGTTGAGCAAAACGCCGCCGCTAGCCGTTTCAGGATAGTTGACTAGGCTCATCAGGGCCATCAGTGCGCCGATAGAATTTCCGGCAAAGACGGCGGGCGCTTGGATGTGGGCTAGCCAAAAGTCATGAATCAGCTTGACCCAAAACTCCAATGTATAGTTCAAGTCAGGCTTGTCAGAGTCGCCAAAGCCGAGCAGATCAAGTGCGTAGACGCGGTAGCCAGCAGCGGCGAGAACAGGGATATTTTTGCGCCAGTGGCCAATGGATGCGCCAAAGCCGTGAATGAGCACAATCGGCTGACCGTTGCCAACAGCAACATACTTGATATCGTAGCCGCGCCAGTCCCAGTTGAGCTTTTCGCCGGTATAGTCGCTCGCTGGCTGACGGGCTGAAGCTGACGTCAAGACAGGCGCTGAAGTGGCAGGTTCGGGGCGAGAGGAGAAGCTGGTCAGTTGAGCCGTCATCGGGTATTCGTTTTCCGTAGAAAAATATTCTTCGCTGATCTATTTAGTTTTTATTTTAGGGCGTGGCGAGCCGTATTCTGATGATTTGCTTTTTGGGTTTTTAGGGGAGTCAGTTTTTTGGATGGGGAATAGATTTGACAACAGGGGCTCGTGATAGGGTTGTGATGCGCGGTTTGCCCGATTTCATCAGCATTTTGGGGAAGAACACTTAAAAACAATGGAACTTAAAAACAATGGAAATGCCTAATTTTATAGTCTGGTTTGTCGTTGTTTTTGGCATCGCTGGGTTTGCCATTAGCTCAATGCTCAGCGCTTTTCGTCGGCCCATTGAGCAGGTGCCTTTTCCAGATACGGTGATTGATCAGCCTTCGATTCCATTGGCTGAGACGGCGATGGTGGCTTTTATGGGTGCGGTCGGAACCTATAGAGCAGGCGACTACCGCCAAGCAATAGAACAACTCACCCCGGTTGTAGAACAAGAGCCTAATTGCGCGGAGGCTTGGCACAATATTGGGCTGGCCTATGCCAATGTAGGAGATAATAACAAGGCTGTGCGGAGTTTGCTTAAAGCGAGTGATGCCTATGACAAACAGGGTACAAAGTCAGGCATTGATCGAATTAAACAAGATTTGGAAGCGTTGAATTCTATGAACTGAACATTTCTATTTTGCATAAATGCATCTGCGTAAATAATCTATACGAAGCGATACAAACAGCTGTTTTTTGCCTCTAGATCTCCTATTTTGAGCGACATTAGAGATGTCAGGGATGCCAGCGATGTCATGGTTTAGAAGCGTCGGGCATCGTCAAGGAAGGGATCTATGGCTATTGTAAGCATTAATCCGGCGACGGGTGAAACGATAAAAACCTACTCCCCGCTCACAGCGGATGGCATTGAGCAGGCGCTGTCACTGGCTCAAACTGCGTTTGAGGCTTATCCTAAGGTGCCGTTTGCGCAGCGATCGCGCTGGATGCACCAAGCCGCTGACGGGCTGCTAGCCAATCGAGAAACCTATGCGCGGCTGATGACGCTGGAGATGGGCAAGACGTTGGCCAGTGCGATTGCTGAAGTCGAAAAATGCGCTTGGCTCTGCCGCTACTATGCCGATGAAGCCGAGGGCTTTTTGCAAGATCAGCCCGCTCAAACCGATGCGAATGAGAGCTACGTGCGGTTTTTACCCTTGGGCATTTTGCTGGCTGTAATGCCCTGGAACTATCCGTTTTGGCAGGTCTTTCGGGCAGCGGCTCCGGCTCTGATGACGGGCAATCCGGTGCTTTTAAAACATGCTTCTAATGTGCCTGGTTCGGCGCTGGCAATCGCTGAAATTTTCACCGCCGCCGGATTCCCAGATGGCCTGTTTCAGACGCTGTTAATTGGCGCACAGCAGGTAGAGCCGATCATTGCCGATGCTCGCGTTAAGGCTGTGACCCTTACAGGCAGCGGCCCCGCTGGGCAGGCAGTCGCTGCGACAGCCGCACGGCATATCAAAAAAGCGGTGCTGGAATTAGGCGGCAGCGATCCGTTTATCGTGCTGCCGAGTGCGAATTTGGCAGAGGCCATTGCTACCGCCACCACCGCTCGATTAATGAACAACGGCCAGTCCTGTATTGCGGCCAAGCGCTTTATCTTAGTCGGAGAGATTGCCGATGACTTTGAACAAGGGTTGGCCGCTAAATTTAAGCAGCAAAAAGTCGGCAATCCGCTCAAATCCGACACCGACATTGGCCCGTTGGCCACGCCTGAAATCTTAAAAGAACTTCACCAGCAGGTGCAAACCTGTATTGCCCAAGGAGCCACTGCTTTGGTGGGAGGCAATCTGGATGAACTCCAACAGCAGCTCCCGCAGGAACTACGCGCCGGCAACTTTTACCCGCCCACCCTTCTCACGGCCATTCCACCGGGAACGCCAGCGGATCAAGAAGAGTTTTTTGGCCCGGTCGCGCTTGTATTTCGAGTTCCTGATATCGATGCGGCGATTCAGCTAGCAAACTCAACCGCTTTTGGCTTGGGCGCTAGCGCTTGGACTACCGATGTGAATGAACAACAACAGCTCATTAATGAACTCGACGCTGGGGCTGTTTTTATTAATGGGTTAGTCAAATCTGATCCGCGATTGCCCTTTGGGGGTATCAAGCAATCCGGCTATGGGCGGGAGTTGGCCCGCTACGGGCTAATGGAATTTGTCAATGCCAAAACCGTTTGGATTAAATGACGATACCCACGATTAGAGCCATCGATTAAGCCCATCGATTAAACCCATCGACTAAACCGAACGATTAAACTACGAGCCAACGTATGAACACCGCCGAACTACTCGTCCGCTGCCTTGAAAATGAAGGCGTTGAATATATTTTTGGCCTGCCGGGGGAAGAAAATCTTCAGCTATTACAGGCTTTAAAACAGTCTTCTATTCAATTTATTACCACTCGCCATGAG
>JBGTNW010000293.1:0-15279 GCA_041742865.1 Phormidesmis sp.
TTTGCAATTGGGTTGCCTGCCAGTGTCTTTTCTTTGCCTTCTACTTTTCTGTCACGACACCTACATTGGCGCTTCGCGATAGAGCGCCAATGTAGCTGGCGCGCGGCGCTCTGATTGCGTCTTTCTTACTGTCGCCTAATACTCACTGTTGAAGCGGTTGAAGGCGACATTGCGGTGTGCAATCACAAAGGCTGGAAGTTCACCCAGTCCATTGATATGAGTGAACTAGAGGTCGCTAAATAGGGCTGTGATTAGGCAGCGCAGCAGGCGCGGCGGAGTATCGGTATCAGCTCGTAATGGAGTGCTGCGCCTGCGGTGGTCATATGCGGGGGAGCGCAAACATCTATCGCTATATCTGCCTGATACGCCTACAGCTCGACAAATAGCCGAAGAAAGGGCGCGGCAAATAGAAGCTGATATCGCCACCGGCGACTATGATCCAACACTAGAAAAATACTCAAATCGCCCTACAGCGGTTATTTCACAGCAGGCTGATCGGCCATCTACGCTGACCTTGTTTGAATGGTTCACTGAAGAACGGGCGCTAGATGGCGTTAGCGGGCAATCGATATCTACTAGATATAGGGCTTTGGCCGCGAACCTCGCTCGATTTGGTCGCAATGTCACCACGCTTGCCGATGCCCGTGAGCTTGTGGAGCTGCTGCGCGATCGTCAGTCGGCATTGGTCGCCAATCAAAACCTAGTGCTACTGAGAACCTTTGGTAAATGGCTGGTAACACACAAGCATTTGACGGAGAACCCCTTTGAAACCATCCGCCCACAAAAAGGCGCTGCGCTGCGGGTGCAGAATAGAACGCCGTTCAGTCGTGACGAGCTGGCTCTATTTCTAAAGACCATGCGTGAGCATCCCACCGCCCACCATTACTACGACTTCACCGTCGTTCTGTTCTCGCTGGGGCTGAGACCGTCCGAAGCTATCGGCCTGCGCTGGCAGCACGTCAGCCTATCAGGCCAAAGAATCACCATCGGCGAATCACTCAGCCGCTCACCAGACGGGCGAACGTCAGGCAGCAACCGCCAGCGCAAGGGCACCAAAACCGGCAACGTGCGGATATTGCCACTAAATGATCGCCTGGTCGCACTCTTCACAAACCGATGGTATCTGGCAGCTCAGCCAGACGAGCTGATTTTTACCACTGTCAACGGCGAACCAATCGACGATCACAACTATCGTGAACGCTACTGGAAGCCGGTATGTGAGGCGGCGGGCATCACTTACCGGCCACCCTATACCGCTCGTCACACCCTATTGAGCTATGGCATCGAATATGAGGGCTGGACACTGGCGCAAGCGGCATTTATTGCCGGTCACACCACCACGCGCATGGTCAGTGAAACCTACGGGCATCTAATGGACGTTCCCAATCTGCCTGATCTGGGTGCTGCACCCTAGCTGCACCTTAACTGCACCCTAGCTGCACACTAACGACAAAAGCCGCCCTCACTAGAGAACGGCTCTAAGCCTTATATCGCAAATGTTTCGACAATCGGAGCGGCGGGATTTGAACCCACGACCCCTACTACCCCAAAGTAGTGCGCTACCAAGCTGCGCTACGCCCCGAAGTGCTTAATTTGCTTATCAAGAATAGCATAGCGGGGAGCGTGCTTTGGGCGCTGATTTTTACTTCGATAAGAAAATTGTCCTGAGGACAGAAGCGATTGCGATCGCCAGAATTCAGTTGCAATCAGCTGAGAGTAAGAAAAAGCGATCACCCTAATCATTCCCCTCCAAGCTTGCAGGACAGTCCTGAGGATTATCCTCAGGATAAATAAGTGGACATACTGACGGATTGTCCTTAGGACATGCTATGATTGAGCTAACCAAAAAGACTCAAGGGTTTAAGGGGAAACGGCTTCCACTGGTGGGTAAAGCCCCTGCTGGCGCACAAATGCCAGAATGACTAAGAGTCCGCTGCATTGTCCTCACAAGGCGTTTAAACGGCCTTTAAAAATGACAAAGCGGTGCCAGTGCTAACATCAGCATCACTACCGACATCATCACCGACACCACTATCACCCATAGGACTATGGAGCAAACCAATCGCTCAATGACGAGATCAAACGACGAGAATATCAGGCTGACGGCAATCAGCTGATACTTATCGCGACAGACAGCTACACAAACAAACCATAGAGCTGACAAGATTAATTGTTAGCTCTATTTTTTATACTAGCTATATTAGCCTTTTGAGACCACCCAGGCTACTTCATCACCTGATCGACGGCCGACAGATCTGAAGATAAAACCAGCTTCGCGGAAAGTTTGCCCATAGCTGCTGTTATGAGGCACTGAGCGCTTGAGCAGGTATTCGATTTCTGAGCTTTTGAGTTCCCACTTATTTTGGACAGCCTGCTCTAAAAATTGATAGTACGCTAGCGGATCGACTTGGTTGGCCGGTGGGTTGAGGTTCGCGACAATTTCGGCAGTAAGGCTGCGAATTAAATTGACCATGCCGCTAGAAATGTTGGCCAGCTCAGATGACTCTGCGGGTAAGTCGGCTTCTGGTTCTGGGACATTGAGCCCCATCATTTCTACAAATTCTGGGGTTGAGCCGCCGCCTTGAATAAACCTGTGAAGCTCATCTAAAAGCGCAACGTCTTCGGCGCTGACATAGGAGCGTGCGCCAATTCGCACGGGCTTGATGCCCAGGGCCTCCATGCGCTTGTAAAAGGCGCTTCTAGCTAGATCGTCGTAGCGGGCGGGCAACTGACTCACGGGATATCGATCTACTTCACCGCTCATATTTATCCTCTGGACTGTCCTCAGGAAGCTCTATGGATATATTATCCTTTAGATTGTCCTGTAGACACGACGAATCGGCAATAATTGATACATATAAACTATTTATTACCTAACCGTGGCGGCGGTTAGCGCTGCAATGAAGTAAGTCTTAAAATTAAGAGCGAGAATTTTGGTAGAGGGATCTTCAGTAGAAGGATCTTCAGGGGAGTGTTGAATGGCAAAGCGCAGCAGCTTTTTTTTGATCATCATGGTTCTGGTGATATCCATGATGATTGGCGGCCAACCCATCTATCATCTGATGACGGCTTTTCCGTTTACGGGTACGGCTTCACCGGCTGTCGATACGAGCCTTTCTAAAGATTCTTCAGCTGCTGTCGATCTTGATCTGAGTGTGGATGAGGTGCGGCTTATGGCGCATGTTGAAGCGATCGCCCAACCCCGACAAAGCTCAACGCAAAAAGCTGCTGCCCGCCGCTATATCATCACGCAGATCACCAGCTATGGCCTCATCCCGATAGAGCAATCTTATGCTCAGGCCAACTTGAGCGGCACCAATATTGTGGTGACGATTCCAGGTGCTGACCCGCTGGCAGAGACAATAGTGTTAGGCGCTCACTATGACACCGTAGAAGGGTCGCCGGGCGCGGATGATAATGGCAGTGCGATCGCCACGCTTTTAGAAGCGGCTCGAATTTTTTCGCCTCAGCGATTCCCTTGGAAGGCTTCGCCATCGCAGCCCAATGCCGCCCAACTAGCCAACACACTGAAGCTAGTCTTTTTTGATCAAGAAGAACAGCAGGCCAATGGCAGTGGGTTACTCGGTAGCCTAGCCTTTGCAGACAGCCCTGAAAATGTAGCGGGGGTAACGGGCGCAGTGATTCTCGATATGATCGGCTACGCCTGTCACACGCCGGGATGCCAGCGCTATCCAATGAATTTGCCGCTGTCAAATCTGCCGGAAACGGGTGACTTTTTGGTGGTATTGGGTCAATCGACGTATCCGGGTTTGATTGACGCTTTTGTGCAATCTGCGCAGGCTAGCGGGCCGTTAGTACTCAGTTTGCCGGTACCTCAAGCGACACTGCGACTGTTTCCAGATTTGCTGCGTAGCGATCATGCGCCTTTTTGGAACAAATCGATTCCGGCTGTTTTTGTAACCGATACAGCAAACTTTCGTAATCCTAACTATCACAGCGCTCAAGATACGCCAGATACCCTAGATCCGCTGTTCTTTAAAGGAAGCGCTCAGCATGTGGTGAATGCAGTCGCAAAGCTACTGCAAACAACCCATTCTTAAGCCGCTGGCTGGCGCTTCCCGGTTCGCTACTGAGCTCGCTCTTTGGCTAGATAATCAAACACGCTTTTATCGCCAATATCAGGGGGAATCGGCTGAATAACTTTACGCAGCGCAAATACTGCAAACAGCACTGCCCAAGCTATTAGCAAGCTGCGCTCAGTCGCAATCGATAAAATGCCCGCCATATGGCCCAGCAATAAACTAGGCACAATTACGACCAAAAACTTGGTTTCTAATCGATTGAAGCAAAAGGCTTCTTTGAAGAAAATGCCGGTGAGGGCCGCAAAGGTAAAGCCAATGCCCAACATCGTCAGCGGCTGCTGATAGGCTGTTAGGGCCAAAGGCGTCGGATAGATCAGCGCTGTAGCCACACTCGCAATCCCGCCAATGGCCCAAAAGACCTGTAGCGCTCGGTGCAGCGATCGCAGATAAATATGAATTTTAAAAAAGCTCAGGCCCAGCGCTAGCCACATCAGGCCATAGCAAGCGGTCGCCACTTGGGGCGCAAGCTCGGTGGCAAAAAAGACACAAAGCGTAGCAATCGCAAAACTCAGCGCTGCTACGCTCAGCCCCGCTCGATAGAGAATCACGTCTTGGCGATCGCACTGATCAATCGTAAAGCTGCCAAACTGCCCCTCATACACCGCTGGTGCAACCTCAGTCTCTACTTGAGTTGTCATGCTACGAACTCCTTTGTGTTTATCAATGTGGATCAGCCTGCGTTTGTCTGTCTATAGGCTACAGATGATCTATCTACTGCCATTATCGATCACCCGGCCGTGGAGAAAACAGTCCCATCAATGGCCCTAGCACCGCGCCAAACACAAAGCCCCCAGCATGAGCCCAATAAGCTACCCCCCCAGAGCCTGTATTGGCCGTCGCATCTAGGCTGGCATAGCTATAGAGAGACTGCTGAAAAAACCACCAGCCCAAAAACAAATAGGCCGGGACCGGCACCACAAACAGCGCAATGAACGTCATGATCTTAGCGCGCGGAAAGCGGATGATATATGCCCCCATCACCCCCGCAATCGCCCCACTCGCACCCACTGTAGGCACCACCGAATCAGGCATGAAAATCCATTGACTCAGCCCCGCTAGTACTCCACAAGTTAAATAGAAAATCAAAAACTTAAGCGGGCCGAGTCGGTCTTCAATATTGTTGCCAAAAATCGATAAGTACAGCATGTTGCCGCCCAAATGCAGCAGCCCGCCATGCAGAAACTGAGACGACACCAGCGTGATCCATTCTCTCGGAACAGCCATATTATCGCTCGGAGTTGGGCAGCTTAGCTCTGCGGCGGTGGCGATCGCCTCACTCGGCAGCGAACAAGTCAAGTCGGCAGGCACAATGGCCCAAGTGTTAATAAACTGCTGTAGCGCACCGTCTCCCAGCGAGGTCTGATGAAAAAAAACAACAACATTGAGTGCAATCAGCCCGTACACCACAATCGGCGTCGTACTAATCGGATTATCGTCTCTAAGGGGAACCACGCGATCAGCCAGAAAGAACTTTTCTATTTTATACAGATCTATTTTATACAGAGGGCTCAAGCAAATGGGTTCAGACTCTAGATATAAGACTAACCCCTAAGAAATGAACTTAAGGCTAGGGTTCTGGCCTTTTAAAGTTCAGTCGTTAGCCGTTGAAAGCACGTTTAAGGCAACTGCTCAAAGCATCCAGGATAAAGTGCCTGCTTTCGCATCTAACTCAACGGGCAGGCCAACCGGCAGCGCGGCATTTTCGCCATCATGGCCAAAGGGTAAGTCAGACACAATCGGAATCCCCAAATCACTGAGGCGATCGCGCATCACTTCAACCACACTCAGCGTCGGCCCCGATTTGGTCGGCTGCGCGCCGCTGAAGCGTCCTAACGCAATCCCTGAAATCTGCGCAAATTTTCCCGTAGCCCGCCACTGCGTCAGCATTCTATCTAGCCGGTAAGGCGCTTCGCCCACATCTTCAAACGCCAAAATCACACCCTGAAAATCCGGTTCCGTCACTGTTCCCAATAGATGAGTCGCCACGCATAAGTTTCCTGGCAGCAAAATGCCGCTGGCTTTGGTCGCTTGAGAGTCATTGGGCCAGCCTTTGCCCACTAGGGGTGCAATTTGATGCTGCTCTACCCATCTAAACAATCGGTCAATTGACCAAGCCGGCTCATCGCTAATAGTCGTTAGCACCGGCCCATGCAAGCCTGAAACTCCTTGCCTGCTAAGACTCCAAAGTAAACTGGTAATATCTGAAAAGCCAATCAGCCACTTCAACGAACTTTCAAGCGGGGGCCAAGCCCAATTTTCGAGCAGGCGCGTACCGCCGTAACCGCCGCGCGCGCAGAGAATGCCTTTACAATCAGGGCGCTCTAGGGCGCTCAAGAGCTGCCGCCGTCGGTGATCGTCACGGCCTGCTAAGTAGCCCCACTGGGTATCGTAGCCATCGCATAAATGCAGTCGATAGCCCCGCTGACGCCATAGCGCCAAGCCGGCTGCAAATTTTTCTGAAGGCTGCAAGCTACCGCTAGGGGCAATTACACAGAGCAAGTCACCGGGCTGTAAAGGCGGCGGAATCTTGATCTTCATGGCCAGTTTGGCATGGCTGTTAAACATCCGAATGAGTCTAGATCACTGGGTGGGTCACTGGGGAGAATATTCAGCAAACTATAGCTGATCCAATTATTTATGAACGATGCGGTAAGGTACGCCGCCAAGTGTCACCTGGTGAGAGATCAACAAAGTCCCCCAAGCCATAGCACCGACACTAGCTGAAAGCAGGAAAGCTAAGAGTAGCCGCCGCCTTAGCTGCTCCTGAAGCTGAGTGCTGTTGAGCCTTTGATTGAGTTTGCTAGGGCGCGATCGCCGCCGTCGAATCAGTCGTAAAAATAGCCGATCTCGGCTGATGGGGTATCGCCATCGCTGCTGCACACGGCTGTGCTCAAAGAGTTCACTTGACCGTTGTTCTGCATTTAGCGCTGCATTTTCAAAGCGTTTTGGGAGTAAGTAACGTTTGGCAGAAGGCTGTTGAGTCAAGATCTCTGACTCTGACAGCAAGCGAAGCAGCCACCAACGCTTAAGTTCGCAAGGGAAGCGAGTCATGCAATCAGGAGCTACCAAGAAATGACAGTCCTAAACTTACCAAATAAAACATGCTTAAAAAATCGTTCTTAATAAAAGATTTGGATGATATCCATCTGCTAACCCTTTTACTGATCGACCTTTCAGGAGGCCATTTGGGTGAGATTAGACTGCATTGTCTGGTGCAATTGGGTGGATAAGTGCTCAATAGTGCTGGCGCGATCACGCTGATAGTCGGCTAAATAATTCTTCAAATTAATGGGTTCACCAATGTAAAAACAAGCCCGGCGAGGCGCTTTAGGCTGTGCATGTTCAAGATGAAACACCTCTCGCTCTAGGCGAGTCAAGGTGTCTAAAAAACGCTCTGGAGTCGGCGATTCAGCGACATAGCCATCGTAAATAGCATCGAAATTTAACAGTCGTACCGTATTCCAGTAGAGACCTGGGTCAATAACTTTACGCTCATCTGCGGCCGTATCTTCTAACAGCGCTTGCACCTTATAGACGCGCTCCCGTATCGGCAAGTTGACGTTAGGGGTTATATCAAAAGCGGCTTCACACTTCTGAATAAACACCTGCCTAAGCCGCTCAATGCGCTGATTCCAATCTAGACTCTGATCGGGGCTGAGGTTAGCTTCATTTTCGATATTTACAATCACAGTGTGAGCGATTTGGCGCAGTCGGTTGTACTCGTCGTTGTCGGGCGATAAGTTCAGCTTGGCTTCTAGCCGATTGAGGGCAGATTCAATGACTCGATGCGTGGGCGATAAATAGCGGTACTTTAAGCTCAAAGGCACCACATACAAATCGCTCACCTGATCGAGCGAGTCTGCTTTTTGGGCTTGCTGAGCGAGTACAGACATCGGCAGTTGAATCGCACCGGGGCGAAAAGGCATGATGGTATCGTTTTGATAAGAGCAGCCGCCCTCTGGGAAAATCACCAGCCGACATCGGGGCGATTTGAGCAACGCTAAGGTTTGGCTAATACTGCGGCGATCGCCCAAGCCGCGACGAATGGAATAGCAGCCTAACCGCTGAATAAACCACCCCATGAGTCCTTTAAAAGACTCGTAAGCCACAATGTAGTGAAATAGCTGACCCAACCGAGCCGACAGCACAAACAAACTAATCCCATCTTCCATCGTGGGGTGGTTGCAAACATAGACTAACCGAGCCTCATCTACCGCATGTACTTGACTTACCTGCTCATCCGGTACTGACAGCCAAAACTTGTAGAGCAGCGGCGCTAGCGGATAAGAGATGCTCTGTATCAGCCTGATCATCAGCGGCTGCTGCTTTGGCGGATAAAAAGCGGGTTGCGCTGCGATGCCTGTACCCGTCTCAATGTCATCGGTCATTATGGTCACTGTATGATCGCTATGCTGAAGCCTACACCTCACTATTCTTAATATATAGGCCCATCGCATCGCTATTGATAAGTCAGCGGCCACTCATCAAAAGCGTCTGTTATAGACTTCGCCCATAAATTTTGTTAAAGCGTCAAAAATTTGCAGAAGCAAAGAAGCGTTCTGGGCTGTTTGTTGCTGCTGAAAACAGTTTGGGTGTTATAAGGCAAAGCAAGCTTTCTATCACTTAAATCCAATCGTCAGATTGCAGCGGGTTTACCTAGTATGTCATCTGACTATTCGGGCCTATCTATTTGATACAGACCCTCGCCTCAGACCTTTTACGCTAACAACTATGCGCACAGTCATTAAGATTATCGGGTTTGGCCTGTTGATGCTTAGCATTTACCTACTAGGTCACAACATTTTTTTTACCACCAATGTTTCACCCTATTGGTGGCGAGGAATTGCCGCCGATGCCTCTATTCTTTTTTTGTCGATTGGCGTGCTCTCGCTGGTGTTTTTGCCGCGTGAGTTTAAAGAAATAGGGTGGGTATCGACTGCTGTCGGCATCCTGCTCATATTTGCTAGCAGCAGAGCAATCCTAAACCCTACTAGCCTTTGGGAATTTTTCTTAGCTTTTATGGTGATGGCTATTGGCTATAAGCTATTCTCAACCGGCCGAGCCCTGTGATGCTGATCTAAGCTGAGAGAAGCAACCCAAAGACTCTAAACAACGAATACGAGTAGCCAATCAGCTTTCGTCTGGCTCCTACCCAGCAATATACTCTCGCATGTCGCCTTGGCGCTTGCGCAGCTTTGTGAGTGCTTCGCGCTCGATTTGGCGGACGCGCTCACGGCTGATTTCAAGCATGGCTCCGATTTTGGCTAAGGTCATATTTTTGCCATCATCTAAACCAAATCGCAGGGAGAGAACGCGCTGCTGCTGAGGGGTGAGATCTGAAAGCAGGAGGGTCAAGTCGCGCTTGAGCGAAGACTGAACAGCAAAGTCATCAGGGGTAGGGCCGTCGTCTTCGAGCAGATCACTCAGCTGAGTATCTTGATTGTCACCAACCCGCAGATCCAGCGATAGCGGCTGGCGAGACTTGTCTAGGTAGTCGCGCACCTGCTGGGTCGTTAGCTCAGTATCTTTGGCGATTTCGGTAATCGTGGGGGTGCGACCGTTTTGCTGAGCAAACTGACGCTGAGTTTTTTTGATTTTGTTGAGTTTTTCAGTGATGTGAATGGGTAGGCGGATGGTTCGGCTTTTCTCGGCGATCGCCCGGGTAATCGCCTGCCTAATCCACC
This sequence comes from Phormidesmis sp., assembly GCA_041742865.1. GTDB lineage: Bacteria > Cyanobacteriota > Cyanobacteriia > Phormidesmidales > Phormidesmidaceae > Phormidesmis. The sequence goes on from JBGTNW010000293.1 coordinate 9,788, forward strand.
AATAGGCATAGGTGCTGAAGCGGTAACCCTTAGAGGGATCGAACTTTTCGACGCCTCGCTGCATTCCGATGGTGCCTTCTTGAATTAGATCCAGTAAATCGACGTTGCGCTTAATGTACTTTTTGGCCACAGAAACCACTAAGCGCAGATTGGCTTCTACCATTCGGCGCTTGGCATGTTCGCCACCCGCGACTGCTTTTTCAAGCTCTTCGACCGATAGCGAGGTAGCCTTGGCCCATTCCGCTAGGCTAGGCTCACGGTCTAAGCTTTCGGCTAATTCGGCCTGAGTGGTGAGCAGTTGCATTAGATATTTAACTTGCTTGCCCAAGATCACTTCTTCTTCGTGGGTGAGCAGCGGCACGCGGCCGATTTCTTTGAGATAGGTACGGACAAGATCGCTAGAAGGAGCAGCTTTCATATAAAAATTGCGCATCGGTAAGAAAATGAGGTCAACCATCGGGCTAATCCTGAAACAGACGCTCACTATATTAAGTATTATAACTTTAATGAGAGCATTTGCCGCATTCGTCTGTATTTGATTAAGCGCATGGGCTTTATAACTGGGTATGTCTAACTGCTATCGATTACGGCTAGTTAGGTCAAAGGCCAGTTATTGAAAGAAATTTTTCGAGAATAAAGACAATTACTTAATAAAGAGCGTACAAAGTTTTTTATTAAGTAAGTGGCAAAAATTCTTAAAAAAGTATGCAAATGTTTGTAAACAATTCAACCTTGCCTGACAAAAACATACATTGCCCCTCAGACATATTTTGTAAGGCTCAACACCATTCGGATGTGATCTCTTCCGCAAAATCCAAAGATAGGCGTTTGATGCGTAAGCTTTAAGCGTCTGCTAGAGCTGCGTTGGGGTAGGCAATGCGCTTGTGATTGTGCTGCTGCCACACTTGAATGAAGACGCTGGCAATCACATCCATATCGTCTCGGCTGAGGCCACTATCGACAAGCTGTCGGCTTTGCCAGCGCGATCGCAAAATTTTATTGACCATGCTGTAGGCTTCATCGATGGTGGCGTCGGTTGAAAGCGATCGCAGCGCGGCTTCGCAAGAGTCGGCCAGCATCGTAATCCCGGTTTCTGGGCTCTGAGGAATAGGGCCGTCGTAGCTAAAGTCAGCAATATTGATCACCAAGCTAGGTTCAGCCGCCTGTCTGGCCTTGGCCTGCTGGTAAAAGTAGCTAATTTTCATATCGCCTTGATGCTCAGGGATAAATGCCTGTACTGCCTTGGGCAAGCGGTATTTACGCGCCATCACCAGCCCCAGAGTGACGTGTTTTTTGATCAAGCTAGCACTCGCCCAGGGGTCGTTGATCAAATCATGCTTGTTGGGGCCATCCATTTGATTTTCGATGAAGCCCAAAGGGTCGTGCATTTTGCCGATGTCGTGGTAAAGCGTACCTGCCCGCACAAGTTCGACATTGCGGCCCAAGGCCCGAGCCGCTGCTTCAGCGAGATTGGCAACCGATATCGTGTGCTGAAATGTGCCGGGCGCTTCTGCGGCTAGTCGCTTTAAAAGTGAGCGGTTGGGATTGGCTAGCTCAGCTAGGCGAATGGGCGTAACGACATCAAAGAAGTGCTCTAAATAAGGGCTGATGCCTAATGCCACAATGCTCCATAGAATGCCGTATAAACCGTGCATGGCAGAGCCCACAAAAATAGACTTCCACAGCGGCGCAGCGACCGAAGACGCCATTAGGGTGAGGACGAGGTGAGCGATCGCTTGGGCGAGGCCAACAAAGCCACCGAGTAAGGCAAATTCTTCCCGCGATCGCAAATTCGGCGCAATCCAAGCCCCTAGCATCGCGGCCGCCGCCCCTGATAGCAAAGGAACGGCACTGACCGGTGTGCCAATGGGCAAAATCAGCGTCAGTAAGCCAACCACGGTCATGCCCATGGCGGAGCCATAAAAGCTGCCCACCAGTAGACCCACGGCTGGCAGGCTGGTAGAAGGAATTCGTAGCGCTGCCAAAATCGGCACGCCCAAACACAGCAGAAGCACCAAGATATGATCTCGCTGGTTGAGCGGATGCAGCTGATGGTGATCGACCCATAGATAAAGGGTGATTGCGCCCGCAACCAGCAGACTAAAGCCACAAAGCCCTACCCAGTTGAAATACCGACTTGTTAGATCAAAATGATCGAGCAAGGCAAATTCGTCTGCGCCAATGGGTTCGCCCGCCCGCACAATCAGATCGCCTCTTTGAATAGAAACCATCACGGGTGCAATTTCATTGACGGCCTGCTCTGCCCGCAGCTTGGTGCGGGCATCATCGAGCACTAGGTTAGGCTGAATCACCGCTGCTAAAATACTAGTGGTGACTTGGCGTACTTCAGGGGTAGGGCCAACAGGCACCCGCGCTTCTATCGCCCGGCGAATGAGATCCGGCGGGGTCCCGGGATGAATTCCTTGCAGCATCATTTCAGCGAAGATTTGTCGGGCGTTGCCCTGAACCAGGATCCATTGCTCGTTAGGTAGCGCCAATAATTGATAGTCGTATAGCGGTTGGCCTGAGCTATTGGCTTCGGCAATTAGCGCTTCGACAGTGGCCCGGTATTGAGTACGATAGGTGGAAACTTGAGTTTGCAGCAGGCTGAGCCCTTGCGAACCGGATTGAGATCGATAGGTGATGAGTTCGCGCAGCGCAGTGACTTGCGCAGGCGTCAGCAATCGCAAGGCTGATTGGCCAGAACGCAGCTGATCGACTGACAGATTAGACGTTTGTGCCAACCGCCAAAGGGTTTGCCACTCAAACTCTGAGGCTCGAAACAAAACGGTTTGGGTGGGTCTTGAAATCGCGTCTTCGTTGATCAAAGGGGGACTGCCTGCTTGCTCACGCAGGTTTTGTCCTTGGGCGATCGCCGTTTCTAAGGCGCGATCAGCGGCGGCAGTGAGATCTTTGTCTATTTTGAGCACCTGCACGGCGCTGTCACGCACGTTATTGCGCAGATTTTCAGTTTCCTGCTTATTTTCAAAAATTGCCGTTTCAGGTGCATAAAACGTCTGCGGCGCGATGGTTTTGACATCGAGTCCGGGCTGGTTATAAAAGCGCTGCCCCAGGCAAGCAGTCAGTAGCAGCACGGATAGCAGCATCACCAGCCAAACGCGCTTAGCCACATTTAGCGAAAGTAAAGCTTGTCCAATTGATCGCTTGAGGCCGACGGGCTTGGCCTTAAGCGAATGAGGGCTGCCAGATTCTGGCGACTTTCCAGGCTTTCTAATAGATCTCCCTGGCGGCATGATTCGAGATACACTTTCACTCCAATGGAAGCGCTGCGCTCTATCAGTCGCACCGCTCAATGTCTTATCAAATGGCGGGCTGTAATAACGGTTGAGCCGCCTGGTGAGATAACGCCCAGGATGCTTTAGACGCAAAAACGACCGCATCCACAGCTTGCGCACTCGACTGGTAACTCGACTGGCAAAATAACGGAGAACACGCATGAGCCCAACCGGATAGATTGCCTAACTGCCCACTGGCAGCCGAGCTACAAGTGGTAATCGAAAGTAAGCGGCAGCAGTCGAGTGAGGGTTCATCATTTCGCCATTATAGTATGCAGATTTCTCACCCGTGTGTTGGCTCAATTGCCGTTAACAGCTGGCAAAATCCCAGCCCACTGGTCAACCAAGCGGTTGGCTGCGGCGATTAGCGTAGCCCGATTTAGGATCTTCCGATGATGGGCCTCTAAAGGCAGGTGCTCTAAGCGTAGTTGGCACAGTAGTGGTAACGCCGCCTGCCCCTGTAAAGCCCCGGCCATCACTGGGGCAACTAGCGCGCGGTTACCCCAGTGAGCCAATTGCCGCGTCGCCAAGCCATAGCTCTGCGGCTGGGCTATGGCCGCCGCTACTGCCTTTACCCAGATTTGATCGGGGGCTGTCAGGGTAATGGCCTCGACAAAGGTCTCATGTGATGAATGATTTAATGCTTGATCAAGGTCAGCAAGCAGCTTTGAGTAGGAGCGGGTTTGGCCCAAAATAAACCGGTATGCTGGAGCGCGATCAGCCAGCAAGAGCAGGTGGTTTTGCCAATATTGCCACCGCTGGCCGTGATCCATTGAGTCGAGATCTGAAGCACTGCCCTCACGCCTGAGCGCAATTTGCAGTAGATCACCGAGCAGCAGCGCCTGAGCAATGTCGATTGAATTGACTTGACTCTCGGATTTGGGCTCGGATTTAGTCAATGAGTTTAATCTGGATAGATGGCTCGAAAAAGCGTTCGACAGGTGCCTGTGCAGCCATTGCAGCCGCGCCTGCCAGCTATCGTGATAGCGCAACAGTACCGGTAAGCTGACGAGCCAATAGGGTAAAGCTTTGGGCCAAGGCTGAGTATAGAAGGTGCTAGGACTCGCGGTGAAATAGTTTACTTGGGCGTAGCTGAGCGCAACTGCTGCGGCTATATCTGGCGCTACTGGCTGATGACGGCCGCTGCTGTTGAGGGCTCTAATTGCGGTGGGTGCAAGCCATAGCCCTAGCAATGCGCCTTGGCAGCGATCGCGCCTAAATGATTCCATAAAGCACTAGAGTATTTGGCACCGGGAATTATATCTGTTTATATTGATATGACTCAAAGCTTACTATGCACAAGGCTGAGGATACTTTCAATGGGGCGATCGCGCAGACATCAAGTAACCACTCAGAGGCTACCGCTAGATATAGCCATGACAACAGCTTCACTATCTTTACTATTGGGCGGACTATTGGGCGGAGTTGATCCCGTTCTCGCCAGCCAACGGCGACCCCTCGAACCCGCTAACATCGATTCTAGTGATTCCAGCGGCTCTATCCAAATGATCGCGCAAGTGGTTTCTACCACGCTAGCACCCGGTAGCACTGGCGCGGATGTCAGGCGATTGCAGGCGATGCTCAAACTATTGAACTTTTATCAGGGCGACATCGATGGCATCTACAGCCCAGTCACGCAAGCTGCCGTCGCTAGCTTCCAAACCGTCGCTGGCATTGAGGCCGATGGCATCGTGGGCCCTGCCACTTGGCAAAAGCTTTTGCCGGTACCTGATGAAGTGGTCGCTCTCTCAGCGAGCGAAACCCCTATTGCGGCAGCACCGGATCCTGCGGTCGAATCCGCAAATTCTGAGTCGCCGAGTGACCCGCCCTTGCTAAGTTTGGGCACCGAAGGCTCAGCCGTCTCTCAGCTTCAGCGAGAGCTACAGGCGCTCGGCTACTACGACGGCCCGATTGACGGTGGCTTTGGCCAACTTACAGAAGCGGCTGTCATTGCCTTTCAAACCAGACTTCAGCTTGTCGTAGACGGTATCGTTGGCCCCTCTACGTGGGAGGCGCTTACGAAGCAATTAGGACAGCAATAGGCATTGTTAACTTTACATAGTGCCAACTTTATATACAGAGTATGTAGAGAGCAGGCGAAACCTCATCAGAAGCAACCATGCAAAGCAACCCTTCGTTTAGTCACTCTTCTGATCAGTCGTCTAGTCAGTGGCAGCGCCTGCTCAAAAATGTGGG
>JBGTNW010000294.1:0-10109 GCA_041742865.1 Phormidesmis sp.
GCGATCGCCGCGTAGCCCTCAGTGTAGAGCGCCTCTAACAGCCAGCGGTAGGTCAGGTGCGGAGCCGCCGCAACAAACGCCCCTCCCAAAAAATGCACAATCGCCCGAGGCCGCTCAGGCACCAAAAACCAGTTTCCCGAAACTTCTTGCCAGTACATGTAATGCTTGCAGAATCAGCCTATTTATTTTAATGGCTTTACTCTTTGGCCAAAGCGCAGGCAATCAAGTATTGCACCATCTCAAATGGCTGTGGTATATTCAGAAGCCGGTGCAAACGCACTGCCTGGACGTATAGCTCAGTTGGTTAGAGCGCATCGTTGACATCGATGAGGTCCGCCGTTCGAGTCGGCGTACGTCCATTTACACCTCCATCTGCATGAGCGTGCTTAAGTTTTGCGGGTACGGCGGATAAACAATTCCTTTTTCGGTGATGATGGCGGTGATGTATTCTGCGGGCGTCACGTCGAAGGCGGGATTGAAGACAGGGGTATCGTCTGGGGTGATTTGCTGGCCTTTGATGTGGGTAATTTCGGCGTCGGCACGTTCTTCGATGTCAATTTCTTGGCCACTTTCTAGGCTCATGTCTAGGGTACTGATGGGGCAGGCGACATAGAAGGGAACGCCGTGGGCGCGAGCGATGATTGCAAGGTTGTAGGTGCCGATTTTGTTGGCGACATCGCCGTTGGCCGCAACGCGATCGCACCCTACTAAGCAAGCGTCTATTTTTTGCGTGCTCATCACATAGCCAGAGGCCCCATCGACAATCACCGTGTGAGGAATGCCAAAGGTCTTCATCTCAAACGCAGACAGGCTTGCACCTTGCAGCCGAGGCCGAGTTTCATCTAAAAAGACATGAACCTGTTTGCCCTGCTCATGGGCTAGCCGAACAATGCCTAAAGCAGTGCCATAATCAGCCGCTACCAGGGTGCCGGTATTGCAGTGATGGATAAGCTTGGCCTGGGCCGGAATCAGCGCTTGGGCATGAGCGCAGAGCTGTTTGCACACTTCTGCGTCAGCGGCCTGTAGGGCTTGGGCTGCGGCTAAAATTGCTTGCTGCATTGATTCGAGACTATCGGCGCTTTTCACTTGAGTGGCTGCGACCGTGAGTAAATGCTTCACGGCCCAGGAGAGATTGACCGCAGTAGGGCGCGATCGCATCAGATATTCGCCTGCTATCTGCAAGTCACTCATCAGGCCCTCAAGCGTTGTGGCTGAAGACTGCTGGGCGGCAACGGCCATCCCATAGGCGGCAGTTAGCCCAATTGCTGGGGCCCCGCGCACGACCATCGTTTGAATAGCATCAGCGATCGCTTTGTAGTCGCAATAGTCACAGTAAGCGATCATTTGGGGTAGCTGGCGCTGATCCAACAGTCGCAACTGATTGTTTGTCCACTCGATGCTGCAAAAAGCGCTCATAGAAGTTACTCAGAAAAAGGTTTCACTGACTCTGTATTATTCTACGAAGCCGTCTTTTCTCAGATCATTCTTTGATCGGGCAATTTCAATCAAGCTAGACTTCACGACCTAGATCTTTTATGCCTAATAACCCAATTCTCACCGGCCCACAAACCCTGATGCCCAACGCGGAAACGCGGTTTCCAGAGGCCCATCAGGACAGTTTCATTGTGTGTGGACTAGGCAGCTTGGGGCAGCAAATTGTGGTCAATCTTAAAAAATTTGACTACGACCCGTTTAAGGTGCTCATTACCGCGATTGATCAGCAGCCCATTCACAATTGGGAAACGGATAATTTGGCCGATCAGCTAGCGGCACCACCCGTGCTAGGTGACTGTCGCCGAGAAACCGTGCTTAAAGCCGCTGGCATCGAGAGAAGTCGGGCGATCTTAATTGTCACGAGCAATGAAAGCACGAATGTAGAATGTGCGATCGCTGCTCGTCGGCTCAATCCCAACATTCAAATTATTCTGCGCTCTTCTCGCCACAGCCTCAATGCCCTGCTAGCGCGTCAGCTGGGCAAATTTGTTGCCCTCGATGCGACTGAGCTACCCGCGATGAGCTTTGCTTTAGCCAGTCTCGGAGACGATACGGTCAGCGTTTTTAGCATTGGTCGGCATCGCTTTCGGGTGATCGAACGGATAGTACAGGCCGGTGAGAAGCGTTTTGACCAGCGCTCTATTCAGCAACTGCACCAGCCCCGATCTCGATTACTCGATCTCAATCCAGTCGAAAATCCACCGCAGCCACTCGGCTGGGCCACAACAGCGTCTTCAGTCTTTCATCGCTGGCAGCCGCATGTGCGGGTAGCAGCAGGTGATCGAATCGCCTACATCGACATTGATCCCCCGGTTAGACCCATTCAAAGTGCCAAAAATCCGTTCTTTATTGTTGCGCAGTTTCTCGACGACATTCGCACCCAGGACTGGCAACAGCGACTCAAAAAACTGCGCAGATCCTCTGAAGAATCGATTGAGCGAGTTGTCGCTGTCGCGCTTTTGACTGCCATCATTCTCTGGATCGCAGGCGCACTTTTGCTTAAGGCAACTGTCCCTGACTTAGCGTGGGTAAAAGCTATTACCCTCGGGGCAATTTTGCTCTTAGGCGGCTATGGCGATGTCTTTGGCGGCTTTGACGATCCGGTGACGCCGGGATGGGTGCTATTGGTATGCCTGATGATTACGCTTGCCAGCATTTTGGTTGTGCTGGGCGTTTTAGGCTTAGTCGCCGAGCGGCTGCTCAGCTCTCGCTTTGATTTTTTACAAAAGCGACCGCGTATGCCGCGCAGTCATCACATTGTAGTGGTGGGCTTAGGCCGCATTGGTCGTAAAGTTACGAGCTTACTGGTGGACTTAAATCAGCCACTGGTGGCGATTGATGCTCAGCCTCGCTCACAGGCGCTATTCCCGCAAGTGCCGCTGCTGATTGGGAACGTGTTGGCAGAACTCACGGCTGCAAATTTGGCAACGGCCAAGAGCATTATTGCCGTCACTGATGATCAAATGCTCAATTTGGAAATTGCGCTGCTCGCGACCGAACAGACGCTAGTGCGCGATCGCCCCTTTTCACCCGTTGTGCGCACCCGCAGCCAAAGCTTTAGCGATAATCTCACCGCCATGCTTCCTCAGGCGCAAACCTTTTGTCCCTACGCGCTTTCAGCCGAAGCTTTTGCGGGTGCAGCTTTTGGTGAAAATATCTTGGGCCTCTTTCGCCTCAGCGGCCAGACTATTTTAATCACCGAGTACAGCGTGCAAAGCGGCGACACCCTAGCACACAGGCAAATTGCCCAAGTCGCCTATGGCTATGGCGTGGTGCCAATTTTACGCGAAACTAAAGACGAATCAGAGAAAATTTGCACCATTTTGCTACCCACCGATGAACAGCGGCTGCTACCGGGCGATCGCCTGTTCCTACTCTCTTCCATTAACGGCCTGCGCCGCATCGAGCGCGGTGAAAAAACGCCCCCCCGTCGCTGGCGACTGGCTGCTACTGCCCCCTTGCCATCATCTGCTGCTGCCGCTGACGTCGTTGAGTGTCTCATTCAGCTAACAACCTGCGAACCCTACCAGGCTCGTCAATTTGTTCAGCAGCTACCCACCGCCCTAGAACTTGAGCTTTACGATTACCAAGCCGCTCGTTTAATTCAAGCTTTACAGGCGCAGTTGCCCGTTCAGCTATCGCCTATTCGCTAAGCGATTAAAAAATTCACTAAGACTTCAAAGCTAGACCGCTCAAAAGGCTAAAAAAGTGTTTCGTGACTCGCGCTGTCAGCCTTGCCAGAGTTAGATAAGTCAAGCGTTTCACTATACTGGCGCACCGAGAGCACTTGATGAGCAATGAGCACAACTAGCAGTACCCCAAACGGTACAGCCACAATATTAAACAGTAGCTTGACCCAAACTTCACTGACAGTCTCCCAAAAAGACACCTTAAACATAAGCCTCACACACTTTCGATTGAAATTTAGTTGGAATTTAGTTGAAGCATTGCTGCCTTCAGTTAAAGATGACGCTAGCCTTTATCCAAAATATTCTCAGCGGTTATCGTCATTAGCAATCAGAGTGCATTCCGGCGATCATTACTTTGCGCCTAATCATCTCTACTACTGCCTAGCAAAAACTTCAGGATAATTATATAGCTATCGGCTTAGTTGAATTCACTGAGTCATCAGCAAATAGTTATAAAATTGGCCCGTTAAAACTGGGCCCGTTAAAATTGGCCCGTTAAAAATACTTAGAAGCGGTAATTGCGGCTGACCCAATAACGATACTGACGCGGAACCGTAATCAAGCTCTATGATTAACACCAGGATCAATATCAGTAGAAGATCCTTAATCGCAGCGTACAGAGATCGCAGCGTGCAAATACTGCCAGTGCTCAATACACCAATGCTCAATACTAGAGAAACCAATCAATGCAGCCTTGCTTCAGCGCCTGCAATAGTCGCTCAAGCGAATCTGGAAAAGCGCTTAACCGGTTCAGATGGCTCAGCCAATTTAGACAACATAGACCATAGCTTGCCAACGGCGATTATTTTGCGGCCTAATCGGTGGCGCAGAATAACTGCACGGGTTGCTCACCATCCGAGAATTTTGACAGGATTGGCGCTATTGGCGATCGCTGGTAGTACCAGTGCATTGTTAGGCTATCAGCTCTTTAAAGGGGCTTGGGCCAATCACCGCGACAATGCAAAAATTGTGCGCACCCTTTTAAAGATGGAACTAGCTCAAGCCAGCGCTCTACCGCTGGAAAACAATCCTCAGCAGCTCATCACTCGCACCTACTCCACCCTAGAGCCCCACCTTGAAGCCGACGGCTGGCAATGGATCAATCGCTTTGGCAGCACAAGCACCTACGCTAAACCCAATCAGCAGTTAATCGTCTCTTGCAGCCCTTACTCACCGCTATACCTAATCTGCGATGTCAGTGAAATTATACAGGATGTCCAATAGCTAACAATTGGCTAACAACAGCTAAAACCCATCGCTATCAAGTAGCTAAGTTGACCCAAATCAAGCAGCGCGAGCAGGCGGTAAAGCCGGGACTGGGGTAGGACTGGGTTCGGTCACCAAAAACTCACGAATGAGCCGCGCCACAGCTCTTTGCACCACGCCATTGACGACTCGCCGCCCAATATCTCGGGCCTCTGGCTTAGCAATCAGCTGCGGCACAACAGCAGCCACTGTTGAGGCATCTAGCCCTTTCGTATTGCGCAAAATGCCCAAAATTCGCACGGCCTGCTCCCAGCTACTGGTACCGGGCTGCGCTGGAACGCCTATTGGAGTCGTCAGCACCTCAGATTCAAATGCCTGTAGGCGCAAAGCCCTCGCGACTCGTTGAATGAGGCTGTAGCCCACTTTATCTAGCTCTTTAGCGAGTTCATCGGCAATGCGATCGCGCAAAAACTTGCCCCGCTCCGAAAACAAAAATTCCAGCGTCTGATTCAGCACCTGATTGAGATCATAGTTATCGCTGTCTTTTGCATTATTAAGCAAATTTTCTAGCCGGTTCCAGCGAAAACTGCCATTTTGAAAAAGCAGCGCCTGCAATGAGGCTCTTAGCTGAGGAGCCGGATCCGTTAGCAGCCGCCGAGAGACATAAGGATATGCTTTGCTCAGCACCTTAAAGTTCGGATCAACCGTAATTGCAATCCCGTCTAGCGTCACCAATGAGCGAATAATCAGCGCATAGTAAGCCGGAACGCGAAACGGATACTCGTACATCAGCGCCGAAAATTCATCCGTGATGCTCTTTAAATTCAGCTCAGCGACACTCGCCCCTAAGGCATTATCAAAAACACCCGCTAGAGCCGGAATAATCGGACTCAAATCTGTCTCCGGCGTCAAAAATTCCAGGTTCACGTAGTCTTGAGCCAACGCTTCAAAGTCACGATTCACCATATGCACAATGGCCTCAATCAGGCCATAGCGCTGATAGGGCTCGACTTCACACATCATCCCAAAATCTAAATAAGCCAGCTTGCCATCAGGCGTCACCAGCAGATTGCCGGGATGCGGATCGGCATGAAAAAAGCCATGCTCCAATAGCTGCCGCAAAGAACACTGCACGCCCACCTCAATCACATGCGTCGGATCGATGCCGCGTCGCTTAAGTTCATCTAGCTCAGTCAGCTTGATGCCCTCGATCCACTCCATTGTCAGTACCCGCCGTCCGGTGTACTGCGGATAAATGCCAGGAACCAAAACCTCAGGCAAATAGCCATATAGCTTTGCAAAGCGCTCTGCATTTTCACCCTCGTGGGTGTAGTCCATCTCTTCAAAAATGCGCGTCCCAAATTCATCGACGATGCTGATTAAATCGCTGCGAATCTGCTTGATGTTACGCTCTGCCCAGCCTGCTAGCACTCGAATAATATAGATGTCTTTAGTGATTTGATCCGCCAGACCAGGGCGCTGCACCTTGACGGCAACCTCTTCGCCAGTTTTGAGCCGACCCTTGTACACTTGCCCTAAAGAAGCTGCCGCAATTGGCGACTCCGATAAATATTCATAAACGGCCTCAGGCGGCTGACCAATTTCTTCTTGAATAAAGCGCATGGCAATTTCAGTGGAAAAAGGCGGTAGCTGATCTTGCAGCTTAACCATTTCAGCCATCGTCACGGGCGATACCAAGTCCGGACGAGTCGAAAGCGCCTGCCCTACTTTAATGTAGGCAGGCCCAAGCTTGGTGAGCATTACCCGCAAACCTTCAGCTCGCTTTTTTTCATTGATTTTTTGGCGGCCCGTAAGCCTGTCTAGTAGCAAACCCGAAATATAGGTCAGCGCAATCCAAAAAATTGTGATCAGGCGAAACAAAATTTGGAAAGGGCGGCGGCGATAGTAGGCAGCGATTGCCTCAGGGTCATACACCAAAATATCTTCCAATGACTGAGGCACGGTTACTTGAGCTTTCTTCTGGGTTTGAGCATTGGGGCGAGAAACTTGAGGCCCACTCGCTTCAAGTCGATCTACACTGACTGCCACTACCGGAACTGCCTCATGCTCGTAACGTTTAGCTAAATCGGGAGAAACTGCACTCATAAAAAGTCTTTAAGGTAGTGGTGTCGTCTGGGCGCTATGCGCAGTTTGGAATTAAGTGCACAACGGTACAATAAGCTTTAAGCAAAAAACTTTAGCGATCGCCAAAAGCCACTCATTTTTAGCCGTTTATTCATCATGTTCGTCCACTGACAGAGTAGATAACAGAGCAGAGCAGATAATTGATAAATAAAGCCACTGCTTATTGGAAAACGATTTGTAAACTATTGTATCGACATTGTATCAAAATATCTAATAAACAGCCTCTGCCCCAAACGATAGAAAGAACGACAGCAACACTAATTCTTAACTCACCTCTCAGTCGACGTTCCAATCACCATTCCAAAAAACAGTACAATTTTCAGTACGAAACCCTTGCCCCCCTCCCCCGTGCCTTCACCGCCATTCCAGCTCTCAACACACAATCTGCCGATCCCCAAAGCGATGTAGGGCTATGCTGTCTTCTTTAAAAATCGAGAATTTTGCTCTAATCGATCACCTAGAGCTAGCGCTAAAGCCAGGACTCAACGTCTTGACAGGAGAAACCGGTGCCGGTAAATCGATTCTCTTAGATGCCATTGACGCGGTATTAGGGGGAAAAGCCACCAGCAGATGGGTCAGAACCGGCACCGACAAAGCCTCAATCGAAGCCACTTTTGACATCAGCGCCAGCAAAGATTCGCGGGTTACCGACTGGCTCAAGGCATATGACATTCCGTTTAAAGGCAATGCTTTGATTTGTCGTCGTGATCTGACTGCTGGAGCCGGTAAGAGTTCTGTGCGCAGCCGCTCACAGCTCAATGGCGTCATCGTCAACAAACCTCAGATGGAAGAATTGCGCCATCTGCTGATTGAAATTACCGCCCAAGGTCAAACCCTTCAGCTTGGATCACCGGATCTGCAGCGTGACTGGCTCGATGGCTTTGGCGATGAGGCCCTACTTAACCAGCGAGCCCAAGTCGCCCTAGAGTATGAAGCTGCTAGTGCCGCTAAAAACAGCTTAGAAACCCGTCGCCGAGCCGAGCAGCAGCGCACCGAGCAGCTCGATATGTTTCAGTTTCAAAGCAAGGAACTAGGAGACGCTGAGCTAGACGATCCAGATGAACTTGAAAACCTGCAAATAGAGCATCAGCGCCTGAGCCACAGCGTTGAGTTGCAGCAGCAAAGCTATCAGGTGTATCAAACCCTATACGAAAGCGATGAGGGTGAAGCGGTTGCCGACATGCTAGGCCAAGCCGAAAATGTGCTAATCGACATGCTGCGCTTTGATCCAAACATAAATCCGATTCTAGATATGGTTAGCGATGCCCTCGCTCAGGTACAAGAAGCCGGTCGTCAAATCAATACCTACGGGGAAAGCATTGAAACCGATCCTGACCGATTAGAAGATATTGATCAGCGAATGCGACAGCTCAAGCAACTTTGTCGTAAATACAATCGCACCTTGGGTGAGCTGATTGAGTACTATGAAAGCATTCAAGCTTCGTTAGCCGCACTCAGTGGTGAGGGTCAATCGACAGACGATTTAGAAGCTGACTACCAGCGTAAGCGACAGATTTTAATAGAAAGCTGCGATCAGCTCACTCAGCGCCGCGAAGTCACCGCTAAAGCGCTCGAGCAAGCCCTCGTTGATCAGCTCAAACCATTGGCGATGGAGCGGGTCAAATTTAAAGTCGGCCTTCAGGCCCAAGTGCCGACCGTTCACGGTGCGGATTTGATTTCTTTTTTGTTTAGTCCCAACCCGGGTGAGCCGCTACAGCCACTAGCTGAGATTGCCTCAGGCGGGGAGATGAGCCGGTTTTTGCTGGCCTTAAAAGCCTGCTTTTCGCGGGTGGATCCGATTGGAACGATGGTTTTTGATGAAATTGATGTCGGGGTATCGGGGCGGGTAGCTCAAGCCATAGCAGAAAAGCTCTACCAGCTCGGCCGTGAGCATCAGGTGCTGTGCGTCACTCACCAGCCATTGGTAGCGGCAATGGCCGATGTCCATTTTCATGTAGGCAAGCATGTGGTGCCTAGCGAAAGCAGCGCTTATTCAAAGGCGAATAAGCCCACGGCTAAAAAAGCTAAAAAAGCCAAAGCCATCGCCACATCTGAAGAGCCGACCGCTGAAGAGCGGACGGTTGGAGAACGGACGATTGTAAAGGTGACACCGCTAGATTTGCGCTCTCGACGAGATGAGCTAGCGCAGCTTGCAGGCGGTAAATCTCATGGTGATGCAATCGCGTTTGCAGATGCGCTCTTACAGCAAGCTGAAGCTATTCGTGAAGCAGGATAATCAATGAGTTATCCTGCTTTGAGCGCCTTTAAAAAGCGACCTTATTCTTTGGGTTTCTCGAGCTTCAATCGCTTTTCTAAATCTTGAATTTCATCTCGCCGAGCAGCAGTTTCCAAAGCGCGACGGCGAACTTCTTGGCTTTGCAGCGTCAATGACTGCCGCCACTGCTCCGCTCGCTTAGCTTCTTCTGCTAGTGCAGCAGGCGTCAGCCCTAGACTCAAGTATGCAGCAATAAAATCGACGACCCACTGAGTGGCATCTTGGATGGCCAACACTTTTTTATCGCTGTCTAGCTCTAACAGCACCAAGACCTGCTCATTAAAAGCGATCGCTTCAGCCGTAAAAATAATTTGGGTAGGATTGATCGGCTCCCAAATGCTTTCGTATGTATTTGCCGCCAAAAGCTGGAGCTGAGTATCCTCTAACGAAGACTTTAGGTGAACCTTTGCCAAATATTGCATGGGTGCGCGAATAATAAAAACGCATAAGAAACACCGTCGTGTGAATCATAACGATGAGACATACAGACAAAAAATATACACAAAAACCAGGATCAATTGTCGTTAGTATCCCTACCCATTAAGATGCGATGTCTTACTCATAAAGATAGATTTACGATATGGATGAGGGGATAGTATTCTATCATCTTAACAAGATTGGATAGCGTACCGGAGATAACTGTGAGCCCGTGCTGCCATCGAGTGCATCCCAGTCTTGTAAGACTCAGCGTGCTAAAGCACCGTTGAGGTAAGCGCAGCGTTGCTTTAGCACCTGCGGCACATTCTCTTCCTTCCATTGCGCTCCCGTAATCTTGATGCGTAGCCCAATTTGTTTGACCG
>JBGTNW010000295.1:0-11910 GCA_041742865.1 Phormidesmis sp.
CGGTCAAACAAATTGGGCTACGCATCAAGATTACGGGAGCGCAATGGAAGGAAGAGAATGTGCCGCAGGTGCTAAAGCAACGCTGCGCTTACCTCAACGGTGCTTTAGCACGCTGAGTCTTACAAGACTGGGATGCACTCAGTTAAACGCCCTGCAAAACCAATTTTATTAAGCCAATGTAAAGCATGATGGGTGTCTGTGGCAACTGTTAATGAAGTTTGAATGAAGGATTCTGCTTACTGTTAAGACAGATACATTATTTCCCTTGAAATGCCTCTAAATATAAATGCAAATAAACGCAAGCTTTGTAAAACATAAAAAAGTCTGAAAATAGATTCTTATAAATTTTTCTGCTGTTCTACTGATTTTATAGGGGTATTAAAACCGCTTTATAACGAGATCTCATCAGACTTCTCGTAAGCAGAACTCTCATGCCAAAATTTTGATGCTGGCTCTCTGTTGCCAAATTAACCGAACTCCAGTGAAACGCCTATGCAACTGAAGATAAGCTTGATGTCCAATAAATTCAAAAAAGCGGTCAAAAGGAAGTTACAAGGCAGTTGTTTCGGGATTGATTGCACCGGTAGCGTTCCGTTTTTTCTATTTGCTGATGGTAGCATCTGTCGCTGCCGCCGTTTTTAAGCTAATGATCGATGTCATGTTTGAAACTGGCTTTTCGTCTTTGACGAGTAGTCTCTACCGCGATAAGCAGGTTCAAACGACGTAATGTAAAACGCTCTTCATCCAAATTATCCAGAGGCTCTCCTTTATGCTGTTATTGATTAAGAAAGCTGTTTTCTACGGTACGCTACCGGTTGTTACCTTCTTTTGCGCAGTAGATACGGCTTTAGCGGCTGCGTTCAGTATTAGTGAAGCTACAGTTGATAGTATCCAAGCCGGACTGAGTTCAGGGGCAACGACCTGCACAAATATCACTCAGCAATATCTTAATCGCATTCAAGCTTATGATGATCAAGGCCCAACGCTGAATGCCATTATTGCCACTAATCCGAGTGCGCTCAAGATTGCCGCTGAGCTAGACGCGGCCTATGCGATGTCCGGGCCCGTGGGCTCTTTGCACTGTGTGCCGGTGATTTTAAAAGACAACTATGACACAGCTGATTTACCGACTACAGCAGGCGCTTTGGCTTTAAAAGATTTTCAAACTGGTAAGGATGCTTTTCAGGTTGCGGGGTTAAGCGCAGAGGGGGCGCTGATTCTGGCTAAGGCGAATCTCTCTGAGTTCGCGTTTTCTTTTACCACCACGAGTTCTCTAGGTGGCACGACGGTTAATCCTTACGATCCAAGGCGAAATGCAGGGGGATCTAGCGGTGGAACAGGGGCAGCGATCGCCGCTAATTTTGGTGTCCTGGGCTTTGGTACCGATACGGGCGGCTCAATTCGCGTGCCGTCATCTTTCAATAGCTTGGTTGGTGTGCGGCCTACGATTGGCCTCTCTAGTCGTTCAGGGATTGTGCCGCTGGCGCTGACCCAAGATGTCGGTGGGCCTATGACCCGCACGGTCAAAGACGCGGCTTTGGCACTCAATGCCACCGTTGGCTTTGACCCAACCGATCCGGTCACAGCAGGTAGCCTCGGTAACATTCCTGATGACTACACGGCTTTTTTGAGTGCTGACGGCTTATCGGGAGCCAAAATTGGTTTAGTCAGTGCCCTATTCGGTTCGGATAGCAATCCGGAAAGTGTTAAAACGACCAACGTGATTAAAAAAGCAGTGGATGCTTTAGTCTCTTTAGGGGCAACAGTTACGGAAGTGGTGATTCCTAACTTGTCAGAAATACTGGCTTTTCCCAGTCTCAGCGCATTTGAATTTAAGAGAGATCTCAATGCTTATTTAGCCGAGCGGCCTGTGCCGCCTTCTGGCGTGAGAACACTGGGAGATATTATTGACAGTGGGCTCTATTTAGAAGACTTTGAAGGTGCCTATATTGCGCGCAATGAAAGGCCCGCGCCGGAAACTGACCCTGAGTATATTCGCATCATTACGGAGCGACCCGCTTTGACTCAATCCGCGCTGTTGCAGGCGCTTACGGGTTTTGATGCGCTGATCTATCCCTCAGTTGCGAGCCCGCCTAATATTCTCGGTGAGCCGCTAGCTTCTGGCGCTGGTAATCGCTTGAGTCCTTTTTCAGGATTCCCGGCCATTACGGTTCCGGCTGGGTTTACTGAAGATGGTCTGCCGGTCGGGCTAGAGTTTCTTGGGCGCGCTTACGATGAGCCGACTTTGCTTAAGCTAACCTATGCCTTTGAACAGGGGACGCAGGCTCGGCGATCGCCTACCAGCACACCGCCACTCGCCAGCGAATCCATTCCTGAACCGGGAACGACAGTTGCTGTAATCATGTTTGCTTTTGGCACGCTGCTAATTTGGAAACGCGGCCCTGTCCATGACCTGCCATAGCTAGATCATCCCAGAGTTAATGGCTCAATCTAATACAAGTTGGGCTTGTTCACTTCTCCCTGATTACAGTAGCGCCAGTTAACTTGAGCGAACTTTAAGCAGACTATATAGCGGTGTGCGGAGGCATTCATACACCGCTAACTGCTTGGCCTGTGGCTAAAGATAGACTTCACCTGAACTTACTGCCGTGAGGTCAAGTAACTCCTCCTATGTGTGAGCGCTCATCCAAGCAGGCTGCTGATAGGTTTTGAGAAACTGCTCAATTGTTCTAACGGCGCGGTCATAGCCGCGCTGGGTAGTCGCAGAAAACCCGTCACGCCGCTCAAAGCTTTCGGTTGGCACCTGTAAAAGCCAGGCTTGGGGCGTCCGACCATAGCGCTGCTGAGTTAGGTTTAACAGAGCCAGGGGGGTTTCGCCTTTGCTGTCGGGTGCTAACGTTCGCGGGAGTTGACTGCCGACAATAATCGGATCAAGCTGAACAGTTCGAGCACAGCTTTGGCCGGTGCAGGCATCAATAAAAATTACATAATCAGCTAAAACAATATCATCCATCAAATCTGGCGAGAGTTGCTGAGTGGCGATTGTTTTAATGGCCGGGAGGTGCCAGCTCGCGATCACATCGGCCACCTGAGGCCCAACTGCGCCATCACCCGTCGGATCATTGCCATAGCCCACAATCAAAAAGCGAGCTTTGCTAGGGGTCTGAAAAATGGCGGGCAGCGGCGAGGTACCCGTTGAGAGGCTAGTCAAGAGACCAGTTGAGGTGCGAGTCATAAAAATTATCTCCTGATAAACCATCTTCATCTATCAGGTTAGGGACAATTTATGAAGATTTTGTGAGGTTGTTTAAAATCGAGTAAAAATTTTCTTTGGTGAAAGAGTTTTTGCTCACTGCGAATTTTCGCAAGGCTGCTATCAAAAGGTGTGACTCAGCGCTGTCAGGCTAAATTAGACTACCTTATAAAGTGAGTACTTAGACCACGTAACACTTGCTCAGCGGTTGCTGTCCAGCCAACAATGGCACCTTGGGCTCGAATCATATTTAAGGTGGCCTGTTTGAACTCTGGGAAATAGCTTTCGGTGGCGTCTTCAACCAGCAGGCATTCATAGCCTCGATCATTGGCTTCGCGCATAGTGGACTGAACGCAAACTTCAGTGGTGACGCCGGTAAAAATTAGGTGAGTAATGTTGTGCGATCGCAGCATGTCATCTAGCCCGGTTTGATAAAAGGCTCCTTTTCCCGGTTTAGTGATCACCCATTCTCCCGATAGCGGCATCAGCGAAGCAATAATGTCATTTCCGGGCTCACCGACGATCAAAATTCGACCCATCGGACCATAGTCACCAATAGTTAAGGCACTTTTGCCGCGATATAGCTTAGATAAAGGACAGTCCAATAAGTCAGAGCGATGACCTTCTTTAGTGTGAATGACCGTCAGATCGAGTGCTTGAAAGGCGGCTCGAAGCTTTTGAATAGTAGGCACAATACTTTGTAGGCGGCTGACATCATTGCCCAAAGATTCGCCAAAACCACCAGCTTCTAGAAAATCTCTTTGCATATCGATAATGACTAAGGCGACATGACTATCTGTCGGCAGTTCATAGTCATAAGGCTGAGCAGAAATCGTAGGCATTTAGTCGGTGCTTCCTTACATTTAGTCGGGCTTTTCCCGAATTAATGGTCATCAGGTATGGGCATGAGGCCATCTGCGCTTTAGCGATGATCGGCTGAGTTCTTAGGACTCTGAATGCGCCTAATTGTCTATTTTTTTGGATTGTCTGTTTTTTATTTTGAGGTTCTATTGCTGTCCGAGCATGCGCTGACCAATAATACCGCTACACCCATATCGCTACACCATCCCGCTACACCCCAATTTCCGGTTTCAGCAGTTGCACTGTTAATGAACGCTACGGCTGAATAAACAGTGCAACTGCTGAATAAATGCTGCGGCTGCAAAATCAAATCAAGGCTGAAGTCAGCATTCGCAGCCATCAGTAGCTTTATTAAAGGCACCGAGATCTCTCTTGCTAGCACCCTGCACTACACGTTACCACCGGATAAGTAGCTGATAAGTGTTTCTAGTGACGGCGCTTCGGCTGAAAAGTTTCAACCAAGTGCTGCGCCATTTGCCCGATTGCTTTGCCGAATTTCTTTAAGAGTTAGGAGCTACGGCCATTTGGCCAGAGCCTTGGATCGAAGGGGTTCAAATCTATGTTTTCGGCCACGCTCATAATTTCATAATGGGACTTACAAGGGTTACGCAACCACTCCCTGAGAAGTTCGGAGACCTGCTGACATTTCTTCTCCCCGGTATACTCGCTGAGGCGGATCAAATCCACAAGCGGTGCCATCCGTATGTAGCACTTCCGCTTCCCAGGGTAAGCGGTAATTACCCGCTACTAGATCTTTCATATAGCTGTAGGGGCAGTCTTGCGCACCCCCTTTTACGGCCACATAGCCCCGATGACCAAACTGGTAAATATTGTTTTCTACACCCCAGTGCTGACGGGCTTCGCGTACCAAATCGGGCCGCACTTCGGCGGTGATAATCTCATCGGGGCGGTGGCTACCCATCACCAGCGGCGTGCCGTCAAAATTGACAATCATGCCTTCGCCCATCGAATCAAAGCTACCATCGCTGCCGCACATGCACACCGAAGCGGTTACCATCAGGTTGCAAAAGGCATTGGCTTCGTTCGTAATGCGCCAGCTATGGCGAATAGGTGCGGTGTAGCCCGCTGTGCGAATCATAATTTCGGCTCCTTTATAGGCGCATTCTCTGGCCATTTCAGGAAACATGCCATCGTGACAAATGATCAGCGCGAGCTTGCTGCCATTGGGCCCATCACACACTGGAATGCCGATATTGCCGGGCTCCCAAGGCTCTACCGGCACCCAAGGGTGAAGCTTACGGTAGTAGAGCTTGAGTTCTCCTTGATCGTCAATAATTAGACCGCTGTTGTAGGGATTGCCGCTAGGGTTGTATTCCATAATAGAAAAGCAACCCCAAATTCGATGCTCGATGCAGGCTTGGCGAAAAGCGTCTACCTCAGGGCCATCTAAGCGACACATAATGTCGGGATTAGTATCCATTGAGAGGCCATGAAGGGAATATTCAGGAAAAACGACCAGATCCATACTCGGTAGGTTACGACGAGCTTTGCCTACCAGTTCACAAATCCGCTGGGTCTGCGCTGCGAGATCGGTGGGGGTGACGGTATTAGGAAGCTGTAGTTGCACCATGCCCAGCACTACCCCATTTGGAGTTTTATTGAGACCACCTAATCCGCTCATCCGTATTGCCTCATGATGCTAGAGATATGGGTGTAATCTACTGCTTTTTAAAGCGTTATTCTGTGGCGATCGCTGCAAGTTCAGCATTAAGTTTATGCCGAGAACTTAGCTGCGGGCCGAAGCCAGTGGGCTAACTAAGTTTTGTTGAAACCATGAATCTTTGCGGGCAAGCTAAGGGGGTCTAGACGAAACCCCAAGCAGGAATGATGGTGTTATGTATGACTTGACGCAACTGACTTTACAAGATGTAACGAGTATTGGAATTGAGCTGCGACGGCTAGGTAGAGGTGTTGATAGTCTAGAAAGCGTCGCTGAGCGCTGTGTTCAGTATTTTAGTGACAATTTTCGAGATTCGATGACCAAAGAGCCTGACTGCGCATTGATTCGCTTTTTTAAGACCCATGCCTATGGCGATTTGCCGACGACACTGCAAACTCAAGCTCAAGCGGTGCTGTCGCAGTCGTCGCCGTTACCAGCTGAGGTGAAGTGTCTGACGCTGCTTTCAACTGCGGGAGTTCAGGCTGAATGGTGCGATCGCACTGCTTCAAAGGGCCATCAGGCCATTCCCCTCAGCAGCGAAACAACGGTCAGCCAGATTCCGATGATTGCTCAGCTGATTAAAAGTTTTGGGCTCGATATCAGCCATGTGCTAGCGCCCGACCCCGATTTACTAATAGATCTAGAGCAAAAAACCTGCAATATTTTTTATATTCCGACGGCTGCTGGCAGTAAATTTATTCCGGCTCAGGACAACTTTGTGCAGCCTTTTGGCGTTAAATCTGTTTTGGGCTTTGGCGGTATGCTGCCATCGGGCAACCTATTTGCAGTTATTTTATTTTCTAAGGTGGCCATTCCAGAAGCTAGTGCCCGCTTGTTTAAAACACTGCCTTTGAGTATCAAAATGGCGATGATTCCATTTGATAAAGCAGCCCTATTCAACCCCGTACCCGCGATTTAATCGCCGGTATTAACTGACATTAAATGGGTACAGATTCGTGATACAGGTTCATTTCAGAGCCCGCATCCATCCTTCTTGACTTTAAAAAAGAGTTTCATGATCTCCCCCACATCTGTTTCTGTAACTGATGCCCAGAGCGAAGCCATCACCCAATTGCAGGCTCAAGTCACCACGTTAGAAGAGTTGTTGCAGCTTTACGAAGAGTGTGCAACAGAACAAGAGCAGCGCCTGCAAAAAACCTTAAGGGCTCTTGAAGAGCGGGCTTTACAGCTAGAACATGCTCAATCGGCAATGCAGACACTGCAAACGATTTTGGACAGTATGGGCGATGCGGTGGTGGTCATTGATCAAAAAGGACAGGTCTTGTTTGGCAATCCTGCGGCTAAGACGCTGCTACAAAAGAATGCGTTAGCAGAATCTTTTTATACGTGGATAGAAACTTATGATGTTTTTAGAGCGGATGGGATCAGCCCTTACGGTCATGAAGAATTACCTTTGAGCCGAGCCATTCACGGTGAATCGGTAGATGGAGAAGAAATTCGAGTAGTAGAACCTGACACAGGGTATGCTCAGTGGCTCAGTGTCAACGCTAGACCCTTGCAAGCTGAACAAGATGCTAATAAAAGGGTTGGGGCCGTTGCGGTATTTCGAGATATTGGCCAGCGTAAAGCGTTTGAAGAAGAGTTGCAGAGATCGCATCAAAATTCCCAACAGCAAGCGCAGCTTCTGAAAAATACGCTAAGCCAGCTTCAGCAAACCCAAGCTCAGCTCATTCAGGGCGAAAAAATGGCTAGCCTGGGTCAAACGGTAGCGGGCATTGCGCATGAAATTAACAATCCCATTAACTTCATTCACGGTAACTTAAAGCCAGCCCAGCAGGCTTTAAGCGATTTGACAGCGCTGATTAAACTGTTTCAGGAAACCTATATAGAGCCGACGCCAGCGATCGCTGAAGCCATCGCAGAGATCGATCTCCCTTTTCTGGCAAAAGATATTCCAAATATGCTCAAATCGATGCAGGTGGGCACAGAGCGCATCCGAGAAATTGTCAAATCACTGCGAATTTTTTCTCGTTTAGATGAAGCCGAGTTTAAAAAAGTCGATATTCACCAAGGAATCGATAGCGCGCTGATGATTCTTCAGTCTAAATTAAAGGCATCTCCTCGCCAAGTTGAGATCTGCATTCATAAGCAGTATGGCAAACTGCCTTTACTGGAGTGCCATGCTAGTCAGCTTAACCAAGTGTTTGTAAACCTTTTATCGAATGCGATTGAAGCGCTAGAAGGCAAGACAGACTCTTCAAAGATTGTCATTCAAACTGAATGTTTAGCCGACACCGTTACAATCAAAGTTTCAGACAATGGCATCGGAATTCCAGAAGAGATTCAGACCAAAATTTTTGATCCGTTTTTTACCACTAAGCCAGTTGGCAAAGGCATTGGCTTAGGTCTATCTGTCTGCTATCAAAGCATTGTCGAAACGCATTCAGGTACTTTAGAGTGCGTTTCGACCGTGGGTGTGGGCACCGAATTTACCATTGAGATCCCGATCAAAGCGGCGGCATAACGTCTACGGATAAAGCTTACTTTAGGCTATCGGCAATGGCTAATAGCTGTTCGCAGATTTCGGCAAAAAGAGGCCGCATAGCCGGTGTTTCTTGCAAGCAGCTATGCTGCAAATCGCGCAGACCGCTTTTGGCCACTTCGTCAGCGCGGCGAGGGTTAGTTTCCAAATCACAGTGGTCGAGTAGATCTTCTAGTAAGCAGCCAAAGGCTCTCGATTCTAGGCGTTCAAGCGATCGCCCCCACTCTTCTCCTAAGTCCTCTCCTAAGTCTTTGGCCAATTTTTTATTAGCAGCTTTATAAAAAGACGCCGCTCCAAAATCTCCTAAAAAAGCCTCGCCCCCGTCATTGACCAAAATATTATGCGCATACAAATCGCCATGCATAATGCCTTTGGTGTGCAGATGAGCCACCGCTGCCGCAATGCCTTGGGCAATTTGTAAGACGACCGGCAACGAAAACGAAGTCTCAGGATGATAGGTATCTCGGGTACAGGTTTCTAGGCTAGGCGGATTGCCTAAGTTTTTGTAATTAGCGGGAATCAAAGAAAACAACAGCCCTGCTTTGCCGTCGGACTTTCTGGGTGCTAGCTGAGCGATTGCCGTTACTAGGTGGGGATGTGCCCCTGCTGCTATACAGGCTAACTTTTCATCTATAGGCCAGCCATCGCTGGTAACTTCTCCTTTGAAAATTTTTATAGCGACGCTTACTGGCGGACTAGGCGCTGTCCATAGCCCTTGATAGATGATGCCTGACGCGCCTTCTCCCAATATGTGATGGCATTCAACGGCGGTTTCATCAACGATGGGAAGCGGCTCTGGAGATAGCTGCTCAAAGAGCTGCTCGGCGGGGTGTGGGGTCGGTTTTGAGTGAGTCCGCTTTTCGGCCAGCGGATTGCCCGCGTAGGCTAGCCAAGAGAGCCGTGGCAATGATAGTAGCCACTGCGGTAAGGTTTGCAGGCGGTTGGCCGAAAGCCGAATGAGTTCTAAGCTGCGGCAGTTTGCCATCGCTGGCGGCAGTTCCTCTAGTTGGTTTCCGGCTAGCATGAGCTTTTGTAGCCGATGGAGCTTGCCGATGCTAGGGGGGAGATGGGCGATCTGGTTATCGGTAAGCACTAGCCAACGAAGCATTGGGGAAAGCGCGCGATCGCTGATCTTTTTAATTTGATTGCCTTTAAAGCTAATCATGGACAGATTGGGACAGTTTGCCAGCACCGCTGGAAATTCAGTGAACTGATTGTTGTTTAAGAACAAAATTTTCAGACGCTGAAGCCGATCAAAATTATCAGGCAGATAGCTGAGCTGATTACCTGAAAGCACCAAAAGCTCTAGCGAATCAGCCAGATCAAAGACCGCCTGCGGAAACTCGCCCAAATTACCAGTCAGCTTTAGCTCTTTGCAGCCAGCTAGCTGACCAGATTCTAATAAAGCTAGCGTTTCCATCGACAATGTTCCTTGTGTGTCTCGCGTATGCCTGTAAAGGATATTTTTATTCTACCAGTGGTTTGAGGAGATCGTTCATCATTTCACAGTCTTTGTTTTGCTCTTGAACAACGGTGTTGAGGGCGATCTCAATATCTTCTTGGTATAGCGTTATCCATTGCGCTAACTGCTTTTCAGCCGGTGAGAAATAAGTAGAACCGACTGGAATTGCGCAAAAATTTCGCATCATCAGCACCCAACGGCTGTTTTGGGCGTGATCTATACCTTCGTCAAAGAGAACTCTATCCGGTTGGCTATTTAACGGGCTAGATAGCTGATCTGTCACTAAAGTGTTAGCCTCTAAGCCAATCGTTTTAGCCTCTATGGCCTCAGTCCTAGCAGCAGTCGCTAAGGCCGAACGGCTAGACTCTTTGAGATAAGCAGAAACTGCTACAGCAACTAGGGCCAATCCACAGAGGCCAAGAGCAAGGTTTGAATAGGGTTTGAAGCCGCCTAAAAGCTGGCGGTGCATTTTTGAGGATGAGCGGGCCGGGAAAGCAACAATCTCTACGGGTTTGGTAATGCCCGGAAGCTGTTGCTCAATCCAATTTGGGTCAAATATTTGAGCATAAATAGGAACTGTAACTCTGAGAAGCCCTTGTCGGATAGTGATTAATCCAGAGCGTAACAGAACAGCTTGCTCGACGCTGCCATTTGCGAGAACTCGATCTCTTTGTAAAATTTGAAGGTAAAGAATGAGCAGCGAATCCCTGCGGTCGTAGCCTAATAGAACTGTGCTAATTTCTTCAAAGTGCTGAGCCACTGCGTCGGTTGCTGAGCTTGTTTTCCAGCTTTCTATAATGTTTTTTTGAACGACACTATCTACCATGGCTTCGGCTTCAGGTTTACTGATTCCGAAAGTAGCAGCTGCCCCTATGGACGATAAAGCCGAAGCCTGTGATACCTGTTCGGTAATGCAGTGGCAAATAGCGGCGGTCAGCGCAGGCTGCTCACCCACCCAAAACTGAATTCTTTTGAGCATGACAGGAACAATGCAAGCGTCTACTTTCGGGAACATTTCCTCCCAAAAATCTGACAAAACAATTGAGAGCAGGTTTTTTTGGTTTTCCTGATTAGCTTGAGCGATCTGATTGGTTGCACGCATATGGTTTGAAATCTCCCGAGTTTAGCTAGCTCAGTTCAAAAAACTCAGTCTTTTTGTTTTTGCATCACGTTGCATCACGCTTCTTACAGCGATCAACCACCTCAAAAATCTAGCAAAAGGGGGTCTTGCAGAAAAGGTACCCTTACTTCAGAAATTCCCTGCATTATCTCTTGTGGTGGAGTCTACTCCGTACACTTTGTGTGAAGAAAGGATGAGCATTGCCGGCTGACATGCGTAGCTGCTGTACCGAGGATTTTCAGTACAGTGATTGACAAAAACGCTGTTTTTTTACCCTAAATGATTGATCACACTGAATGAGATAATTGAGCACTCAGGCATTACTAGATGAGTCGATATTGACAAGAACCAGATACATAAAGGCTTTAGCTGGCTTCAGTGAACCGCCAAGTAACAAAATGCGAGCTGACAGGCGATAACTAACTCGTTGACAATTCGAACAGGGCTGTTTTTTTGAGTGAAGGGCTGCGGCTTCATCAGAACAGAATATTGTCACTCATTAGTGAGCTTGAAATCCTAAGTGAGCTTGAAATCCTATGCCAGGGTTCTCAAATATTTCGATATTTTGATTAAAGGCTTTTATTCATCTATCCAATTGCTGATGACGGCAACGCCTAACGTTCCTGCGAGCGTTCCCACTAGACCCATAATCGCTAGCTGCACCTGAAGATTAGTGCCGTCGTTATGGGGTCTAGGCTCCTCAGAAGGCATGGCATTTCGGTTGGCAAATAAGTCGGCAAAAGGCTCTACATAACACTCTTCGGTACAGTAGCTTGTTAGAAGGGCTAGGAAAGCGATCGCGCCAAATTGAGCCCAAATCTAGGCCCAAAAATCATCCCCTTCATACGTGATCCCAGGGAAAAACCACATGCTAGGGCTTACGTAGCGATACCGGATGTCAAGCTCATCAATCGCGCTGCGAGCCTGCGCCGAAAGCTCATGCGAGGCCGCCGCGAAGTTTTCCGCAATTCGCGCCTCGTTGGTTGATTTGGGAATAACAGCCATGCCCCGATCTATGGCCCAAGCAATCAGCAGTTGTGCAGGCGAGATTTTCTCTTGCTCGGCGATC
>JBGTNW010000296.1:0-6293 GCA_041742865.1 Phormidesmis sp.
ATGCTCAATGGCTTAGAGCACTTTGGCTACTTTGTTGAATCAGGATTGTTCAGCGAAAAAGAGCTTAGACCTTGGCTCAACTACTGGGTGAAACTGATTGCGGATCCGGCTTATCGCAGACCCGGCGCGTCTAAATTTTACGATGCGCTCTACAGCTACATTCATCACAGTGGCTTTTTTGGCGTCCAAAAGCTGTTTGAACGATTTGGCTATCGAATTTTGCCGTCGCCTTATCAAGATGCCGATTTGATCGATATTAGCCTGTCACCCAATGGCTACAGCGTAAAGCTGGCGCTGACACTGGCTAAAGCCGCCTACCTTGCCTATCAAGATAAACAGTTTGTTGCCGAAGTCGTCGGCCGCTGGGGCGTAGCGCTATACGAATACAATTTACGTCGGCAGCGAGATCAGCCGTTACCCAATTCTGAACCCGTGACGCAACAAACAATGAATGCGCGATCGCAGCTTGCCAAAAACGACATGATCAGGCATGACTTTCGCTATTTCAACAACAAAGGCCGCGACACTCAAGCCTACATGTTTCGCACCCCTCAGTTCATGGTGCTAGCCTTTCGCGGCAGTCAAGAACCCCAAGATTGGCTGACTAACTTCACCACTCAGCTGCGCAACTTCACCATTCGTAAGGACGGTATCACCTCAGTTTCTTCTTACCAGGGCCAGGTGCATACTGGTTTCTTTCTGGCTTGGTCTAGCATTGAAAAATCGGTGCTGCTACAAATTCAGCGCTGGAAACAGGAATTAATTGCTCAAGGGCAAGCAATACCGCCGCTTTACATCACCGGTCACAGCCTTGGGGGAGCGCTCGCGACCATGGCAGCAGCAGCCCTGATAGACAATGGCATTAAAGTCGATGGTGTCTATACCTTTGGTCAGCCTCGAGTCGGTGATCGCACCTTTGTCACTCAGCTTAACCACAACACTGGCGGCAGAGTATTTCGCTTTATTAACCACAACGACATCGTGCCTCACGTCCCACCGCCCTTTTCAATCTGGAGTCCGACCCGCTTCTACGGCCACGTGGGGGCAGGCCGTTACTTCAACGCTAAAGGCATGATGATTGATAACTACAGACTCGCGGCTCGATTAATAGATGCCACTTTAAGTGTCATCAAAGGCTTCTCTGGTGCTGGCTTTGATCTAATTACTGACCACCGGATGGAATACTACATCAGTCATTTAAATGATGCCCTCAAAGAAGAAGCCGAAGATCTCGCCGCGAATCTGTTAGAAATTAGAAACAAGTAATAGAAATTAGAAAAGAGGTAAGCACTTTTTTAAGGTACAAGCGCATTCGTTGGCGTTACCCCTGAGAGTGTCAGTATGTAGTCAAATCGACCGCCACCATTGTCTTGCCAGCCGGTAAGCTGACCCTGGCGATTCAAGATTGGATCGTTGTTGTAGCTAGTTACAACGGCGAAATACACATCGGTTTTGGGAACGGTAAAGCCGCTAATTCGAGACTGTTGGCGGCGGCTATTGAGAATGTTATTCGCTGGATTACTAAAGTTGTTGTTGGCCGCGTCAGGGGCGATATCGCTATCGTCGGCTGAGGCAATTAACGTACCCTTGCGATCAAATACAAATAGCTGCGAGTCACCGCTAGTGTATAAACTACCGGCCATCACCTGAGTAACGGCCAAATCAACCGATAGGCGATCGCCCATCCGCGCCACAAAACCATAGACTTCATGCCCTGCTCCAACATGGCCAGCCACCACGTTCATCCCATTGCGCAGATCTACCGGGGTCGCAGGCGTGAGGCCAGCGGGTGCGCCCATGGCAACAGGCAATGAAAATGGGGTCGGCTCTGTCAGCACTGTACTGCTGTAGCGGTTACCAGTAGCTTCTGCGACAGCGCCCTGCCAGCCCAGCGGCTGAGCGGCTGGAACGGTAGGAGCGGCGGCTGTGAGGAAATAGGGATCAGTGCGATCGCAAGCCTCACCTCCCGGCAAAATTACCTGTTCGCTGCGGTAGCGCTCTAGCTGCTGACGCAACGCCAGTAAAGCGGTGCGCTGATCGTTGGGAGTGCGATCGCTGGCCATCAGCATTCCGGCAAGCGTAATCGCATGGCTCCAGTTATTAGCGCAAATAGCCTGCTCGAGATCAAAAGCAGGGGTTATTTGAGCGTAAGCTGGCGAGCTAGTCATTCCCAGCGTGCTCACCGTGCTGGCCAATAGACTGGCTAACAGACTGGCTAAAGAGCGCGTTGAAATTTTAGGCTGGTTGGACTGCGGCAATGGGCGCATTGTTTTTTCCTGACAAAAAGTTGAGTAATCGAGTAAAACAACTCAGACTGGCCAAGTCTGGTCAAATCTGAACCTAACCTAGACCAGAGAGTGTAACCCCGCTTCAGTGGGTTTACAGCCTTAGCGCTAGCAAACGTTATCAGTCGGGCACATTAGAGCCGAGCTACCCTCTAAACCGTACCCATAGGGACTTCAATTGCCCGCTGCTGTACCCATCAAGAGCGGCTTAAGTGTGCCCCAATACTCTCTGTAGGCAACCCCAGACACCCCTAGCATGGAAGAAAAACTCAAGCTGCTCGTCGTCGACGATGAGCCTGATAACTTAGATTTGCTCTATCGGACTTTTCGCCGGGAGTTTGAAGTCTTTAGAGCCAAAAGTGGCGCAGAAGCTTTAGACGTTTTGGAAGCCCAAGGAGAAATGGCTATCATTATCTCCGATCAGCGAATGCCGAAAATGAACGGTACCGATTTCCTAAGCCGTACGGTTGAGCGCTTTCCTGACACTATTCGAATGGTGCTCACAGGCTATACAGATGTCGAAGATTTGGTCTCGGCTATCAATTCCGGCAAAGTCTTCAAATACATCACCAAACCCTGGAATCCCAAAAAACTCAGGGTCGTGATTGAGCAGGCCGCTGAAACTTACACCGTTATTAAACAGCGAACCCAAGCGCTGAGCCGAGCTTTGGCACAGGAGTCGTTAAGCAATAGCATCATGACTGCAGTACGCGGATCTCTCGACTACAGCAGCACGCTGCAAACGGTCGTGAGCGTTTTAGGCAAAGCCTTTCACACAGATTTAGCCGTTCTCTATCCCGTCGGGTTTTTGCCGTCAGAAACTAAATCACAAACGCCGCTGGTTTATCCGTCTGAGCCATTAATCGTCACCGCAGAGGCATTTTGCACTGATTTAACGGCCCTGAGCGATCTGCCTGAGAGCTCAGAGATTATTTCAGAATCAGTGCTAGTTGAAGGGCAAAGCGCAATCAGAATAGTGGTGCCTTTTGTCGATCAAGGAGAATCGATTGCAACGCTTTGTCTTTACAAGAAAACGAGACAGCAAAAATGGGCCAGCAGTGCGATCGCCTTACTGAAAAATGTCTCTAGCCAAGTAGCGTTAGCCATTTCACATGCTAAGCTCTACCAGCAAATTCATCAGCAGTCAGTGCAGATGCGGGCTGAGCTAGAAGTGGCCAGAAAAATTCAAAGCAATTTACTGCACCAGAGCTGGCCAGAAATAGCCGGTATTAAAATTCAGGCCCGCTGTCAGCCCGCTAGAGAAGTAGGCGGTGACTTCTTTGAGGTGTTTATGCATCCTCAAGGCGACATTTGGCTAGCCGTGGGTGATGTCTCTGGCAAAGGAGTGCCTGCAGCGCTGTTTATGGCTAGCGCAATTTCGGTGCTGCGCCGTGAGCTAGCGCAAGAAAAATCACCCGATCCAGACAAAGTGATGCACAATCTCAATCACAGCTTGTCCAATGATTTGATGAGCAATAACTGCTTTATCACAATGGCTTTGATCCGCTATAGCCCCAAAACGGGCGAATTGGTATATGCCAACGCGGGTCATGTCTATCCGATTGTGTGGTCGCATCGAGACATGGTGATTAATCAGCGCAGGGTAAAGCCGACTTACCTAGATATCAGAGGGGTGCCTTTGGGCATTTTGCCGGTTTGGATTGCCGCTGCGGGTACGCTGCAGCTCTCAAGTGGCGATGTGCTACTGCTCACTAGCGACGGCATTACTGAGGCAACTATGCCCATCTGTCAGAGCAATGGCAACAGTCAGGGCAACAGCTCTATGCTCAACCAAGAGGGGCTCTGGGCCTTTTTGCAGCAGCAACCATCTGAGCTAAATCTAGACCACTTATTGGCTTACATTCATCTCCCGGAAGGTGAGCAAGAAGATGACCAAACTATTTTGTCACTGGAGGTGACGTCATGCTAAAAACCGAACTGATCGTCCCAAGTGATCTAAAGTTTCTGGCTGTTGTCGAGCATTGGCTGTTGGAATCGCTACAGCTAGAAATCGATCAGAAAATTGACTGGACTGGTGTCGAGAACCGTCTGCGCTTGGTGGTGGTGGAGGTTTACTCCAACATTGTGCGTCACGCTCACAACGAAAAACCTGAACTGCCGGTGCTGATTCGCATTCAGCTAGAAGATAACAATCTCTCTTTGGAGGTGTGGGATCAAGGAATTGGCTTTAACATCGATAGCTATCATGCGCCTGTGCCGGGTGATTTTCAAGAGGGCGGCTATGGCTGGCTGATTTTGCACCGGATTATGGATAGGGTGGAGTATCAGCTACAGGTGGGGGGCGATGGCGAAGCCTTCCAAGGGAATCGCAATTGCCTAAAGCTAGAGAAAGATTTAGCGGCTGCTTTAGCCTGAAGTAACCTAAATTTGTAACCTAGCGCTGAGCAGCGGATAGAGAGGGTAACGGACTTTCAGCGTAGCGGGCGATGGCGTAGCCTGCCGATGGAATCGCGCCATTGTCCATGTGGCCTGCCTTCTGCTTATGCAGTTGACTATTCATCTGATGATTTATCCGATGATTCGTAATCCAAGCCCATAACTGATCGCCATACGAAAAGTGCCACCACTCTTGCGGATGCTGGCAAAAGCCTGCTGCCGCCATCACCCTACGCAGCAGTGTGCGGTGACCATGATACTGCTGGGCTTGAGCATCGGTGCTGTTCGCAAAATGATCGGGATGAGATCGCGGCGATATTTCATCAATAGCGGAACCCATGTTCACCGGCTGACCTTGCGCATCCACTAAGGTCAAATCAACCGCTGCGCCCGTGCTGTGGGGCGGCGGCGTATTGGGGTTAGCGCTAGGGACGGCCCAAAACTGTAAGACTTTTTCTTCTAAATCCGCGCGCTCAACGGCGCTCAGGTGATGCGGATCTAGCCCTGCTCGCTGGGCCAGTTGGGCTAAGGTGTAGTCCACCATGAACTGCTGTACCGGAATTGGGCGATAGGCATCAAAAATTTGCAGCTGCCAGCCCGGATGCTCAGTCTGCAAATGAGCTTGGGCTTGAGTCAGCTTTTGCATCACGCCTTGACGCAAAAAATAGGGAGACAGTGCCCCATAGGGTGCGCCTAGCTGAACGTAAGGGTGCGGCGTGACCACGGCAAAATCAGCCAAGGGAATGGGGATTAGAGCTTCACCGCATTCTTCAATCGGTACAGTTTGGTAGGGTTTCATAGCCAGCGGGCTCAGCTCCATATGATCGCCTAATTACCTTAGGCGGCAACCGGCTGAGTTTGCTGAACGAATTGAACGAAATTACTGAGAATTTGTAGGCCAATGGTAGAAGATTTTTCGGGGTGAAACTGCACGGCCATAAGGTTGCCTTGGGCGACGGCGGCGGTGATGGTTTGGCTCCCGTGAGTGATGGTAGCTGCTGCGAGGGTGCGATCGCTCGGTTCGGCATAATATGAGTGCACGAAATAGGCCCAGGCATCGGCGGGAATGCGGTTCCAAAGCGGGCAGTTAGGTTGTTGAGTGAGCTGCAACTGGTTCCAGCCCATGTGCGGAATCGTCAGGCCAGGTTCGCGCTGAAACCGCCGAATGGAGCCCGGTAAAATGCCTAAGCCCGGCTCCTGACCTTCTTCGCTGCCATCGAACAAAACCTGTAAGCCTACGCAAATGCCTAAGAAAGGCTTGCCGCTTAGGGCAATCCGGCGAATGGGTTCGATAAGATGACGTGATTTTAGGTGCTGCATGGCCGGATCAAACGCCCCGACCCCCGGTAGCACCACGCCGTCGGCTTGCTCAATCTCGGTGACAGAATCGGTGACTAGCGTATTGGCACCCGCAGCCTGTAGTCCCTTGCAGGCAGAATGCAAGTTGCCCATGTCATAATCGATAACGGCAATAGTTGTCATAGTAGGTGCGCTAGCCTCACAGCTTAGTAACTCACAGCTTGATAACTCACAGCTTGATAATTCATAGCAATAAGCTTCCAGATTATATCGATACCGCTGGCTGATTTCGGGGCGATCGCTCCAGTTATC
>JBGTNW010000297.1:0-24311 GCA_041742865.1 Phormidesmis sp.
GTGAGAGGTTGACGTACACAGGCGGTATAACGGAGTCGCTCTACCATAAGCACTTAACCCATCATATCTATTGGCCATCGATTTGAGAGCCAAACTGAGGTTCTATTTCGAGCGGATCTTCATCGCTGACAAAAGCAGCAGACACTATTCTTGCAAATCCTCTCTCAGACTTTTCTCATCAGTGCTTTTATTCGGCACAACAGGCCAAGTGAGTCGCGACGTGCGGACGCATTTGCACGCTGCTATATGTCCCATCTATCCTTGCTGTTCACTTTTTGCCATTTACTGAGAAAGCGATGAATTATCTAATTTACTAACCGTTTCAAAAAACATAATCAGACGGTTTTTGATTTTTTCTACACCACCAGCTACGTTAGATTCAACATTAAGCGGCAATACCGGATCGTGGAGCGATAGACGCAACAAAAACCAGCCGTCTTCAGCAGCATCCGTGCAGGCGACTCGAATGCCCTCATAGTTATTGGGTACCAATTGCCAACCGGCTTGCCCAGTGACGAAGGCTTTGAGCTGATCAATCACGCTAGTGCCGTGAGCTTTAAAGTCTTCTGTCAAAATCTTTAGCCGGTATTCTTTGCTCTCTGCTGGTTCTTGCAAGTCAGCGATCAAGTCTGTTAGCACTTTGCCCGATTGCTTGGCCCGCGCCAATTCCACCAATAGCTTGCTGATCAGATACGCCCCATCATCAAGAAAATAGTTCTCTTTCATGGCTCCGTGACCAGAGGTTTCAATGGCTAGCCACGACGCTTGACCGGCCTCGTTTAAGCGGATAGATTCATTGATGACATTCTTGTAGCCGCGCTGAAAGCGATGGTGCGTTCCCCCTAATGTACGGATAAATTGTGCTAGACCATCGGAAGTAATCGAATCGGTGACAATGGTAGAACCTGGGTGTTCGCGCAGCACGACTGCTGAGATCAGCGCAATCAGGCGATTGCGGTTCAGCTCATTGCCCTGCGGATCGACGGCGGCTGATCGATCCACGTCTGTATCAAAGATAATGCCAAAATCTGCCTTGTTTTTGAGTACAGCTTGGCAAATTGCCGCCATCGCTTCAGCATTTTCTGGGTTGGGAATGTGATTAGGAAAATGGCCATCCGGCTCTAAAAACTGACTGCCACTCGTATCTGCGCCTAGAGGCTCTAGGACTTTATCCGCATAAAAGCCCCCTGCCCCATTTCCGGCATCAACTACAATATGAAGATCTTTTAGTGGCTGTTCATAGTGATCTGGATGATTGACGGCTTGGCGAATCTGCTCTACAAGGCCATTTGAATAAACTGAAATAAAGTCTCGTGAGGTGAGGCTTCCTTGCTTTTGAGCGCTTTTAAAGTTGTTCTCACGCGCTAAGGTCAAAATGGCAGTGATATCGGCCTTATTGAGTCCGCCTTGGGCTGTGAAAAACTTGAGGCCATTGCGGTTGAAAGGCAGGTGGCTAGCGGTGAGCATGATGGCTCCATCGCAGTCGTAGCCGGGGGTGACGGTACTCATAAACATCGCAGGCGTAGAGGCGATCGCAAAGTCAAACACCTGTGTACCCAAAGCCATCATGCCGTCAGCGAGGCCCGCTCTCAGCGCAGGCCCCGAAAGCCGACTGTCTAGGCCAATAGAGACAATTAGTTCACCTGTTGGTTTATTCAGCGTATGCGCTAACCAACTGACAAACCCTTAGCCTAATCGGTAAGCTACTTCGGGGGTTAAATTTACCGCCTCACCGGCAACCCCTGCTAGCGCCACCCCGCGAATATCTGAGCCGTTTTGCAGTCGTTGCCAGTCGAAAGCGAGATCTATCGTCATACTTGTGTTCCGTCAGATAAGTGAGCTGAATTTCACGCGTAAGTCGTTGGTGGGCCTTGATGCACTCGCACCTTGGTCATAAAATACAGGCGATAGAGGGACAGGCGATGGAGGGTCAATGCATAAACAATGCCTAAAATAATAGTGGACATCTGACAAGCTATCTTTAAACAGTGACAGAGTTCAACCTTGCTGAAGGCATTTTGCGAGAGTGCTAGATGTATGGGTGCTAACTTTTAGATGCAGCGGTGGCAAAGGAGTTAGAGCAACGAAAAAGAACGAGAGAAAATGACCAGATGTGGGAGTCTATGAAACACTTGTTAGGCAAAGTTACACTGCCATCGCTTGCGGGGTTGCCGACTGAAGGGGTGCTAAGTTTAGCTAGCTGTGGCAGCATTTTGAGTATTTGTAGCGCGGGCAGCATTTTGAGCATTGGCAGTGCGGGCAGCATTTTAAGCATTGGTAGCGCGGGCAGCATTTTGAGCTTTATGAGTGCGGGGAGTGTGCTTTCGGCGCTGAGTATAGGTAGTCGGCTAAGTTTTTTAAAAAATCGGGTGGTGCGTAATCAAGTCGTAGACAATGACTTCATCCTTCAGGCACCTTCTAAGCATAGTGAAGATTATGGTTAAATCCTTCAAAAGGTAGATGAGTGCTCTGTCTTCTGGACTATAGGCTCTAAGTAAGCTCTAAATAAATTGTGGTTGGCAAAGTCACGCTAAAGGTCAAGCTATGGGCGGAATAATGCCTGAAATAACGTCCAACATACCTCTAGATAGGGGAATTTGTGCGGATGGGGGTGAAATGGGGGCCCTGATGCGGGCTACCTTCGTGAAGCCACTTTCTAGGCCAGATGGTGCGCGGGCAGATGATGCTCATCCACTGGGGACGATGGCTGACTGGCCTAGTAGCTTGAAGACAGCTATCAACATTTGTCTCAATTCTTGCTTCCCGATGGTGGTGTGGTGGGGCACGGATTTTCGGCTGCTTTATAATGACGCTTTTCGACCTATTTTGGGAAGCGATCGCTCCTCTCAAGCCCTCGGCCAACCTGCGCAGTTTGTATTTGCTGAAAGCTGGCATATTATCGGGCCTCAGCTCCGGCAAACAGTTGAAACGAAGCAGGCTAATCAAGAAG
The DNA here is from genome assembly GCA_041742865.1 of Phormidesmis sp. GTDB lineage: Bacteria > Cyanobacteriota > Cyanobacteriia > Phormidesmidales > Phormidesmidaceae > Phormidesmis. Next base: position 2,951 of record JBGTNW010000297.1, read on the forward strand.
AGAATCTGTTGATTCCGGTGCGGCGGGCCGGTTATTTAGAAGAGTCTTACTACACTTATTCTTACAGCCCGCTGTTGGATGAAGCGGGAGAGGTGAGCGGCGTTTTTACAGTTATTAATGAAACCACCCAGCAGATTTTGAGTGAGCGTAGGCTGAGCACGTCTACTCAGCTAGCCGAACAAGCGGGCGCTTTGGCGGCCTCAATTGCGGATGAAAGCCAAACAACCCAGGATCTGTATCAGAGCATCGTCAAAACGCTGTCAGAAAATCCGGCTGATATTCCGTTTGCGGCGCTGTATCGGCTGAATTCTGCGAAAAACCAGGCGATGCTATGCGGGCGAACGCCAGCGGCAACTGAAGATATTTGGCTGCCGGAGCGGATGGACTTTACCCAGCAGGATCCTTGGCAGGTTGAGACGGTGCTACATGCTCGTGAGGCGATCGCCCTGCAAGATTTGCCCGAGCGGTTTGGCAGGGTGCCTACAGGCGTGTTTGATCTGCCGGTGACGGGGGCGCGGGTGATGCCAGTGCGGGCTTTGAGCCTGACGGGAATGGCGGGCCTGTTAATTGTGGGCTTAAACCCGGCGCGGCAGATGGATGAAGAGTATGAATCGTTTTTGGATTTGCTGGCAGGGCATATTGCCAGCGCGCTGGCGAATGCTAATAATCGATCTACTGAAAAGGCGCTGAGGATTAGTGAAGAGCGCTTTAGAAGCTTCGTAGAATCGAATGTGGTAGGCATTTTGGTGGGTGATGCTAGCGGCACGATCAGTGAGGCGAATGATGAGTTTTTGAGAATTGTGGGCTACAGCCGCGAAGATTTGCGATCCGGTCGGCTGCGTTGGACAACGATTACGCCGAGTGAGTATTTTTCGGCGGATCAAGCGGGCATTGATGAAGCAAAGCGAACAGGTTCTTGTACGCCTTATGAGAAAGAATACGTTCGTAAAGACGGTAGGCGAGTGCCCGTACTGCTGGGCTATACCCTTGCAGAGAAAACTCATGAGCAGCTGGTGGCGTTTATTTTGGATATGAGCGATCGCAAAAAAATAGAAGCCGCCTTGCAGCAGAGAGAAATCGAGCTTCAGCTCGTGACCGATTCGCTGCCGGTGCTGATTTCTTTTGTCGATGTCGATCAGCGCTACCGATTTAATAACAAAGCGTATGAAGAGTGGTTTGGCTGTCCGGCGGCAGAAATGTATGGAAAATCTGTGCGGGAGATGATGGGCGAGGCAGCATATCAGAAGATTTCGCCCTACATTCAGCGGGTGCTGTCGGGTGAGACGGTGACTTATGAAGATGAGTTCTTTTCTCATGCGGGTGATTCACGTTTTTTGAGTGTGACTTATGTGCCTAGAACAAGTTCAAAAGGGGCCATTGATGGATTTGTGGTGATGATTAGCGATGTCAGCGATCGCAAAAAAAACGAAATTGAAAAAGAACAGCTTTTGCAAAGGGAACACAATGCTCGCGAAGCTGCTGAGCGCGCCAACCGTATTAAAGATGAGTTCTTGGCGGTCGTTTCTCACGAGTTGCGGACGCCGATGAATCCGATCTTGGGCTGGTCGCAACTGCTAAAGCGTGGATCGCTGAGCCCCCCAAAAACCGCCCAAGCGCTAGAAAGTATTGAACGCAATGCCCGCTCTCAAGTGCAGCTCATTGACGATCTGTTGGATATTTCGCGAGTGCTGCGCGGCAAAATGAACCTGACTGAAAATCCAATTGATCTGAGCAATGTTGTCACAGCGGGCTTAGAAACCATTCGGCTAGCGGCAGAAGCTAAGTCAATCAAAGTCACTACTGCGCTGTCGCCCTGCGCCATCAATGGCGATGAGGGTAGATTACAACAGGTGGTATGGAATCTGTTGTCTAATGCCATTAAGTTCACCCCAGAATCTGGAGAAGTTGTCGTTTCTCTTCGAGCCGAAGCTCGCTGTGCGGTGATGACAGTAGCCGATACCGGTAAAGGGATTACCGCCGAATTTTTGCCCTATGTTTTTGAACATTTTCGCCAAGAAGATTATTCCACTACGCGGCAGTTTGGTGGACTCGGCCTAGGGCTAGCTATTTCAAGGCAAATTGTGGAGCTTCACGGCGGTAGCATCGCCGTTGAGAGCAAGGGAGAAGATCAAGGCGCTACTTTTACTGTTAAGATTCCGCTAGCTGATCCAATCCTGATAGATCTGCCGGTCAAAGTCTCATCGTCAGATTCTGGAAATTTGTATGGGTTGCAAATTTTGGTGGTTGATGATGAAGTTGATTCGCAAGAAATCACGGCATATGCCCTAACTCAAGCAGGCGCACAGGTCATCACGGTGAGCTCAGGGGTCGAAGCGCTAGCCGCGATCGCTCAACAGCCGCTAGATCTACTCATCAGTGATATTGGAATGCCCGAAATGGATGGCTACATGCTGATGCAGCGGGTGCGGGCCTTGCCTTCAGATCAAGGCGGTGGACTAAAAGCGATTGCCCTCACTGCTTATGCGGGCGAAATCGACGTTAAGCGGGCATTTGCCTCTGGTTTTCAGTGCCACGTTTCTAAACCCGTCGATCCTGGCCGACTTTTAAGCATTATCGGCGAATTATGGAAAGGCACAGACGCCACTGCAAAGGCAGCAAGAAATGTTAGATAATATGTCTTATCAACGTCCTGAGAGTCCATAATGTAAGACTCATAAGTTTAAGGTTCACGATAAGCATTCTATAGATCTGCTTTTAAAAGACCTTGGCCGAATGATCTTACTGAATAGCTCTAAGGATCTAGGATAATTTGATAGTGAATGACGTAGCTCCTAGAACATCTGCATCCGCAGGCGGTGCACCGTCAGCTTTTATCGGTGGCGGTGAGATGGGTGATCGCATTCGCGCCCATGACTGGCACACTACGCCCTTGGGCCCTGTAGAGGCTTGGCCCCAAAGCCTACAGATCATGGTAAATGTGATTTTAGGCTCTAGCCATCCCATGTTCATAATGTGGGGAAAGTCCTTGACGATGCTATACAACGATAGTTGCCGTACATTGATAGGCAATCAGCATCCGCTAGCGTTAGGGGCAGCCGGTTCAGACGTGTGGACAGATGTGTGGGCTAAGCTCGGTCCCATAGCCCAGCAGGTGATGGAATTAGGTGATTCGGCTGGCGCTAGTGACTTGCAGCGATTTGTGCCACAAGCAAGCGGCTTGGCGGAGTCTTATCACAGCTTTTGCTTGAGCCCGGTGCGCAATGATACTGGCCAAGTTGGCGGCATTTTTTGTGCCTGTAGCGACACGACGCATCAGGTGCTGAGCGATCGCCGCTTACGGACGCTGCGATCGCTAGACGACATCCTCGCCCCGATTGAATCTTTAGACGAAGCCTGCCGGATGGCCATCACCTCGCTGGCGGGCAACCCTCAAGATATTCCGTTCGCGCTGCTGTATCTCGTCGATCATCAACTGGCTCGGCTCACGAGCAGCACAGGCATTGAGCCCGATACTGCCGCTAGCCCCGTGATAATTGATCTCACGGCTAGCGACACCGTTTGGCCGCTAACAGAGGTCTATCACCGCAAAGCCAAAAAGATCGTCGAAAATTTGGCCGAACAATTTGAACAATTTACAGATCTGCCCACTGTCCTCTGGAAACAGCCGCTTTCCACTGCCGTGATCAGACCCCTGATACAGCCCGATTCTGAGGAGGTGATTGGCCTCCTGGTGATGGCTGTTAGCCCCACACAGCCCTTTGATGACGACTATCAGGGCTTTTTTGATCTGGCGACTACCCATGTCGAAAAGGCCATCATCAATGCCAAAGCCCATGCCGCTGAGCGCGATCGCATGGCCGCTTTGATCCAAAACGCGGCGGCCCTACGGGATAGTCAGCAGCAGCTAGAGCTAGCCCTCAAAAGCGGCAGAATTGGATCCTGGCAGCTAGATGCTAGTACACTCACATTCTCGGCTTCTGAGCAGTGCAAAATCAACTACGGTTTACCGGTAGATGCCGACTTTGCCTACAGCACCTTAATTTCGCGCATCCACCCTGAAGATCGAGACTGGGTAGAAGCCGCTATTCAAGCCGCGCTGCAACAAAACGCGCCGTACGACGTCGAATACCGCACCCTGTGGGACGACAGCAGCACTCACTGGGTGGTTTCGCGGGCTTATTTAGACTGCGATGACGACAATAAAGCCCAACGCATGGTGGGCGTTGTGATTGATATTACTGATCGCAGGCAGGCTGAAGAAGCGATTAAGGCCAGCGAGTGGCGGTTTCGGCGAGTGGTTGAATCCAGTATGTTTGGCGTTGTCTTTGGCAATATTCAGGGTCAATTACACTATGCCAATGACTACTTTACTGAGCTAGTGGGCTATGGCCGCGATCAAATTGTTGCCGGTGAAGTCACTTGGCAAAAGCTCACCCCTGCCGACCATAGTTTGCCTAATCCACAAGCTTTAGAACAGCTCAAAACAGAAGGTGTTTGCACCCCTTATGAAAAAGTGCTGAAACATGCCAGCGGACGGCGAATTCCGATTTTACTCGCAGCCGCAATGTTAGAGAAGCCGTACAATCAGGCCGAAGAGGCGATTGGCATCTGTTTGGATTTGACTCCGCTGAAGCGAGTCACAGAAGAGCGCGATCGCTTCTTTAGTCTATCGCCTGATATCTTTGGCATTGCCAACGCCGAAGGCTATTTTACCTACGTTAGCTTCGCCTGGGAAAAAAATCTCGGCTTTAGTGCCGCAGAAGTCATGGCCCAGCCCTACCTCAACTTTGTTCATCCGGATGACGTCGAAGCAACTCTTGCCGTGGTTCAAACGCTTACTGAAGGGCAAAATTTAGTCGAATATGAAAGCCGGTATCGCCATAAAGACGGCAGTTTTCGCTGGATTTCGTGGAATGTGATTATTACCCCAGAGGCCGATCTGTTTTACTGTGTGGGCCGCGATGTGACCGAACAAAAGCAGCGGGAAGCAGAGCGAGAACAGCTCTTAAAACAAGAGCAAGCCGCCCGCGAGGCCGCCGAACGCGCCAACCGCATTAAAGATGAATTTTTGGCAGTGGTTTCTCATGAGCTGCGATCGCCTTTAAACCCAATTCTCGGCTGGTCACAGCTTTTAAGGCGAGGCACCCTCACGCCCGAAAAAACAACCTATGCGCTTGAGACCATCGAACGCAACGCTCAGCTTCAGGTGCAGCTAATTGGCGATCTGCTCGATATCTCGCGAATTTTGCGCGGCAAACTCAGCCTAGAAAGCAAATCTGTTGATCTAAACGCGGTGATTACCGCCGCCGCCGAAACTGTCCGTCTAGCTGCCGAAGCTAAATCTATTCAGGTCACGCTGGTTTCACAAACCTGCACGATTGTTGGCGATGCGGGTAGATTACAGCAGGTGATTTGGAATTTGCTCTCTAACGCCGTCAAGTTTACGCCTCCCAATGGTGCGGTAAGGATTACAACCGCCACTGAGGGAAACCAAGCCCGCATTCAAGTGGCTGATACCGGCAAAGGCATTAGCGCTGAATTTTTACCCTATGTCTTTGAGCATTTTCGCCAAGAAGACTATTCCACTACTCGTCAATTTGGCGGTTTAGGGTTGGGCCTTGCCATTGCCCGTCAAATTGTTGAGATGCACGGCGGGACGGTTCAAGTGGATAGCCCAGGTGAAAACCAAGGAGCCACCTTTACGGTCTCTATTCCGCTGGCGGTTGGCACCTCTGGCGCGGAGACAATATGCTCCGCAGAGCCTAATACAGACTTGAGCGGGCTACACATTTTGGCTGTTGATGATGACGCGGATTCTCAAGAAATTACAACGTTTGCGCTAGAGCAAGCTGGAGCGAGGGTGAGTGCTTTTACCTCTAGTGCGGCTGTGTTGGCGTTTTTGCGATCGCGCTCATCTGATCTCCCTGATGTCATCATCAGCGATATTGGTATGCCTGAAATGGACGGATACAGCCTGATGCGAGAGATTCGACAATTGTCGGTGGCGCAAGGGGGACAAGTTGTGGCGATCGCCCTGACCGCCTACGCCGGAGAACTCGATCAGCAGCAGGCCCTCGCTGCTGGCTTCCACTGCCATGCGACCAAGCCGATTGATCCGAGTAGCTTAATTACGCTCATTGTTGAACAACTGAATAAGGGGCCTGATTCGGCGTCTGATTTAGCTGCCGCGCCTGCGTAAAATAGGCGTTAGGATTGCTACAATCTCCCAAAAGCGCCGTATGGCTATAGGTAAATGCTCGAAGAACCGATTTCATCCGTAGAATCACCTTTAGAAGAATCACCTTTAGACTCTGTGCTAGCAGCTAGCCAGCGGCCTGAGCGACTTTTGGCCTTGCATCAATACGACATTCTCGATACGCCGTCTGAGCAGGCTTTTGACGATCTCACGCAGCTGGCCGCTAGCCTGTGTAAAGTGCCTGTCGCCATCATTACCTTCGTAGATGGCGATCGCCAGTACTTTAAATCAGCCTTTGGCGCACAGATGACCACGGCTCCTTTAGAGCAAGGCTTTTGTCCGTTTGTCGTCGAGCAAGGTCAGCCATTAGTGGTCACCGACGCGCCGAATGACGCCAAATTTCACAGCCATCCAGCCATTGAGTCAATGGGATTGCGCTTTTACGCGGGTGTGCCGCTGATTACCGCTCAAGCGCAGGCCATTGGCACTATCTGCATTGTGGATTTCGAGCCCCGGCAGCTCAACGCCGATCAAATCGACAATCTTCAGGCGCTAAGCCGCCAAGTTATGCACCTTTTGGATCTGCGCCTGTCGGCTCGCCAAGTCGCGATTACCAATGGCGCACTCACAGCCGTCTCCTACGGCCTCGCCGCCACCTCCGGGGACGCTTTTTTTGAGTCTTTGGTGCAGCAGTTTACTGAAGCGCTCGGCGTTGACTTCGCTTACATTTCACTGATTGATCGGCCGGAGCCGACAAGCCGGATGAAGACCCTGGCCGTCTGCCATCAGGGGAAAATTGTGGATAATTTTGAATATGATCTACAGCATACGCCCTGTGCGGAAATTTTAAAGCGGCGATCGCTCTGCTGGCACGACCGCGAACTGGCGGCCCGCTTTCCCAAAATGTCGATGCTTGCCGATTTGGGGATGGAAAGCTACGCTGCTATTCCCATTTTTGACCATCGCCGTGAGCCCCTAGGCGTGCTGGGGGTGATGGACACTAAGCCGTTAAACAATCCTCATTTAACTGAATCACTGCTGACCATTTTCAGCCTGCGCCTTTCTACGGAGCTACAGCGTCAGCGAGACCAGGCTCAGCAGGCCGATCTGTTGGCTCAGGCGCAAACGGCCCGTCAGCAGGCAGAAAAAGCCAATCGGATTAAAGATGAATTTTTGGCCGTAGTGTCTCATGAGCTGCGATCGCCGCTCAACCCGATTGTTGGCTGGGCCCAAATTTTGCGCAAAGGCACCCTTCCTCCAGAAAAAACCAATCATGCGCTCGGCGTAATCGAACGCAATGCCAAGCTGCAGGTACAGCTGATAGATGACTTGCTGGATGTCTCTCGAATTTTGCGCGGTAAACTGAGCTTACAAAAAGCGCCCGTCTCGCTAGCACCTACCATTATCGCCGCGATTGAAACTGTTCAGCTAGCGGCTGAAGCTAAGGCGATCACCATCAGAACGCAGCTACCCATCGAACCCATTATGGTCAATGGCGATGCTGGTAGGCTACAACAAATTGTCTGGAATTTGCTGTCGAATGCCGTCAAATTTATCCCGGAAGGGGGACAAATTACGGTCTCATTAAGCGTTGTTTCAGTTGCTTTGATGGCTTCAAGCTTAGCCGTCCAAACAGCCGTTCAAACAGATAACAAAACAGCCATTCAAACAGACGGCCAAGTCTCTACCAAAGCTGCACAAATCGAAGTAACCGACACTGGCATAGGCATTCAGCCCGATTTTTTACCCTACGTATTCGAGCGATTTCGCCAAGAAGACTATTCTACAACCCGAAAATTTGGCGGACTTGGGCTGGGCTTGGCAATTGTTCAACAGCTTGTTACTAGCCACGGCGGCACTATTCATGCCACAAGCGCTGGCACTGATAAAGGCACCACGTTTACTGTTCAAATTCCTTTAGATGAATAGCGGTCAGGGCTCACAAAACCCGCTCACAAAACACCTTCAAAAGATATCTTCGTCAACAGCCTTACAAATCTGCTTTGCCAGCTCCGGTTTTGCCAATAGCCAATCTTTTAGCCAATCGCAGCCCTTTTCCATCAGCGCCGCTAGCCGCAAATCCCATATTCGCACCGTCCCGTCTCCACTCGCCGAAACAATCCGCTCCCCGGTACTGTCAAAATCGACATCCCATACTACCCCCTCATGCCCCGTCAGCGGCGGCAGCAGCATTTGACCAATGGTGGCTTCACCTGCTGCTGGCAGTGACCACAGCCGCAGCGCCCCATCATCACTGCCAGAGGCCAAAAACGCACCTTGCGGATCAAAGCTCAAGCTTCTGATCCAATCGCGATGGCCGCGCAGCAGCCAAGGATTAGACTCAATCAGCAGGGATTGATCTGACTGATTGTGTGGATTTGACCCATGGCTTGGTGGCTGATTAATCGACTTAATCGACCATAAGCGAATCACACTATCCGCTCCGCCTGAAGCCAGCCAGCGCCCATCGGCGCTAAAGCGCGTGCACCAAACGCCGCCTGCGTGATCCGCTAGCGTTTGCAGTAGCCCTTGGTCACGATGCCACAAGCGCAGCGTGCCATCTTCACTCGCAGTGGCTAAATGCTGACCATCGGGGCTAATGCTCACGTGCCAAATCGTATCGGTATGGCCTGTCCAGGTTTGGATCAGCTCACCTTCTGGGGCTGTCCACAGGCGAAGGGTGCGATCGCTGCTCACCGAAGCCAACCACCGGCCATCTGGGCTATAAGCCACCTGCCAAACCGAACTTTCATGGCCCGATAGCACCGCGATCAGATCGCCTGCACCCGTCCAAAGTCGCACCGAGTGATCTGCACTTGCTGAGGCAAAAGTATCTCCTTTGGGGCTCCACACCGCGCTGTGCACACTCCGCTGATGACCCTCAATAGACTTCAACAGCTCACCGTTATCGCGCCAAAGCCTAATCGTGTCATCTCCCCCTGCCGAGAGAATTTTATTCTCCTGATTGCCAGCAGTCTGACTGCCAGTAGGCTGATTACCAGTCCCCCAGCGGGCTCCCCACACAATCCCCACATGGCCATAGCCGATAGATGCTGATGGCCCCATCAGCCGCCAAATATGCACCTGATCATCATCTCCTCCCGACACCACAGACGCTCCATCTGCACTCCACGCCAAGCTGTGAACGCTGCTGCGCTGATCAAAAATTTGTTCTACGGTGCCATCCAACCGCCAAATGCGCACCGTCTGATCGTCACTAGCTGAAGCAATCCGCTGACCATCGGGGCTAAACGCGACGCTGCGCACCCAATCTTCGTGGCCATAGAACGTTTTCAGCTTACGGCCATCAATAGTCCACAGCCGCAGACTGCTTGCATCCCCGGCACAAATCACTGTTTGACCGTCGGGGCTAAAGGCCACGCTGCGCACCCATCCCCGATATCCGCGCAGCACCTGCAACATGTCTCCTGCTAGTGTCCAAAGTCGCACAGTTTGATCTTCGCCGCCGGTTGCGACAATCTGGCCATCGGGGCTAAAAGCCACGGTTCGAGCCCAATCCTCATGGCCCTGCAAGGTGCTCACCAGCGTGCCATCTAGCCGCCACAGGCGCACATCAGAATCGCTGTAGCTCGCAGCCAATATTGGTTCAGTAGGGCTAAAGCTAATGCTCGTGACGCTGGCCGCAGGATGCTCTATAGCGCGAATAAATTCTCCCTGGGGGCCCCACAAGCGCACCGTATGATCGAGGCTAGCGCTAGCTAGATACGCGCCATCGGGACTAAAACGCACATCGACAACGCCTGCCTGATGGCCGCTGAGCGTTTGTATGAGCCTACCCCGGTGATCCCACAGTTTGATGGTGCTATCTTCACTGCCAGAAGCGATTAGGTGAGTTATATCAACACTAGGCGCTAGATCAGCAGTTGCCATAAAGGGTAAAAAAGAGGGCGAACAATCAACCGCTAATACCCAATCGCGATGGCCCGTCAGCTCATTTTTTTCTCGACTCTCTCTGAGCGAAGCGTCTAAGCGCAGCGCTGCTTGCATCTTTAGCAAAGGATCGTGGCTATCTGTAATTTGGCTGGCAGCCTGCATCGCTTTGGCGAGTGCTTCTAGGTCATGTCCCGACAGATGCAGCGACTGAGCCGATGAAATCAGCGCTTTAATTTCAGCAATTTTGGTTTGCTGGCGAGCAAGCGTTGTTTGCACAGCCGAATCTGACTGGGCGGCTAGGGCTTGTCTGAGCTGTTCTTCGGTTAGCCGAAGGCGCTGGCGCTCGGTTTTGATCGCTTCAATAAAGTCACTCGGCTGCTGCTGCACAAGGCTAGCGATATACTCATGCGCTAGCTGATAGCGTACGCCTGATACTTCCGGCACCTCAAAAATCAGGCCCGAGCCCATTAGAATGTGTAGCACTAGCGGCAGCTGGCTGAGCGATATTGAGTTGTTGCTTTCACCGCTGTTTTCTTTGGCGTTTTCTTCGGTGCTTTCTTCGGCGCTTCCGTGATAAACCTCGCGATCGCCTTTAAGCGCGATTAAATCTTTTGAAATCTGTTCTTCTATTTGCTTATACTCGGTTGTCATATTCGCGAGTACTAGCGCCTCTTCTATCTCTAGATAGCTTTTGAGCGGGCGGTTGTGACCTTCGCTGAGCAAATACAGTACCGCTTGAGCGATGCTGCTATTTTCGGGGCCGCAGTCATGAACGACGCTGCTGACAAAGTTTTTGAGTAGCTTATTTTTGGGCGATCGCCCCAACTGCTGATAGGCTGCAAGCGTTGTAATGCCTTCTCGCTGTAGCTGCGCGCCTACTAGCTGCATCTCAATCGGTCGAACGTCTCCGGCCTGGGTTACCAAGTCATCTACTAGCGCCGTAATCAGTCCCTCTTCTAGCTCCCAAGCGGCTGATTGAGTCAGATAGCGAATCAAGTTTTCAGCGGCCTTAGGCATCAAATTGCCTAAATAATAGCGGATCTCTTTGCTCAAAATATCATTGTCGATAATACTCAAGTCGGCATTGCGATCCCACTCCAAAAGGTAGTGCAAAAAGTCTTCGCGTAGCGAAAGCACAACTTTTATGTAGGGTAACTCTAAGCAGTCACGCAAAAAAATATACAGCTCGCGCCTGTCTTCAATTTCAGAACGCTCGTAAAAAAAATCTTCAAACTGATCGAAAATTAATACAATCTGCTGATACTGTTCTTGCGGAGCGAGCTTTAGACGATCAATGAGAGTCGGATTGATTGTTGGCCTAGTTGAACTAGTTGAACTAATTGAAGTATCACTCTGGGCGATCGCGCCTTCTACTTGAGCCATCCAATCGCCATAGCTATTAATCAATACAGGCAACGTTCCCCTGCCCTCGCTCGTTAAGCTTCGCAGTCGCGGCACCAACCCAGCTCTGAGCATAGAGCTTTTCCCGACGCCGGACTGACCGTGAATGACCACAATCGGGTAGCGCGGCTGCGAGAGTCGGCCAATGAGCGCTTCAATGTCTGGCAACCGACCAGAGGCTTTAATCTCAGCTGCTAGATGTTGTTCTTCTAGCGATAAGTAAGGCGATGGAGCCGTCAGAAAATCTGCGGAACCAATCGTTTTTGCCACTGAACTAAGGGACTCAATGGGCGGTGGCTGAATGGGTAGCGGCTGAATCGGGCTTGCGCCGATAAAGGCTCTGAGGCCAAAAAGATTGTCAACTCGACGCTGGGCAAGCTTAATTTCAAATGCCTGAGCATAGCGCTTGTGCTCAAAATACAGATGCCAAAGCCGATCTAAAATATTGCGATAAAGTTCGAGATCGTAGCGGGGATTAGTTTCTAACTTTGCTATTTCGAGCTGAGCGAGTGCCTGTTCTGGCTGCCCTTGAAGCTGCTGGGCCGTCGCTAGTAAGTATCGATAGCGACCCTGGGCATGGCGTAATCTAGGGGTATCCAGCTGGCTTTTATGAAGCGCTAAGGCTTGTTCTGCAAAGCTTTTAGCTTCATTCAAATCATCGCTTAAGGGGTTGTTTAGATCGCTGTTTAGAGGCTCGACTTGGGCACGGGCTAGTGCCACTTCTGCAAGGTAGCCATAATGACGCGCTAGCTGGATGGGATCTTGTTGGTGAAGGGTGATGCCGGTTTGGGCAAGCGCTGTGAGTGCAGGCCAATCTTCCAGCTTTCGCAGCACTTCGGCAAGGGATACCATAAACTGTCCGACTCGATCAGGGCGATTTTGTTGCCAAAAAGTAGCCAGACACGATTCAAAGTATTGCCGCGCTTTTTCGTAATTTTGATGCTCGTTTTGCTCCCGATTTTGACCCTGATTCTGACCCTTATTTTTGGGCTTACTGCTGTAGTTACGCCACCACAAACCGAGATGAAACAGCAGAATGGCTTGTTTGTCTAGGGCGGTAAGGGAGGTGGAAAATAGCGGGATACCAGGTGGATGGAGAGTCTGCCAATAGGTAAGGCTGTTTTCGTAGTAGCTGCGCGATCGCAGCCATTCACCTTGTTGCTGTAGATTGCGGGCCTGCAAAAAAAGCAGATCGGCGGTTAGGGCTTTGTCAACGGTTAAGTCTTGGCTTTTAGGCGCTAGATCGAGTTGATCTAGCGCGAACACTAGCTCCTGGGGAAGCAATAAATCACCGGACGTAATATAGGCAGGATGAGGAGAGTTTTGTGAATTTTGCTTGGTTTCTAATAGCTGGTGAAAAGTGCTATTGGCTTGAGCCGTGAGCGCGGCAATCAAAGCCCGAATGGGATATTCAAAGCGGATGGGGGTCGCGGCAAAGCTTTTGAGATCGGGGGCGTAACGGTTAAGCTGCTGAAGAATGGTGTCATTGACCCACAGCACGACCGGATGCTGAAAGGTTTTGGGGAGTTCGTCGCGACCTAAATTAGCAGATTTGAGCAAGGGTTCTAGGGCCAGAATATCTTCTAACCCAGTGATCATCAGCGCTTGCGGAGGAACAATCGGCTGGGATGCGAGCGCGGCGGCGGGTAGCAGCATGTCTCGCAATCGGCTGGCGGTAGGCGGCAGGGCTACGATGCTAACTCGCAGATGTTGGGCGATCTCCTGTAGCAGCACCTGACGCAAATGCCGGTAGTTTACGCGCGCCAAAATTAACGAAAACTGGCCCTGACCTAAGACGATGGCCCGCCGCAGATTGTTGAGCGCATTTTTGTTGTAAGTGACCATCTCTAAATGAGATGAGAGCGGTTCGTTCATCATGGGCACAGTTTGGCAGCCATTTGCTCGTATTCTACCGCTCAAGCCAAACGTTAGTTCGGCTAAGAGCGAGGTTCTTCCAAGCGACTAGACTGCCATAGCCGATAGCGTTTGGTTTCGGCAAGCACCGGATTGAGCCCAAACCAACGCCCGTCCTGATCTCGATATTCGTACAAAAATAAGCTGCGCAGTAGCGGATTATAGGCTTCATTGCCCTCTTCACCACTTTCGCTAATGGCATTAAATAGAAGCTGCCATTCATGCACATTGATCAACCCTAGCAGCGCATCGCGCTCATCTCGAATCACAGATTCTAAAATGTCTTGAGTGATAGGCGGATCGATTTTTTGGAGGCAGCCGTACAGCAGCCGCATCAGGTTTCGCATGTGGCCTCCGCTGATAGCAACAAGGCGCATGAGTGTATCCGCCGAGTCAAAGACTTCGCCAATTTGCTGCCAGCGATCGCGCTCTTTCAACGTCGGGAACGCCCTCGCCATCACCATTTTTTGCAAAAGCGATCGCCCTTTGGGCGAAAATTCACCCGTGCGCGTGGTCACCGGCACCATTGCTAGCACCTTGGGCGCAGTCCCAAACCGATTCGACATCCGAGGCAGATCATTTGAAAAAATGAGCGACAGCGGAATCGTATACACCAGATGACAATCTAGCCGCTTAAGCTGTTCACCGCGATCTACAAACAGATATTCTGGCTGAGAGCGCCCATCGGCTCGACGCACCGCGTCAATTCGATCCAAATTATCCGCAATTACCACCAGCCCGCGTTTGCCTTGGGCCTTGAGCTGAGCGATCGCGGCGGCCAAAATCTCTTGGTTGATCGCGTCAATAATGCTTTTTGTGCGCGGCTCTAAATACTGCCGGAGCTGACTGCGCGTTTCCGGGCTCTCTTTGGCCCTTGCGGTAATCGCTGCGATCCCGACCGAAAAACTGAAATCTTTGATTTCTAATGGCGATCGCAGTATCTCTAGCAACCCCTGAAACAGCTTCTCTAAGTAGGTAGGCCGCAGCCGAATCCCCACCGATTCAATACTTTCTGCCACCTGATGAGCGATCATCAGCAAAATATCGCTCACATCCACATCCGCCATTTCCAAGTCACGATCTGACTCAAAATACACCACATGAAAGTTCTGTTGCTCTAGCGCGCCTTTCAATCGAAATAATTCGGTCGATTTGCCACAGCCAATATGACCGGTAAACAGCTGAGTTGTTGGCTCATCTGGCGACAGCCGCGCAATTGTTCGGCCCAGCTCACTGACAATATCACCGCCTCTGACCGACGCAAAATCAATGTAATAGCGCCGATCTTCTAGCTTGGTCACCTCCAGCGGGCGACTAGGATTGGCAGCACGATAGAAACGAGGTAAATCAAGCGGCATAAACTCTTATCTACAGCAGGTTAATCATCACAGTACTTTGTAAATAGCTTTGTAAATAGATTAACGAGCCCAATGAGAATGAACCCTGAAGAATTAATCTACACAGTTCATTCTCGCATCCGTAATTTAGAACAATTTCCTGTATGGAAAATTACATTAAATGTCCAATTTGAATGTCTAAAGAGTGAATGTCTAAAGCGCTTTAAGCGATCGCCATTGCAGGCACCGCTGAGTCAGCCAGAATGCCTTCCGCTTGAGCCATGTACAGCATCAGATCCATCACGCGGTTAGAATAGCCCCACTCATTATCATACCAAGCCAAAATCTTGAAAAAGCGATCATTGAGCGCCATCCCGGCCTTGGCATCAAAAATGCTGGAATGAGGATCGCCATTGAAGTCGGAAGAGACTAGCGGCTCATCGGTGTAGCCCAAAATGCCCCGAAGGCTACCTAAAGAAGCCTCGCGCATTTGAGTGCAGATTTCGTCGTAGCTAGTGGCGCGCTCGGTGCGGAAGGTAAGATCGACGACCGAGACATTCGGCGTCGGGACGCGGACGGCCATGCCTGTGAGCTTGCCAGCAAGTTCTGGCAGCACGAGAGTCACTGCTTTGGCCGCGCCGGTAGATGCCGGGATTAAATTTTGGCCTGCGCCTCGGCCACTGCGCAAATCTTTACCGCCGGGGCTATCAACGGTGGGTTGAGTGGCAGTAGCGGCGTGGATGGTGGTCATGAGCCCTTCGGCTAGGCCAAAGCTGTCGTTGATGACTTTGGCAATGGGGGCAAGGCAGTTGGTGGTGCAGCTAGCGTTAGAAACAATGCGATCGCTCATCGGATCAAACGTCTCATGGTTCACCCCCACTAAGAAAGTGCGCACCGCCTCCGGGCTCTTGGTCGGAGCCGAGAGAATCACGCGCTTAGCCCCCGCCACCAAATGGGCATTAGCTGTGTCATGTGTGAGAAAGTGACCGGTCGATTCCACGACATAATCAGTATCCAATTCACCCCAAGGCAGCTCTACCGGGTTACGAATGGCCGTACAAGGGATAAACTGCTCATTGACAATAATGCCGTTATCGCGGGCTTCGACATCGCCAGGGAAGGTGCCATGAGTCGAGTCATACTTGAGCATGTAGGCGAGTGTCTCTGGCGCAACCAAGTCATTAATGCCAACGAACTCGATATTGCTGTTGTTAACCGCCGCCCGAAAAACGAGGCGGCCAATCCGGCCAAATCCATTAATACCAATTTTTAGAGCAGCCATAAGCAAAATTTAGATAGGTTGGGTTTAGGTCAAGTCAGGGCTGTGAAGGTTTGCCGCAAAGCGTGCAAATTGCCTAAGCTTTTAAAGCGCAATCTATGCAGCGGTGAAGCAGTGAAGCAGAAATTATTTGCCTCTTTTAACTTAGTTCTCTTTTAGCTTAGTTATAGAGACAAAACTCCAAAAGCTAAGGATCTACACTTTTCCTTCAGACTTGCTCTTTAAATCGCTTAAGCGATGTAACCAAACGTATCAGAATATAGCGATAAGTCATTAACTGCACACATTGTTGTATGTGTTGTCCGCTCCATAACTCATTCACAATTCAACGCTCAGCGCTTCATCTGTCAAAACTTCCCTGGATAAAAGCAATGCTTCGATTCCACAAGACACGCTGATTGGCTAACTGCCGAGTGAAATGCTGACTGATAAGATCAATTTCTTGTGAGCTTAAGTTTTGGTCTGCCAAAAGCTGACGGTATTTTCCTGATTCGCCTAACCACCGCTCTAGCAGCGCTGAGGTAACCACTAGCGGCATTTTGAAGGTCGCAGTTTCAATCTGACAGTTCAAACCCGCCGCTTCAAAATCTCGCTGTAAATCGGGCACATCCCAATTGAGCATCGCATCTGTTGAATGGTGTGAACTTTGAAATAGCTGATTTTCAGCGGCAATCAGCTGTTTAAAGAGATCGGGCTTTATTTGAGAAGCATCCAACAATTGCGAGAGTCTCTGACCGCGAGACGGAATAGATTCGGCTAGTACGAGCTGTCCGGTTGGACTTAAGAGCTGACGAAACTGCTCAATTGCGGCGAGTTTGTTGGGTAATGCCATCAAGGTATTCCGTCCAATGATGCCGTCAAATAAAATAGGAAAATCTATTTCAGTTTGTTGTTTGAGTGCTGCTAGCCAATTGTCTGCTCTGACCTTGACAATTGTGGGGCGAGATAATTCGCTCAGCAAAGCGGATTGTTCTTTTAGCGCTTGGTAGTCTTTGTCGGTGGTTACGCAGCTAAAGACGCCGCCTTCTGGGGCAAGGCGCACGGCCTCCCAAGTCAGCAGACCGCTGCAAGCGTTGAGATCTAGCAAAATATGGTGGCGTTGGCAGCGCAGCGTTTGGAAGAGGCGATCGCGCACTTCTCCCATCTGCTCACCGAGCCCTCCACTGGCCCGCTGCAACCACTTTTGTTCTCTCGCATTGACTGGCCCAAACGTCAGCGCTTCCGGCTCCGACCAAGCGGTAGATCGCACCTGACTGGCCTCTACCAAAGCCGCTAGCTGGGCTTCTCTGCGCCGAGCCACCTGCGTCTGAATGCTAGCCTCGTAGCCTTGATTCGACGGCTGATAAAAGACCTGGCCCTGCAAGCTTCCTGGCAAATACTGCTGCGCTACCCAATGATCACGATAAGCATGGGGATACAGATACCCCGACCCATGCCCAAATCCCGCGTGATCGCGAGTCGCATCGCGCATCGCATTCGGCACCTCGCCCTCGCGCTCCCGTTCTACGGCCGCTAGCGCATCAAAAAATGCCATGACGCTGTTGCTTTTAGGTGCACTAGCCAAATACAGCGTTGCTTGAGCGAGCGGATAGCGCCCCTCTGGCATTCCCACCCGATCAAAAGCCGCCGCGCAGCTATTGACGACCACCACTGCATTCGGATCGGCCATACCCACATCTTCTGAGGCCAAAATTACCAAGCGCCGGAAAATATAGCGCGGATCTTCTCCGGCATACACCATTCGCGCTAGCCAATACAGCGCCGCATCTGGATCAGATCCACGCACGCTTTTGATAAAGGCGCTGATAATATCGAAATGCGCATCGCCTTCTTTATCGTAAAGGACGGCCCGTAGCTGAATTGAGTCTTCAGCTACGGGTAACGTAATGCGAATGCAGCCCGCATCGTCAGCGGGTGTAGTTTCTACTGCTAGTTCGAGTGCGTTTAAAAGCGTGCGGGCATCGCCGTTGGCAATGTTCACCAAATGCGCTTGCGCATCCGGATCGACCTGCACGTTTTGATGGCCGTAGCCTCGTTTTTTATCGTCCAACGCCTGCTGAAGAATTTGGCTCAAATCAGCCGCTTCTAGGGGCTTAAGCTGAAAAAGGCGTGACCGACTCACCAAGGCTTTATTCACTTCAAAAAAAGGATTTTCGGTGGTCGCACCGATCAGAATCACCGTGCCATTTTCGACCCAGGGCAGCAGCGCATCTTGCTGAGATTTGTTGAACCGATGCACTTCATCGACAAATAAAATCGTGCGCTGGCCGTAGTGTCCTCGATGGGTTTGGGCGAGCTCAATTGCCGCTCGAATATCTTTGACACCGCCCAGTACGGCATTAATCGCTACAAACTGAGCTTGGGTGGTGTTGGCAATCACGCGCGCCAGGGTAGTTTTGCCCGTACCAGGAGGGCCATAAAAAATCAAAGAAGAGAGCTGATCGGCTTCAATCGCTCGGCGCAGCAGTCGGCCTGGGCCCAAGATGGCGGTTTGACCGATGAATTCTGCCAGCGATCGCGGCCTCATCCTAGCCGCCAACGGCGCTTCTGCCTCGATCAATGCTTGCTGGTGCTGCTCAAAAAGATCCATAGTGCTGATTTTAGCCTCAGACCCTCGTATCCAACTTGTGTCCAATCATTGACCAAATGAGTGCGCCAGCTTAAATCAAAAGCACTCTCCCAAAAACAAGGGCCAATTGGCCTTTTGGGAACACTTAAGGAACAATTGACCGACCTTTAATATCAGCAATTTGGCTGACATTAAAGCAGATTCCTGCCTCTACTCAATGTGTAGCAATAGTGACACCAGCCATGCCTGTGGATTATCCGAGCGATGTTTCTCAGTTAGTGCCTGTGATCGATCCGATGGCGTTTTATGCAGCGCTGTGGAACGATCCCGGCTATGGCATCTATGTGATGGACGTGGTTGACGGAGGGGCAGATTTTCGCTTGGTGGCGTTTAATGATGCGATCGCCACCCACAGCCCGATCCCGGTTCACTCAATTCGAGGCCAGCGGCTCAGTGAAACGCTTTCACCTACCGTGGCTAACTGCTTTCATCAGCACTATCTTCAATGCGTACGTTCTGGGCAGTGCGTCGCGTTTGAAGCTTGTCTACCTACTACAACCGGCGATACGTGGTGGAACCTCAGCGTTTACCCGGTGAAAAATACCGCCGCCGACATTGCTCAAATCATCGGCACGGCAACTGAGATCACGGCGAGACGGGCAGTTGAAACAGCCTTAGCCACCTCTCAGATGACTTATCAGCAGGTGATCGATGCGCTGCCGATGGCTATTTTTTGGAAAGATCGTCAAAGCCGCTATCTTGGGTGCAATCAAGCTTTTGCTCGAACCGCTGGCACAGAAGATGTGACGGAAGTTGTCGGTAAAACTGACTACGACATGCCTTGGCAAACGCAAGAGGCAGAGCGCTTTGTTCGGTGCGATCGGCAGGTGATGGGGGGCGATCGCCCAGAGCTTGACGTAGTTGAGCCGTTTCTTCAAGCCGGGAACCGGCAGGCATGGATTAGCGTCAGTAAAATTCCCTTGCACAATGCTCGTAGCGAAGTCTCCGGGTTAGTCGGCATCATTGAAGACATCACCGATCAAAAAGAAACCAAAGAGAATCAGGCCAGATTACTGGCTATTTTAGAAGCGACGCCCGATCTGGTGAGTAGTGCCGATGCCGCAGGCAATAACCTTTATCTCAATCGCGCGGGGCAGCAAATCTTAGGCATCCCGCCCGAAAAAATCCACCAGTTTCACCTGAGCGAGATCACTAGCCCAGCTGTGAAGCAAATGGCGACCGCGATCGCCCTGCCTACTGCCGCCGAACGCGGTATTTGGGTGGGGGAATCGATGATTCGCAATCGCTATGGTCGAGATATTCCGGTTTCGCAGGTGATTATTGGCCATAAGTCTGCGGCGGGTGAAATTGAGTCTTTTTCAACGGTTATTCGCGATATAAGCGATCGCAAAGCCGCCGAAATCAGCTTGCAAGCCACCGCCGAGCGCCAAGCCGTGCTCAACCAAATCACTACCGAAATTCGCAATAGTCTAGATTTAGATACCGTCATTGCTACCGCCATCAAGGCTCTTCACCAAGGTCTAAAGCTGGACTATTGCGGCTTTGCTTGGCTCAGCACCTGTCAAAATAAGCTGACTTGGAAGGTGGTGAACGCTTTTGATACGAGTCCTAACGGCATTGATCTAGGGGGCCATCCCGCCGATCGACTGGGGTTAGATCTGAGCCAACTCGCCCATCAAACGATGACCAAAATAGATGATGTGAGCTGGTGCAGCGATCCGGTGCATCAGGCTTTTTTGACCCGCTTAGGCATTCGCTCAGAAATTTTAATGCCCATTCCTGTCGAAATCGATCAAGTAGGGGTGATTATTTGCTATCGGCTTCAGCCGTTAGATTGCGCTGCAAATGATTTTTCTGGTGACTCTTTTAGTGAGTGGAGTGCTGGTGAAATCGAGCTTTTGCGGGCGGTGATCGATCAGTTGGCGATCGCCATCACCCAAGCCAATCTTTACGCCCAAAGCCACCGCCAAGCTCAAGCCCTAGCCCAAAGCCTAGATCAGCTCAAGCGCACCCAAGCCCAAATTATTCAGGCCGAAAAAATGTCCAGTCTCGGCCAAATGGTCGCAGGCGTTGCCCATGAGATCAACAATTCTCTGGGCTTCATTTATAGCAACTTGCAGCCCGCCCAAGACTACGCTCAAGACTTACTCGAACTCGTTGATTTGTATGATCAGGCTTATCCAAAATCGAATCAGCTCATTTCTGACCATATCGCCGCCATCGATCTCGACTTTATTCGAGCCGATCTGCCTAGCTTGCTGAACTCTATGACCATCGGCACCGAGCGAATTCGAGAAATTGTGCTGTCTCTGCGCAATTTTTCTCGATTGGATGAAGCCGCCGCCAAAACTGTCAATCTGCACGAAGGCATCGACAGTACCTTGGTGATTTTAAGTAACCGGCTCAAGTTGACCCAACGCCTTCAGACCATTGAGGTGATTAAGCGATATGGCGACTTACCGCCCGTCACTTGCTACCCCAGCCAGCTCAATCAGGTGTTTATGAATATCTTAGTCAACGCTATCGATGCCCTAGAAGATCATCTTCAACCGCAAATTACGGTGACCACTGAGCTGATTGGCGATCGCGCTATCATTCGCATTGCCGACAATGGCTGCGGCATTCCCGCCGAGATTCAGCCTCGAATTCTCGATCCATTTTTCACGACCAAGCCAGTCGGAAAAGGCACCGGCATGGGCATGTCCATCAGCTATCAGATCATCACCGAAAAGCACGGCGGCCAGCTCAGCTTCACCTCCCAAGTCAATCAAGGCACCGAATTTGTAATA
>JBGTNW010000298.1:0-3324 GCA_041742865.1 Phormidesmis sp.
CTTCGATGTCGAAGTAGAGTTCGATGTCGGTGGTGGGAATATCTGCGGGTGTAAGGGGAAAGCGGCAGGCTTTGAGGCGGGCGATCGCGTGTCCTGTCGAGTTAGCCTGCGCCTGAAAAATCATTTTCTCTGTCACTGGCAGCTCAAGCGCCATGGCCGCCGCTAAATCATGAGGATCCGCTGCTGCCAGCGCTTCGACCGTTGCTAGCCCCCTTTCAACCAAGATGGGATAGCGCTTTTGCGTTACCCCAGGCAGCAGGGAAAGATGGTTTTGATCTTGTGCGACTTGGTAGCAATGGCTAAGCCAAGGGCACATCTCGCAGCGGCTGCGGGAGATAAAAACCTCAGGGGCATAAGCCTCGTTTAGAATGCCTCCGCTCAGATCTAAGCAGTCGTCTAAAGCGGCCTGAAGCTGAGGGATATAGCGCTCTAAGTCAATGGCATACTGCTTTTCTTTGAGAAAGAGCCCGGCGGTTTCGGGCCATACGCCTTGCACCTCGGCTAGCACGTAGGCGTTAAAAGCGGCGACAAGCTGATACTCAGGCTTGGGCTTTTTGCCTAGTTTGACGTTGTAGGGCACATAGTACCAGTCGCCTAGCCAAGACTGGCCTGCACATTTCACCAGTAGGTCGGGTTCGCTGCGGTACCAAACACCACCGGGACCGGGGATAATGAGGATGCCACCATAGATCGTTTCTGTGCCAACGGCCATTAGTTGCTCAGTCGCCTTAGCGCCTGCTGCCCAGTCGTATTTTGGGTAGATGGGGCGGCTGAGGGGCTGAAACTGAGTGAGGATGGCTTGGCGATGGTGAGCGCTGTCTTCACGCAGCTTAATAAAGTAGTCGCTGGGTGGATCTTTGACACTGGGATCGGCGTGGCTGTCGAGATACACTCGGCGACGGCAGCGGTGGTAGTGAAATAGCATGTGGTCGGTAAACCACGCTGGAGCAGGCACTTTGGATGGGGACAGCGTTTTGGAAGCGGGTGTTTTAGAGTCTAAAGAGGTGGCTGTTTGGGCAGGGGTGGGCTGCTCTGGACTGACGGAGTGGAGAAAGGTGCGCCGTGCAGTTGACAAACTGACCAAAACCAGAAACTACTTTAGCTAGCGTAGCGTATTTGGGCGGTGTTCTGGTCAAGCGCTCAGCAAAGATTGTGTGCCGCAACGGGTCGCCATCCTTCATAATGTAAAGGTTTTATTTTCGGTATTGTTTACCTGCCTGTTGCCATGCGTAGCCTTTATTGCGGTCACCTTCGATCTGAGCACATAGAAAAGACGGTCACGCTCTATGGTTGGGTGGATCGGCGGCGAGATCATGGTGGGGTTGTGTTCTTAGATGTGCGCGATCGCTCTGGCACAGTCCAAATTGTCAGCGACCCTGAGCGCACCCCGGCCTCTTATCCGCTAGCGGAAGAGGTGCGCAATGAATACGTTGTGAAGGTTGTAGGCCGAGTGACCCAGCGCCCGGAAGACTCGTTGAATGATAAGCTGCCGACCGGGCAAGTCGAAATCTATGCCGATGAGCTGACAATTTTGAATGCGGTGCGTAAGCAGTTGCCGTTTCAGGTCTCTACCGCTGAAGAAGAAAATGTGCGTGAAGACCTGCGGCTGAAGTATCGGTATTTGGATTTGCGGCGTGATCGCATGGCCCGAAATCTGCGCCTGCGCCACGATGTGATCAAAGCCATTCGCCGCTTTTTGGAAGACACCGAAGACTTTATCGAAGTCGAGACGCCGATTCTGACCCGCTCTACGCCGGAAGGTGCCCGCGATTTCATTTTGCCCTCGCGCGTGAATGAAGGTGAGTGGTTCGCGCTGCCGCAGTCTCCTCAGCTTTTTAAGCAAATTCTGATGGTGGCAGGTATGGACCGGTATTACCAAGTCGCCCGTTGCTTTCGCGATGAAGATTTGCGCGCAGATCGTCAGCCCGAATTTACGCAGCTCGACATGGAAATGAGCTTTATGGATCAAGAAGAGATTCTGTCTCTCAATGAGCGGCTGCTAGCTAATATCTTTAAAGCGGTGAAAGGCATTGAGATCCCATTACCATTGCCTCGGCTGACCTACGCAGAAGCGCTGGATCGCTACGGCAGTGACAAGCCAGATACGCGCTACGGGCTAGAGCTAGTCGATGTTTCAGATATTGTGAAAGATTCTGGATTCAAGGTATTTTCAGGGGCGGTGCGAAGCGGCGGACAGGTGAAAGTGCTGCCAATTCCAGGCGGTAATGATGCAATTTCTAATGTGCGAATTAAGCCCAAAGGAGATTTGTTTAAAGTCGCGACCGATGCCGGAGCGGGCGGCGTTGCTTACATTCGGGTGCGTGAAGGCGGAGAAATTGACACCATCGGCGCGATAAAAGACAATCTTACCCCTGAGCAAAAGCAAATTCTGCTAGAGCGCACAGGGGCGCAGCCCGGTCATTTGTTGTTGTTTGGCGCGGGTGACACGAGCACAGTCAATGCAACATTGGATAAATTGCGGCAGGCGATCGCTAAAGAACTCAATTTGATCGACGAAAACAAAACCAACCTGCTGTGGGTGACAGACTTCCCCATGTTTGAATGGAACGCCGATGAAAACCGCTACGAGGCTCTCCATCACCCGTTTACCGCACCTCATCCTGACGATATAGCCGATCTCAGCAATCTAACTACTGCTCGCGCAGTGGCCTACGACATTGTGTACAACGGCTATGAAATTGGCGGCGGCAGCTTGCGAATTTATCAGCCCGAGGTGCAGGCTAAGGTATTTGAAACAATTGGACTGTCTGCTGAAGAAGCGAATGACAAGTTTGGCTTCTTGCTCGAAGCGTTTGAATATGGCACCCCCCCACATGGCGGTATTGCCTACGGACTAGATCGGCTGGTGATGCTGCTAGCTGGTGAGCACTCTATACGTGAGGCTATAGCGTTTCCTAAAACTCAGCAGGCCCGCGACCTGTTGACGAATGCGCCTTCAACGGTAGAGTCGAGTCAGCTCCAAGAGCTGCATGTGGCCTCTACACTGAAACCAAAGACAGGCAAGGGCTAGGGAGACAAAAAATGTTCGTGTCTGTAAGTTTTTGCCACCTTTCCATCCGGGCGATTGCCGCAACCATAGAGATTCGATTCGATACGAAACTATGCCTATTGTATAGCTTGCATTTGTAACTACTCAGGCTTAAAAAAATAGAGATTTTTTTAAGTGAGCAGCCGTCAGTCAAGTAGCTTGTTGTCATAGTCAATGCGTTGTAGCACAGTCGTGGGCAATCAAAAGCAAAAGAAACAGCTCAGCGAAGCCGAAATCCGAGCCATCTATGGCCAAGGAGAAGAAGCTGTTGTGAG
>JBGTNW010000299.1:0-17728 GCA_041742865.1 Phormidesmis sp.
AGATAGTGGGGCCGGTAGCACACATAACGTTCGACTCGGTTAGAAAAGCGTTGCGTTGAATTTGGGTTGCTTTGGCTTATCAGGTGGCCTTACTGGATCGCTCGTAAAGACGTTTGGGAATTCGCTACGCTGTAGGGATAGTTGCACATCTGCTAAAGCTGAGCTATGAATTTCACCGAAAGCCTAAAAATGGCGACTAAAACCCTCAGCGCCAACAAACTTCGCAGTAGCCTCACCATGCTGGGCATTATCATTGGCAACGCTTCCGTTATTGCCATGATCGGCATCGGTGAAGGCGCTCAAAAATATGTCAACGGCCAGCTTCAAAGCCTTGGCCCAAATGTCCTCTTTATTGTGCCCGGAAACCGTGAAGCGAGGCAGCTCGGCGATTTGGAAGTGCCTCGAACCCTAGTGGTTGCCGATGCCGATGCGATCGCAACTCAAGTCCCTTCGGTCGCCGCCGTTGCCGCCGAAAAAAGCACGCAAGGCATCGTCACCTACCGCAGCCGCAACAGCAACACCACCATCGTCGGCACCACCGCAGGCTTTCTCACCGTCCGCAGCTTTGAAGTGGCCCAGGGCCGCTTTCTCACCGATCTCGATCAGCGATCCAACAGCCTTGTGGCCGTCATTGGCAGCACCCTAGCTGAACGTCTCTTTGAAACCCAAAGCCCCCTCGGTCAGCAAATTCGCATCAAAGGCATCACCTTTCAAATCGTGGGTTTGCTAGAAAAAAAAGGCTCCAATCTTGGCCTCAACTATGACGATGCCATAATGGTGCCAGTGACGACTCTGGCCAGTCGCATCGTGGGGAGAACCTCACCCTATGGCGTGGATGTTGGCTTTATTTCCGTCTCGGCCAACAGTCCAGCCGCCATGGCAACTGCCGAATTTCAAATCACCAACCTGCTGCGCCTGCGCCACCGCATCACTGACAGCGACGACTTCTATATCCAAAGCCAAGACGCCCTGCTCGATACGGCCAATACCGTTACCAGTGCGCTGACGCTGATGCTAACTGCGATCGCCTCCATTTCCCTTTTCGTCGGTGGCATCGGCATCATGAATATTATGCTCGTCTCCGTCCGCGAACGCACCCAAGAAATCGGCCTACGCAAAGCTATCGGCGCTACTCAAAGAGACATCTTGAGCCAGTTTTTGATCGAAGCCGTCATCCTCTCCGTTATTGGCGGGCTAGTCGGCACCGCCATTGGCGTTTCTGGCATTTTCCTCATCGCCGCAGTCTCCCCCTTTGAAGGGGGCGTCTCAATGGTCGCTATTTTCATCGCCGTCGGCGTCTCCGGCAGTATTGGCTTATTTTTTGGCGTCGTTCCTGCCCGCCAAGCCGCCAAACTCGACCCCATCGTCGCGCTTCGTAGCGCCTAAGCCGTCGTCTTTCGCCTGCCGCCCTCTTCTTTTCCCTATGCCTCCCCTAATCCAATTTCGCCAAGTCAGTAAAATCTACGGCAGCGGCAATACCGAAGTCCGCGCCTTGTGGAACGTCGATATGACCATCGATCAGGGTGAATATTGCGCCATTATGGGGCCATCCGGCTCTGGTAAATCCACGGCGATGAATATGGTCGGCTGCCTAGATAAGCCCACTAGCGGCGAGTATCTATTCGATGGGCAAGATGTCGCACAACTTTCTGAAAATGAGCTAGCGCACATTCGCAACCGCAAAATTGGCTTTGTCTTTCAGCAGTTTCACTTGCTTGCTCACCTCAGCGCTTTAGAAAACGTTGAGCAGCCGATGATGTATGCAGGCATTTCTAGCGCCGAACGCAGCGCGCGTGCGGCTGAGGCGCTAGAGCAAGTTGGCCTAGGCAACCGCATTCACAATCGACCTAACCAGCTATCGGGTGGGCAGCAGCAACGAGTAGCGATCGCCCGAGCCATTGTCAACCGTCCCCTGCTGATTTTGGCTGATGAGCCGACAGGCGCACTCGATACGCAAACGACTCAAGACGTGATCAATATTTTTTCAGCCCTCAATCACAGCGGTATTACGGTTGTGATGGTAACTCATGAGCCAGACGTTGCGAGGATGACTCGCCGAGTCGTGTGGTTTCGCGATGGCGAAGTGTTAAATGCCAACTTAGCCCCTAGCGATCTGGCCAGTGTGACCTCTGCGGTCAGTGCGTTTTGACAGTGTTCCTAACAGGTCACTGATAAATTGCAAATGCCTTAACGGGTACAAAACATTCACTTAAAGCGCAGCGTCTTAGATACCTTGGTAAAGTGAATGTTAGATACTTTACCTGAGGGCCAATGATGAAACGGCTCACTCACCGCCAGGCTTTTTGGGTTCTATTGGCTTCAATGGGTGTGAACATGGGCGAGATCGCCCAAGCCCGTGCAGTAGAGATACCGCCTGTTCAAGCTCAAAAATTAGACCCCATCAATCCTCTCATTAACCGAGATCCGCCAGATAAACCTGCTGCCGCCGCGAACAAGGACTTAAGTCCTAGCGACGATGCCCTTCAAGCAGGAATCGTCTTTATTCGTCAGGGCAATGTCGCAGCGGCGATCGCCGCTTTCAAGCAAGCGACTGATCTCGATTCAACTTCAGCAGCGGCCCACTACAACCTCGGACTTGCCCTGCGTCAAGACAACCAGCTTCAGGCCGCTGCGACTGCCTTTTGGCAAGCCACCCAAGCTGATAGCACGTTCACCCTCGCCTACATCAACCTAGGAGCGGCTTTACTAGAGGGCAACAATCTTGAACAAGCTGAAGCCTATCTCAACCAAGCGATCGCGCTAGATCCGACTTCAGGCATCGCTCAGTACAATATGGGGCTGTTGCAGCGCCAAAAAGGAAATCAAACCGCTGCACTAGCAGCCTTTAATCAGGCGATTATCTATACCCCGGCGGCTCCCGAGCCTCACTACCACGTCGGGGTGATTTATCAAGAGCAAGGCCAGCAGAACTTGGCTAAGCAGGCATTGGAAGCGGCGATCGCCCTCGATGCTAACTACCCCGAAGCCCGTTACAGTCTAGGCGTAACGCTCGTACGCCTAGGGCAAAGCGAAGCTGCTCTAGCACAATTTACCCGCGCCCTCGAAATTTTACCCACCTTTGCCCACGCCTACTACGCCCAAGGGCTTACCCTAGCTGAGCTAGAACGATACAGTGAAGCTAAAGTCGCCCTGCAATCCGCAGTTAGCGCCTACGCCGAGCAAGAAAACGAGCACTGGGCCGCTGTTGCCCAACGGCAAATTACCTATCTAGAAACCGTTCAAACCAGCCCATAAAGTTACTCGTCCAAAACTATTTGCCAGAAGCTTCATAAAATCTAGAAGCCATCTAACTCAAAAGCGCGAGTATTACCACTTTCTAGATTGGCCAAATTCTTTTTAAGCTGCGACCACACCAGCCCAGCACTTAATACCACCAGCGGCAGTGCCATCCCATAGGCAATCACAGACGTAAAGCCAAAAATTGACATCCCCGACGCCAAAAACATCAGGCTACCGAGACAAATGCCCACAAACGGCAGCTGTAAGTCAAACCCTTGCAGCTTTGAAATCGAGCGAGTGGAGCGATTTTTATACCAGTCGCTGACGGCCCCTTTAAGCACAGCCGAAAACGCTGAGCCGGATGCAAGCGCAATCAATAAGCCCACTATTAGCAAAAGGTAAGGAGGCGTTTGAGAATAATACATAGGTAGCTTTGCTGAGAATGGGGTGAATGAACGAAAAATCCGGCCAGATTGCCTCAGATTACTTTAGCTGAAAAGCGCTCACTAACTCGCTGGGCACTAGCGAAACTGCTCGCTCTTTAGAAAAGTCAGCTAGGGCTTCCCAAGCCGCACCTAGCAAGCGATCTGGCTGTAAGTCATCTTTCACTAAGCGCCACAGACGCTGTACTTCTTCGGTATGCAGCCGATTGTCTTCAGTGAGCGCTATCAGAATCTGCTGAGTTAGATAGCGCCCTTCATCCGACATCAAAAACTGCAAGCCCATACCTGCCGTTGGAATCAGATCAAAGCTTTGATCTGAGCGGGCAATCAGCAGCAGATTTTCTAACCGGGTCCACTGAAACTGTCCGTCTTTAAAGAGCACCTCAATCAGGCGGCTTCGCAGCGAAGACGTCTCAGCTGTCAGCAACCGTCTAGCGACATAGGGGTAAGCAATTTCAAGAATTTTGAAATTAGGATCTAGGCTCAGCGCTAAGCCTTCTTGGGTGACCAGTGAGCGAATAATCAAGGCAAACTTAGCAGGCACCCGAAAAGGATAGTCGTACATCACTTCCGAGAATTTATCCGTAACCGACTTGAAGTTAAAGTCACCGACGCTAGAGCCAATCGCATCTGAAAAAACGGCTTCTAGAGCAGGCACGATTGGCCTGACATCGACATCAGGCGTGAGAAAACCAAGCTTGACAAAATCATTTGCCAAGTCGCCATAGTCTTTGTTAATCAAGTGAACGACAGAATCGACCAGCGTTTCTTTAGTATCTTGATCGAGCTGATCGGTCATACCAAAATCAATGTAGGCCATCCGACCATCGGCCATTGCGAACAGATTGCCAGGGTGAGGATCGGCGTGAAAGAAGCCGAATTCCAAAAGCTGACGCAGGCCCGAAGAAACCCCAATTTCGACGAGATCGTTGGTCGCTAGGCCCGCTTGCTTGACCCGCTCCGTGTCGGTGAGCTTGAAACCGTCAATCCATTCCATCGTCAGCACATGGGTGCTGCTGTAGCGCCAGTAAATGCTAGGAACCTTGATCAGCGGCTCATCTTGAAAGTTAGCAGCAAACTTTTCGGCATTGCGGCCTTCATTGAGATAGTCCACTTCCTCAAACAGCTTGCTGCCAAATTCATCGACAATCAGCGTTAGGTCGTGGCCCAAATTCAACGGTAGCCAAGGCGCAATCCAGCCTGCTGCCCATCGCATAATGTAGAGATCGCGGCAGATAATCGGCATCAAATTAGGGCGCTGTACTTTCACAGCAACGGCTTCGCCACTAAAAAGCTGGGCTTTATACACTTGGCCCAAGCTAGCGGCAGCAACAGGTTCCGCTGAAAAGTGACTGTAGATCTCTTCGGGCGTGCGCTCTAAATCGTGGTAAATCGTTTGGCGGGCAATTTCATTGGGAAAAGGCGGGAGCTGATCTTGTAGCTTGATCAGCTCTTCTAAAAAGCTGGGCTTGATCAGATCGGGACGGGTAGAAAGTGCCTGACCGACTTTGATAAAGGTCGGGCCGAGCTGGGTGAGAATTTGCCTGAGGCGGATGGCGCGTTTGGCTTGGTTTCGAGCGGTTTGACCAAAGGCATGATCGCTCAGTAAGTTGAGGGCAAATGCGCCGAGCATCCAGGAAACTGAGAGGGTGCGCCAGATTATGACTACTGGCCGCCAGCGATAGTATCGAGCGATCGCTCGCCAATCATACCGTCGCATATTGTGAGGGTTATCAGGGTCAGCGCTGGCATCGCTAGCTCGATAGCGTAAGTTTTCATCGGGATTGGGAGACGTGGTAAAGCCTGTCATAGTAGCGAAGTCACCTGTGAAGTCACAGGTTAAAGCGTTTTAAGCGAGAGCGGCTAAGGCTCAAGGATTGGCAGTATGGAACAGTCCGAACGCTATTTTCACCGCGATGCTTACCACGCAGTATCAGCATTCGTAGATTTGTTAATTGTAGTATACAAAAATACAAAAATATTTAAGCTCATGAATATGGATGACATTCTCGTAGATTAAGCAAAAGCCTGAGCAGAAAATTGAAAAGAGTAAAAAGGAACCAGGGCAAGTAGATGATAGAGCCGAACTTGGTAGGCATGCTAATGGCTGTGGGCCTGATGGTCATTACGGTTGCCCTCTCTAGCTGGCAAGATCTGGGGCTTTCTAAAATGCTGGCGATCGCGACCGTCCGCACGATTGTGCAACTACTGGGGGCGGGGGTATTTTTGGCCTTTATCTTCGCAACTCGCCAGCCGGTAGCCATTTTAGCCGTCCTGATTGGCATGGTAACAATTGCCGCAACCGTAGCCCGCAGCCGTATCGATCAGCAGCTTCCCCGGCTGCTGCTGTGGGTGTGGCTAGCCATTTTGATCAGCGCTTTGATTCCCATCACTTATGTCAGCCTACTGGTCATTCGCCTTGATCCTTGGTACGACCCACGCTATCTCATTGCGCTCTCTGTCATGGTATTAGGCAGCGCCATGACCACCACTTCGATGACGGGCGAAAGGTTGGTGGGCGCTCTACGAAACAACCGCATTGAAATTGAAACTCACTTGAGTTTAGGGGCAACTCCAGTGCAAGCTGTGCAGGCATATCGCCAAGCTGCGATTAGAGCTGGATGGATTCCGACCATTAACGCGATGACTATGGTGGGTTTAGTGACGCTGCCAGGAACCATGACAGGCCAAATCCTAGCAGGCAGTGATCCAGTAACGGCTGCTATCTATCAGATTTTGATTCTGTTTATGCTGTCACTAGCGACGCTGATCGCCGCGCTAGTGACGACTCATGGCATCGTACAGCAGTTTTTTACCGATACCCTACAGCTCATTGAGCATCCAACGCGCTAAAGTCCGGCGCTAGCTCATTTTCCCTGACATAGCTGATCCCGTAAAGCTTACCGGACAAATCCATTCAGATCAGGCCGGTAGCGGGCCAAAAAGCTGCCTTGAGCGTCGTATAGCTCTACCGGAATTTGCGCTTGGGTGCTCAGCAGCGTAATTTCCTGCAAAAGCTGGTTAGACTGGCTGACGACCTGCGCCGCTGGCACTATAGCAACGCGCTGGTCAGGCGGCGTAATGGATTGATCAATCACGCTGTCGTAGCCCTGGACAAGGTTAAGTCTCACCTGGCCGTCGCGCAGAGAATAGGTGCACTTGGATGAGGCGGCGGTGCTACAGGCTGCGTAGAGCTGGGGTTCGTAAGGCTGAAAGCGCAGGGCCGCTTGCAGATTGTTTTCAGCTCGGGTGAGATAGCTAGCATAAAGCTGGGTTAAAGGCTGAGCTTCTTTGTGGGCAAAAGTGCCGGTAGCAATCGTAGCAAGCTGAGTTAAGGCATTTTTCCAGCCTTCAGAAGAAAGCGTCCATTGGTCTTCGCTTTCAGCCTGCTGAGCAGCGGCGGCGAGTTGCTGAGCTTGGGAGAGTTCGCGGTTGGCGCTGCGTTCTTGCTGAGTGCGATCACGCATTTCTTCCAACCGCTTGAGATAGTCTGGCAAAAGCTTTTGAGCTTCACCATGAGCTTGAGTGCCCTGAGGAATTTGACTGAGGCTATCAACGGCTAGCTCCCATGAGGACAGCGCCGTTTCCCAATCGGCCAAAGACTGAGCCGCTTCAGCCTGCTTATTGCCCAAACCAGCCGACTGCTGCGCCTGTCGCAAGCTCACCTCAGCCTTAGACTCAACATCAATGCGCACCAAAATAGTTGCTCTACTAGCCCGGTACTCCACCAGCTTACGATCGGCAAATTCGCGCATGGGGCTATCAGGACTCACGGCTTCTAGAGTTGTTGCAGCAGTTAGCCAATCTTCGGCAATGCTTTTCCATGTATCGAGTGGGTGCGGCGGGTCTTGAGACTTGAGAGCAGCCTGGTAAGCAATGGTTTGAGCCTGAGTAATTTGATCGAGTGTAGCCAGCTGCGCTCGATAGTCAGGTAAGAGCGCTTGCGCTTGAGAATAGTAAGGCGACCATACCGGAATGGGCTCTAAAAGCTGAACAGCGCGTTTGAGCTGCTGCTTTGACGCCGTGACTTCAGTGAGAGACGCATTCAGGTCTAAGCTGCTGAGGGCCTGATCGCCCTGAGTTTGGGCGGTTTGGATGCGATCGCATCTCCCCACCGTACAAGGCCGCGTCAGCAGCAAAGCCAACGCCCCCACCAAGACAAACCCTAGCGCCCCCGCAAAAATCCAAGGACTGCCCTGAGACTGCTGTTGCCACTGCTCACGCTGCCTTTGGACTTCTCCTTCATCGATAGCAGCAACATCTTCAAACAATTCGTCGGTGTTTTCGCCTTCGTCTGCGTCAGCATCACCTTCTAAGTAATAGGCGGGGTCATCTTCGTAATAGGCGGGGTCATCTTCGTAGTCTTCCCGCGCTTCATACGATTCAGCTTCATAGTCTTCCTGTGCTTCATACGATTCATCCGTACCATCCTCAGCCGCTAGATTCTCACACCCCAAATCCTCAGCTTCTGAGTCTTCAACGTCTAAGCCATCAACCGCTAGGGCTGCAACATCCAAGCCTTCAGCTTTGGCCTCACTGGACTCGGCCAGATTAGCCAAATTGTCAATATCCAGCTCAGACGTATCCTCTGAGTCAGACTCTGATAGCGTCGATTCTGCCGTCTGGCTCTGCTGAAAATCTGTACTAGATGCCAAGTCAGCCTTTGATTCCGCTGCTGCCGCTAAGCCCATCACGACCAAATCGCGATCGCTAAAATCAGCAACCGTCGGCTCATGATCATCTAAATCATTTTCTAGATCACTATCGAGGCCATATTCCTCTAGATCGTAATCTGTCAGCGCTGCTGCCGCTAGATCATGCGCCAGCGGATGGGACTCTAACTCATTCGCCTGATCGAGCGGATCTTCCATGGCATCGACAGCCTCAATCGGATGAGCCTCGCTGGGATCCTCTTCAAAAATGTCTACATAGGTGGTTTCTGGGATGGTTTCTGCCAGTTGCGAATCCGTAGCCGCTTCTGCGGTTAAATCAAAAAAACCTAAAGAATCATCAGCTACTGGATCCTGTTGCAGATCTACCGTAGGCAAGTCAAAGTCTGATAATTCTCTGAGTCTTGAGGAATTTATGGGCGTAGGACTGGGCAAATCCCAGCTATATTCTGTGTCAGCAGATGACGCTGACGTCTCTGAAGTCGATGATT
The DNA here is from genome assembly GCA_041742865.1 of Phormidesmis sp. Classification (GTDB taxonomy): domain Bacteria; phylum Cyanobacteriota; class Cyanobacteriia; order Phormidesmidales; family Phormidesmidaceae; genus Phormidesmis. The sequence goes on from JBGTNW010000299.1 coordinate 8,845, forward strand.
CCAAAGCTTCTGACTCTAGAGAAAACTGACCAGAGGCCACAGCAGCAGAGGATGAAGCAGATAGTAAAAGATCGTCTTCTAAATCTTCTAAGCTCTCTAAGTCACGATCTAAATCTTGCGCTAACTCATCTGCTAGTGCATCTTCCAGATCGCCTGCTAAATCCAGCTCAAGCTCAAGCTCAAAATCTGAGACTAAATTTAGATCATCTAAAATAGGATCTGCTTCAGGCGCGACTGATTCGGTTGCTAGCTGGGCTTCTGTCTCAGCTTCTGATTCAGATAGAAACCGTTCTGATTCTGATGCAGTTGATACGATTTCAAACGGCAGCGTAAACGCTGTGTCATTAGAATTTTGAAAACCCGATTCGTGATGAATGGGTTCCTGGCCGCTAGCCTTTTTGGAAGATGCCGCTTGAGCTTTCTGAGAGGGATCTTCAGGCAACTTTGCAAACGACGTCTCAGCAAACTGTCCAAAGAGATCGTCAAACCCGTCGTCCACTTTCCAAATGAATGAGCGCATCGTGAAGGGCTTACCTTCACTGCGATGCTTCAAAAACATCTGGACGGTCACTTCTGCGCCCGCGTTAGCCAAATCAGCGACTTCTTCAGGTAAGCCCGTGGTATCAAAATGCTGTCGCAAATATTGCTCCAACCAGTCCAGCGTTTCGGTAGCCATGGGCTCTGCTTGAGCGCTATCTAGCGGATATTCCACTAACACCATCACCTTATTGCGCCCTAGCGTACAGTGCACCGTTGTTTTGGGTGGAGTGCCACTTTGCTCAGCGAAAACCTGAGTCACTTCTGCGGATAACGTTTCAAAGGTAGGTGCAGACATAGAATAAAGATAGAGCATTCGCTCAGAACGCTGATATTTCTGGTGCCGTAGACAGATAAGCGGTCAATAATAGTCAAGCGTAACCGTTGACAAGAAATACACTACCCTCTCAGGAGCCTTTAGGGAGCGCAGGTTATCAGCTTAGTTAAAAACAGCATAGAAACGTGAATGGAGCCAACGATTGCTTAATGAATATTTTGATTGTGGAGGATGAGGCCGAGATTGCCGATTTGATTCAGCTCTATCTCTCAAAAGAAGGGTTCAATTGCCATATTTGTCGGGATGGTAACACTGCGCTGGAGCACTTTAAAGCGATTCAGCCAGATTTGATGATTCTAGACCTGATGCTACCGGGGCTAGACGGGCTAGAGGTTTGCGCTAGAATTCGCCAACAGCGCTTAATTAAAGACCCCTACATCATGATGCTGACCGCAAAAGGCGAGGAAATTGACCGCATTATCGGTCTTTCGACTGGCGCTGACGACTATATGGTGAAGCCTTTTAGCCCCCGCGAACTGGTCGCTAGGGTTCGTGCTGTCTTGAGACGCAGCCTCAGACAAAGTGGGCAGATCCAGTCTAATCAGTATCAAACGGCTCATTTCGCGCTGGATGTTGATCGTCGGTTGGCCTATCGGCAAGCTGTTAGTACCAGAAGTGTCAGATCTGACGCAGAGGGTGCCCACCGGGAGCAAAATAACGAGCAAAGTAATAACATTCTGGAGCTAACCCCTTTGGAATTTGACCTGCTGACGACGTTTATGAGCTATCCAGGGCGGGTATGGAACCGAACCCAGCTGATTGAAAAACTTTGGGGCAATGATTTTTTTGGCGATGAGCGGGTGGTGGATGCCCACATTGCTCGGCTGCGCAAAAAAATAGAGCCTGACCCGGCTGCGCCATCGTTTATCAAAACAGTGGTTGGTGTCGGCTATCGTTTTGAAGATGAGCCTGCCGATGACGGGGTTTTGTAAGCGTTTCTATCAGCGTCTCTATGGGCATTGCTAATGGTCAAATCTACTCAAGATACGGTTAAGCGAAGCGCTAATTTGCAGACTCGTCTTTTTGTATCGCAGCTGATTGTACTAGCGGTAACGGTGATTGCCCTAACGATTGTCAACCGGCTGTCTACGCCGCGTTATTTTGTGGTGACGCTAGAGCGGATGGAGCGTCAAGGGATTCGGATTCAGCAGGTAAAAGGGCAGATTATTAAGGGCTTTGAGGGGGCTTGGCTGCGGGGCATGGTGTGGTCGGTAGCGCTAGGTGGAGCGACGGCAGGCGGGGTGAGCTATTGGCTTTCACGGCGAATTACGCGGCCTTTGCTGCGGATGGAAACGGTGACACGGCAGTTTTCAGCGGGCGATTTTTCTTCGCGGGTGCCGCCGCTCGAAATTCCAGAGTTTGATCGCTTAGGCCATAGCTTTAATCGAATGGCGGATGATCTAGCGGGTGTAGAGCAGCGGCGGCGAGAACTCGTGGGCGATTTGACGCATGAATTGCGTACGCCGTTGACCATTGTACGGGGATATTTGGAGGGGTTGGCCGATGGGACGCTGGTGTCGTCGGCGCAGACTTATGACAAGCTAGCCCAAGAAACTCGGCGGCTACAGCGCCTAGTAGATGATTTGCAAGAGCTTTCTAAGCTGGAGGCGGGCTATTTACCGGTTGAGGTGAAAGAGATGGCGCTAGCGCTTGTGATTACACGGGTGAGCGATCGCTTTGCCGATCAGCTATTACATTCGGACAGTCTGGCAATTGAGGTCGAAATCGCTGAAGACTTGCCGATGGTTTGGGGCGATCCGGCTCGCGTTGAGCAAATATTAGTGAATTTGCTCAGCAATGCATTGCGCCACACGCCTACTGGCAAGGTAACGATTCGAGCGCAGGCCAAAGTCCACGAGGTATGGGTAGATGTCGTAGACACGGGCGTAGGGATTGCGGCTGAAGATTTGCCGCATGTGTTTGAGCGATTTTGGCGGGCGGATCGATCCCGCTCTAGCGCCTCCGGCGGATCGGGCGTGGGCCTAGCAATTTGTCAACGCTTGGTCACTTTGCAGGGCGGTCAGATCAAGGCCGAAAGCGAACTGGGTAAAGGCAGCATCTTTAGCTTTTCCTTACCCATTCACCCCATTGTGTGAAGAGTCGATCAATGCGGTAGGCACCTCAGTAAAAATGCGGTCATCATCTAACAAAGCGCTAGATTTTATACGCATCTATCCTGAGAGTCGGTTAACGCCATGAATTCGTCACTGCTTGATCTTCCTAATACGCTGCCGGATCTTCTACTCGATGAGCTATTCTCTCAGCAGGTGGACGATAGCACCCAATTTCAAGACGCGGCTGGCAATCTGCAGGCTACTCAGCAGCTTTTCAAAAACCGCTTTAAAGTCGTTCGTAGATTAGGCCGAGGCGGTTTTAGTACCACCTACTTGGCTCAAGACACTGCAGCGCTTCACCCACTGCCCTGTGTGATTAAGCATCTGGAGTATGCGCGCCACGCTAAGGCGATTGGCACGACTATACCAACCGCCTTAGCGATTGAGCGGATTAATCGCCGGTTTCAAAAAGAAGCTCGAATCATGGCTCGTCTGGGTCGGCACCCACAGCTACCGCGATTGCTAGATCATTTTGCCGATGGCGATCAGTTTTATCTGGTGCAGGAGCATATCGCAGGCCAAACCCTAAGCGAAGAGGTTACGCAGGCTTTTAACCACAGTGGCCCGCAGTCTGAGGCACAGGTTAAGCGATTTTTGCAAGAAATGATTCCGGTTATTCGCTATCTTCACCGCCACCACCTCCTGCATCTGGATATTAAGCCTGCTAACATCATTCGCCGCCGCAGCGATCAAAAGCTGGTGCTAATTGACTTTGGCGCAGTTCGCCGGTATCCGCAGGAGGATGCTGACAGGGCTGAAAAATGCTCGGGTACGGTTGGATTTTCGCCGGCTGAGCAGTTTGCAGGCAAGCCTACCTTTGCGAGTGATATTTATGCGCTGGGGGTGACTTGTCTGTATATGCTGACGGCAACTTCGCCGTTGGATTTTGCGATCGCAGATCAGGGCCAAAATTTACGCTGGCAAGAGTCAGTCATGATCAGCCGCCACTTCAAGCGCATTTTGACTAAGATGCTTCACCCTGATGCCACTAGCCGCTTTCAAACAATTGACGATCTCGCCCGCGCCTTAGCGCTAGAAGTACACTACGAAGATCTCAATCGCTGCGTCACTTCTGAACCCTACCTCGGAGAATCAATTGAAAATCCGGCCGCCTGCCGACTAGCAGATCATTCTCAAGCCAATAGCAGTCAGGCGCAGCGTCAGGCTAGTTCTATTCGCCACTGGCAGCAGCGCCGCCGTCAGTTTACGTCTTTTACGCCGCGATAGTGGGCTTTAGGTCTAGACGTAGACAAGGCTTAGAAACTAAAGACGCTGAATTAAAATCGGGCTGGACTGATGAAGCTGGGGGGCAGCAGCATCTTCAATCGTAATGGCAACGGCTTTGACCGCCGCTTGATTTTGGAAAACGCTAGGCAGCGGAATTTGCTCGGCCTGATTTCCGGATTCATCGACGGTAAAAGCGGCGGTTAAGATGGCGTTTTGGCTATCGGCAGTTACGGGCGCATCTTCAGCAACGACTGTCCAGAGGGCGTAAACTTGGCCTGCTGGTAAGGGGGGCAAATTCGCTGCTTTGAGCTGCGCGGTGAGTTGTGAGGGGCTGATGATAATTTCTACAGCGCCGGTTTGCAAAGCGTCAGTTGGTTCGAGTGAAAGCGCAAGTGTTTCGTTGGCGAGTAGATCAGGCTGCTCGATGAGGCTGGCCTGGATCTGCTGAAGCTGTTGTTTGAGGCTGTAGTTTTGGATGCTCAGCGCGATCACAGCGATCGCGGCAACTATGCCTAATCCGCTGGAGGCTCGCTGGGCAGCTGCGCCTGTAAATCGCGGTCTGAATCGAGCTCTGGCATCTATCGATGTTGGGAGTGCTGATGATAAATCTGGAACTGACTCTGAGGTAGGGATCGAATTTGAGGCGAGATCGAGAAGCTGAGCGCTAGCGGCTAGGATCCGACTTTTAAGGGTTTCAGGGACAGATATTTCCTCTCCATAAACTTGTTCTAGTGAATGCTGTAGCTCCGCTACTTCGTTTTGAAGGTTAGGGTTATCTGTAAGCAATTGCTCAAATAAGCAGGATTCTTCTAGGCTCAAGTCGCCGAGTACATAGCCAGCAGCTAGGTTTTGTTGGTCTGCTAATGACGTCACTGCGTTACCTCCCCCTGACGATTCTGCAAAATTTTTCTGAGCTGGAGCAGTCCGCGTCTAGCGTATGATTTGACTGTGCCCAAAGGTAGCTCTAAACGCTCGGCAATCACGGATTGAGTTAACCCTTCATAATAGGTGAGATGCAAAACTTGTTTTTGTTGTTCCGATAGCTGAGAAAGAGCTGCTTTAACGGCCTGAGATTGTTCATCACTGACATTGACAGTATAGATATCGCTAATCGAAAGCGTTGTTGTGGGCTGCACATAATCTGCCTGCCAGCGAGCTTTGGAGCGTTGGGTAGATTGTCGTGATCGCACTCGGTCAATCGCTCGACTGCGCGTTAACACCATCAGAAATGTTCTTAATGACCCTCGCTTTGGATCGTAATCTGCTCGTTCTGCAAGCTTAATGAAAATATCTTGAGTGAGATCTTCTGCCTCTTGAGCATTGCCTAACACCTTGAGGCTAGTGCCGTACACTAAATCGGCATGACGGTCATAAATTTGACCTAAAGCCGCTTTTTTCTCAGCGCTTTTGACAACGCCTTGCTTAGCGTGCAAAGCCGCCCATAACTCTATATCTGTCTGCATGGCCTCCGTTGATAACAGGTCAGATTGCGAATGATACTGAGACTGATTTGAGGTCACAAAATTCATACGAGATCGTCATGTAGGGACTGAGATAATGGACTATTACATGACTACTACTTTTGTGACGATGAACGGGTCTGCCTTTGGGTAGCAATCGCGAACAAATCGTTCGATATCTAGATTTTCAATATCTAGATGATTGCTTATGCATCTAACTTTAACTGGTTTACGCACTTTTTTTGAGGCTGCCGTATGCCAGATATCGGTGGTCCATATCAGCTGTCGAAGTTCGTTTTAGAAACCCGCCAATAAAGGGCTCTTGAAGCTATCAAAGCAAACCTCTAAAGTAAAGGGCAATCCCATCCAATGAGAGGAAGGCCCGTGGCCAAATCAGCGCTTCACCCCCCCCAGCCAAACAATCAGCTCTGGCAGTTTTGGATTGATCGCGGCGGCACTTTTACCGATATTGTGGCGCAGCGGCCCGATGGCACTACGCAGGTTCACAAGCTGCTCTCAGAAAATCCTGACCGCTACGCCGATGCGCCGATTCAAGGGATTCGCGAGCTGATGGATGTCGCACCCGATGCGCCGATTCCTGCTGAGCAGATTGCGGTCGTGAAAATGGGAACGACGGTGGCGACCAATGCGCTGTTGGAGCGTCAGGGCGATCGCACTCTCTTCATTACCACCCAGGGCTTTCGGGATGGCCTGCGCATTGGCTACCAGAACCGGCCTGACATTTTCGCGAGGCAAATTGTGCTGCCCGAAATGCTGTACGAGCAGGTGGTGGAAGTGGCTGAACGAGTGACGGCAGACGGTGAAGTGCTTCAGGCCATTACTCCCGACGTAGAAAGCGAGGTTTTGAGAGACTTGCAGACAGTCTATGAATCGGGGATTCGGGCCTGTGCGATCGCCTTTATCCACGGCTATCGCTACCCCACCCACGAACAGCAGGTCGCCGAACTCGCCCAGCAGATTGGCTTTACCCAAGTTTCCATCTCCCATCAGGTCAGCCCCCTGATCAAATGGGTTAGCCGGGGCGATACCACTGTCGTCGATGCCTACCTATCGCCGCTGCTACGCCGCTACGTTGACCAGATAGCGCAGGCGCTGACCGGAGAGAATGAAGACTCGACGCCTCAAATCCTGTTCATGCAGTCCAACGGCGGACTCATCCCCGCCCAATTTTTCCAGGGCAAAGACAGTATTCTCTCTGGCCCCGCTGGTGGCATCGTTGGCGCAGTCCAGACCAGCCGCGCCGCAGGCTTCGATAAAATTATTACCTTTGACATGGGCGGCACCTCTACCGATGTTGCTCACTTTAACGGCGAGAACGCTTCACCGGCCAGCTTCACCTACGAGCGCGTGCTAGAAACCAAAGTTGCAGGCGTTCGGCTCCGCGCCCCGATGATGGCGATTCACACGGTTGCAGCGGGCGGCGGATCGATTTTGGGCTTTGAGGGTGATCGCTATCAGGTCGGTCCCGAGTCGGCGGGCGCACACCCTGGCCCCACCTGCTATCGGAACGGCGGGCCGCTTACGGTCACCGACTGCAATGTCATGGTAGGCAAAATTCAGCCTCAGTTTTTCCCGCAGGTGTTCGGCCCAGAAGGGGATCAGCCCCTGGACAGGGCAGGCGTTCAAACCAAGTTTGCCGTGCTGACTGAGGAAATTGCAGCGGCGACGGGTAGCCAGCGACGACCCGAGCAGGCGGCTGAGGGGTTTTTAGCGATCGCCATCGACAACATGGCCAACGCGATTAAGAAAATCTCAGTTCAGCGCGGCTATGACGTGGGCGACTACACGCTGTGCTGCTTTGGCGCTGCCGGGGGGCAACATGCCTGCCGCTTAGCCGAAAATTTGGGGATGAAGACCATCATGATCCATCCCTATGCGGGCGTGCTGTCAGCTTATGGGATGGGCTTAGCCGAAAGGCGAGTGCTGAAAGAGGTGTCCGTAGAAGTAGCGCTGACGGCGGCGGAGATCACCGATCTCAAGCAGCAGATCGATGCGCTGGCTGATCGGGCAACGGCAGATTTGAGGCAGCAGGACGACCGCAGCACGCTCGATTCGATTGAAGTACTCTGTCAGCTTCATCTGCGCTATGAGGGTACTGATTCATCCCTGGCGGTGGACTTTGCCGATTTGTCAGCGATGAAGCAACAGTTTGAGCAGCGATACCAGCAGCAGTACGGCATCACGCTATCGGACAAAGGCTTGATTGTCGCAACGATGACAACAGAAGCGATTGGCAAAACTAGATTGCCTGATGAAAGCACTTTGCCCGTAGCGAGTAATCTATCTCCTGAAAAAATCGCCACTGTTTCACTCTTTTCTGCCGACAAATGGCATGACACCCCTGTGTTTCAGCGGCAGAACTTAGGCAAAGGACATAAGATCATTGGCCCTGCAATTGTTTTAGAAGCGACAGGGACGAATGTGATTGAGCCGGGATGGTCGGGGGTGGTGAGTGATCGCGGCAATCTCATCCTGACACAGCTCGCTCAGAATGTTCAGACCGCCAATGCAACAGATGAACAATCTACTGACAGCAAGCCCGATCCCGTGCGGTTGGAGATTTTCAATAATTTGTTTCAGGCGATCGCTGAACAAATGGGATTCACCCTACAAAACACCAGTTCATCGGTCAACATCAAAGAGCGTTTAGACTTCTCCTGTGCGATTTTTGACGGTCAAGGGCAACTTGTTGCCAATGCGCCTCATATCCCAGTTCATCTGGGTTCTATGGGCGAAAGCGTTCAGGCGCTGATTGCCGACCAGCCCAAACCCTTCCAGCCGGGAGATGTGTATATCTCAAACAATCCCTACAACGGCGGCACCCATCTACCAGATATCACAGCGATTACGCCGGTTTTTGTAGAAAGCGACAGGCCGTTGTTCTTTGTCGCTTCTCGGGGTCACCATGCGGATATTGGGGGGATTGCGCCGGGTTCGATGCCGCCTAACAGTACTCATTTAGATCAGGAGGGGATTCTGTTTGATAATTTTCTGTTGGTGGAGAGCGGGGAGTTGAAGGAAGAGGAGTTGAGCGATCGCCTTACCCAAGCCCCTCACCCAGCCCGCAACCCAGCCCAAAATCTGGCCGACCTCCAGGCCCAAATCGCCGCCAACAACAAAGGCGTCCAAGAACTCCAGCATATGGTCGAACAGTTCACGCTGCGCACCGTACAAACCTACATGCAACA
>JBGTNW010000300.1:0-15889 GCA_041742865.1 Phormidesmis sp.
AAGGAGCTGTGTACCGATGATCTGTATTTGGCCATTGGCTTGCCGGATCGCTGTCATCGCCGCCGAGCCGATTGGGTGCGAGTGGCGATCAATGGGCGACCAGTGACGGTGAGTGAGCTGTCTTACGCGCTGATCAATAGCTTTAGACGAACGCTGCCGCGCGATCGCTATCCCGTTTGCTTTTTACACCTGAGCTTGCCACCGACTCAGCTCGATTGGAACCGACATCCGGCTAAGTCGGAGATTTATGTGCAGGAAATGGCGCAGTTGGGCGATCGCATTACCGCCGCTGTGAATGAGCTTTTGCAGCCTGAACACGACAGCGAAGCGGCCCAAAGCTTCCGCGCGAGTGAACTGGTCAAAGCCGCAGAGCAAGCCGGTCGCTATCAGGTTTCGAGACAAGTTCAGCCGTTGCTAGAGACAGGTTTGTATGAGCCAGCGTTAGCAGAGCCGACTTTAGCCGATCAGCGTGCCGATCAAACCATGGTTAATCTGTCAGCGGTTAATTTGTCAGATTCGCTGCCTTCAGCACCCAAAGCGCTGAAGGCTCTCGCTCAAGTTCATAACCGATACATTTTGGCTGAGCAAGAAAACGGCCTGTGTTTGATTGAGCAGCATATTGCCCATGAGCGGGTGCTGTATGAGCAGTTGCAACAGCGCTGGCAGATAGTGCCGCTAGCATCGCCGATGGTGCTGGCGGATTTGAGCGCCGATCAGGTGGAACGACTGACAGAAATTGGCTTAGAGGTGACGGCTTTCGGTGAAAACCTGTGGGCGATTCGCAGCGTGCCGGAGCCATTGCGGGAGCGAGACGATTGCGCTGAGGCGCTCAAAGAGCTAAGTCACGGCGCAGACTTGGAGGCGGCTTTGGTCGCTACGGCTTGTCGGACGGCGATTCGTAATGGCACGGCGCTGAGCTTGCTAGAGATGCAGACGCTGGTAGATCAGTGGCAAGCAACCGGGCGATCGCGTACCTGCCCGCACGGCCGTCCGATTTGCCTAACGCTCAAAGAATCTAGCCTTGCTAAGTATTTTCGACGGAGCTGGGTGATTGGCAAAAGTCACGGCATATGACAGTTTGCAAGCGTCGTTGAGAATAAACTGCATCTGGACTGCATCTGGACTGCTGGCGCCCTAGCGCACTAACTGGGCGTTTTTTGCAGGGTGGCATTTTCTTCAGGAATAATCGCCCCTTCGACAGGGCACACCTGTAAGCAAATGCCACAGTCAATGCAGGTGTCAAAGTCAATCCAGTACCAGTTAGTACCTTTTTTATTTTTTCCTGGCCCCTCGTCGATGCAGGCTACTGGGCAAGCATCTACACAGTCGGCAATGCCTTCACAAACGTCGGTCACAATGGAATGGGCCACGGTTTTTTTGCTCTATGAAAATAAGGGGTCTAATAACCAGCTTAGTGAAGGATCTCGATATCGGGCAAGCCCTGATCGCTGATCCAGGCAATTCGAGCGATGTTGCGCTTTTGAGCGATCGCTCTGACCTCATCTGCCGACTGCGTTAAATCCAGCCCAATTTCTACGCGCACCGTGTGCGCTGACTGGCGTGCCTTTTGAGCATAGGCCAAGGCGGCGGCGGCGGCGGATTCAGTCTTGGGCACAATTAGCCAATCGCCAGGAGGCGTTACTTTTGGCAGATGGCCACTGGGCAGTAGCGCCTGATGCAGGTTTTCAATATTTAGCACAAAGCCAATGCCAGGAAACCCGCGATTTTCGCCGCCTTGTCCTGAAGGTGAATCGCGGCGAGTGTCATACACCGAGAGGAGTTTGTCATAGCGACCGCCTTGGCCGAGTAGCTGGGAGCGATCGCTGCTGACCACCTCAAACACAATGCCTGTGTAGTAATCAAACGGACGAATTAAGCTCAGATCCAGGACTATCGCTGGCACATTTACGCCCTGCTGTCGCTGCGTCTCTAACAGCTCAATCAGTGCCTTTAGCCGATCAACAATGGCAGTTTGAGCGGACGTTAAATCAAAGTCAGCGATCGCTGTAAACACCGCACTCGGGGCACCGCGTAAATTCATTAGCCGCAGCGCCAAAGCCTGCAAGTCATCTGGCAAACCCAGCGCTTCTAGCGCCACTTGATCCAATGCCGCAATCTGACGGCGCACGGTTTCATGAATACCGTCTGGAAACGCTGACAGTAAAGAATACGTCAGCGCCGCTTCGCCTAGCACCAGCTTGGCACCGGATAGGCTGACCGCGCTCAGGCAATCTGACAGCAACAGCACCGTTTCGGCATCGGCCATCAGCCCGCTAGAGCCCAATAGCTCAATGCCCGCCTGATGGTACTCCTGCTGCCCACCCTGACTGCCCTGAGCCGAACGCCGAAATACGTTCGCGTTGTAATACAGCCTTTGCGGATAGGTGACTGAAGCTAGCCGAGTGACCGCTGCTCTCGCGATCGAAGCGGTCAGTTCAGGCCGCAGTCCCAGGCGCTGATCGCCCGCTTGGCCGAGCTGTAGCTCAATCACCTCTAGCCGCTCAATTGCGCCACCCGCCATGAGCGTATCCATCGTCTCGACGGTGGAGGTGATAATGCGATGGTAGCCCCACCGATCAAACACCGCCTCTAAACGGTCTTCGATCCAGCGCTTTTGCACCACATCGAGTGGCAGTAAGTCTCGCCCACCCGTCGGGGGTTGGTATGTTTTCTTGGCTAGGTTCTTGGCCAGCATTTATCTTTTTTTTCCACCAAACAATCCGCTTAAAAGACCACCCTTTTTGGGTTCTCCCCGATTTGTGCCCCGATTTGTGCTCCGATTTGTGACCTGATTTACACCTAGCTTTGCCTGCACGGATTGAGCCAAGGGGTTGGTCGCATCGAGGGTAAGGGCTTGCTTAGCGTGAATTTTGGCCATGGTCGCCTGCCCAGATTTGAGGTAAAGGCTGGCTAAATGAGCGTGACAAGGGGCGCTTTTGGGATGAGAGTTGATCGCTTCTCGCAGTTCTAAAATAGCGCGAGAGTAGTCCGCTTGAGCTTCAAATTCTTGAGCGCGATTTAAATAGCTGCCGACGATGCCGCTTTGAGGGCGATCTGGAGTCGCGATCGCTGCTGTTGACTTAGCCGCCGCTCTAGCCGCAGAAACCGCTTTTTCAGCCGATTCAGAGGAGGCCCCAACAGAAAACTGAGCGCTCTGCCCTGCGCTTTGCCTCACGCCGCGCTGCATTAAATAAACTGCATTCAGCTCACTAAGCTGATTGATGACAGCCTCTACCTGCGCGAGATCAGAAAATTGTTCAGCGGCTAGCGCTTGCACTGCGGCTGTGTACTCAGCCTCAATAGACTGAGCTTGCATGAGCTTAGTCGCTGCGCTACCGGTCGTCAATAGCAGGGGCAGTAGATCTGGCTTCTCAACTAGCTGCTTTTGCTTTATTTTGAGCAGGATCCGATACTCTGCTGCCGCTTTTTCTTGGCTGAGGATCTCGTAGGCAGGATTTACCCATCTAGAAAGTAGCTCACTGGCCATCCGCTTCTGCTGATCGGGCGCGTCTCTAAGACTATCGGGATGAAGCTGCCGCGCGATATGTAAGTAACGCTTACGGACTTGCTGCAAATCGCCTGCTAGCGAAAAGCCCAGCACTGCGTAGTGGTCAGTCATATCAAGCTTGAATAGCCCTGCATGGATGGTCATAGCTAAGTCAGCGTCCGCAAATCAAAATCTATAGATTCAGGATGCCCGCAAAGCGCGATATAGCTCAGCGGCAGTGACTAAACTAAAGCGGGGTTAAAGCCGAATACAGCGGGTGAAGAGTTGTTGCCATCATGAGGCAACGACCTATCTGGAAGATTACGCACCCTTTTATCGTTTTTTATCGCTTTGACTAGTTTTGTTCTGGGGCTACCCAGCATTTCACCTAGCATTTTTAAAAGTCACGGGAATGGTGTTCTAAGACATTGTTTCAACAAAACGGAAGGGCCGCTAGCTAGCAGCCCCTTCCGTTTTGTTACGCACCAAAGTGTGATGAACCTTGCTTTAGTAGCGAGGATTGTTAGCGGACGTTGTTGTGGCTGTGCGATCAGCATAGGTAGTTTTGTTGTCCTCGCGATCACGACCTTTCAGACCTGCTAGACCCACTAGGCCAAGAAGACCCAACCAGCCCCAGTCAAATCCATCGTTATCATTAGTAGTAGTAGTAGTATTAACCCTATTATCAGGAGATACGGTGTCAGTGGTACCAGGAGTGGTGGGAGTAGTCTGAGCAAAGGCAGGTAGAGTAGAAGGCAGAACGGCAAAGCTTAGAGCGATTGCACTAGCACTTAACCAAGTAGTCAAAGATTTGTTTTTCATGGGAAAAAGCTCAAAAAACGACTGTTAATAGAATGAACAATGTAGACTCAGAATTAGTGCAATCAATGCAAAAATCGACTGCAAAAATTGATGCCTCATTTGAATTTCCTATACCGCCATATTAGTTTTTCCTCTTGGGTTTGTTATTTGTCATTGGATGGAGATTGTCTCTGTTTACTCTGGCGCAAAAGTATAGTGAACCGATAGTTATAACCTCTACTCTTACGCCTAATGAACTACACATCAAATCGACTTTGTTGCCTGAATATCGTTAAACGCCTGCCCTGTGGCAGTTCTCATTAAATTCAGCTATTGATAATTCTTTGATTTACGAAGCTTCCAGAATATTGGTGCAGCGACTTGATGGGCGTAAGTCTTATGCGTCTGCGCCTGTTCTTCATCATTGACGAGATAGGTTTGATTTCTTCGGTTTAGAGAATTATGCAGATTCTCAAGTTTCTGAAATTGAACGGGCGGCGACACCACTAAAAGCACTTGGATGGATGAGATCATCCTTATCCATCCACCCAAGCGCCCTAGATTTGCTTTACTGACTGTACCAGTCTTGCTTCCACTGCTCCATCAGATCGATTTCCGCTGCTTGAGTTCTCAAGATGTCGTTAGAGAGCTGCTGGATTTCCGGGCGATCGCTATTCTCTAACGCCTGCTCAGCCATCACCAATGCGCCATCGTGATGTGGAATCATACTGTTAATAAAGCGCAAGTCAAACTCATCATCAGCTTCACCTAAGTCACCATCCATCCGCATGCTGGCTTGCATTTCATCGGACATTGGCATTGTATGACCCATGCCAACATCGTACATAATCGGCTCAGCGCCAGCATCCGGATACCATGTCTGACGCCACTGCTGCATTTGAGCAATTTCGCTCTCTTGAGCGGCAATAATCTCTTCTGCTAGCGCCTTGACTTCCGCCCGCTGAGAATTTTGCAAGGCGGCCTCAGCCATGTTGACAGCCCCCTGATGGTGCACAATCATCCCGTCAATAAATCGCAAATCGAACTCAGCATCCTTGGGGCCCAGTTCCATCATCATCATATGGTCTCCCATGTGATCTCCCATGTGATCTCCCATATGGTCTCCCATCCGATCTGACATCGGCATCGAATCGCCCATGGGCCTGTTGTCACCCGGCATTTGAGAGCTAGAACGAAAAAGGCTGCATCCAGAAAGGGTCGTAGAAGTCAATACCCCAAGGGATAGCAGCAGAGCGTAGGTTTGTTGTAAACGCATATTAAATACGGATCCTTTTGAAACGGGAACCCCTAAATTATGCGCCTAAAAAATGAAACATGGATGAAACCCACAGTCGTTTAATCGGTGGGCTCAGACTGAAGGCGCTGCGGCATTCCTAAATAACTGGTAGCCCAACTAGTAGCCCCTAATTAGAGCCCACCGGAGATGTGATTAGAGATGATAAGCAAAGCCTGATCGATCATTTAGATTATTCAATGATACTTGTCGTGTATGTGTATATTGACGGTGATATGCTTTATTTATAGAGTAACTCCGCATATTTTTCTTTTGGCATAGACATGAATCTATTGTGGTTATCGTTCACCTTTAGGCATTTCTAGGCTGTACGTGCAGACTTTGCGGCGAAGCTAACTGAGATTTTTTTGCTGAGATTTTCCACTGAGATTTTCCACTGAGGCTCACGTCTATGATCACTGCCAATACCCTGGCTCATACCAGTTGGCTGATTCCTTGCTATCCCTTAATCGGGGCAGCGCTCTCGATTTTTTGGTCGCCTGCTTTAATTCGACTTTCTGGCCCAAGGCCCGTTGGCTATCTCAATTTATTGACGACTGTTTTTGCGCTCATTCATAGCGCGGTGGCGCTAGTAGCCGTATGGGATCAGCCTGCTCAATTTTTGCAAATTCCCTGGCTGCAAATCGCCGACCTCAACTTGACGCTGCCGTTAGAGCTATCGGCGCTGACGCTGGGCGCAAGCCTAGCGATTACGATCTTAAACCTACTGGTGCAGATTTATACGGTGGGCTATTTGGAAATGGACTGGGGCTGGGGGCGAATGTTTTCGCTGCTGGCCCTCTTTGAAGCGGGAATGACGGCACTGGTGCTATGTGATTCGCTGTTCTTCAGCTACATTTTGCTGGAGATTCTGACGCTGGGCACCTATTTAATTGTGGGTTTTTGGTTCAATCAGTCGCTGGTGGTAACGGGTGCGCGCGATGCGTTTCTCACGAAGCGGGTGGGCGATTTGATTTTGCTGATGGGGGTGCTAGCGCTGTATCCACTGGCGGGTACTTGGAACTTTAGTGAATTGACTCAGTGGGCGCAGACCCATGCGGACATTGCCCAAGTTGAGCCGCTGAAATTAGCCCTCATTGGCACGGCGCTGGTGGCTGGGCCAGTGAGTAAATGCGCTCAGTTTCCGCTGCATTTGTGGCTAGATGAAGCCATGGAAGGGCCGCTGCCAACGACGATTTTGCGAAATTCGGTGGTGGTGGCAACCGGGGCTTGGGTGCTGGTGAAGCTCCAGCCGGTGATTGCCTTGTCTCCTTTTGCCACTGGGCTGGCGATTTTGATTGGCTCCATGACGGCATTGGGCGGCACGCTGATTGCGGCGGCTCAAATTGATGCTAAGCGGGTGCTTTCTTACTTGGCAAGCGCCTATATGGGGCTCATTTTTGTGGCGGTATGCACGGGGCAAGTCACAGCGGCGCTGCTGCTGGTGTTGACTCATGCGGCGGCAACGGGGCTTTTGCTAATGAGTACGGGCTCGATTATTGTCAAAATAATTACGCAAGATCTCACGCAGATGGGCGGGCTTTGGAGCCGTCGCCCTGTTACTGGGCTAGCGTTTTTGGTCGGGATTGCCGGGTTGATTGCGCTGCCGCCGTTTGGCGGGTTTTGGTCGATGATGGCGGTGATGGTGGGGCTTTGGCAGCAGCAGCAGTGGGCGCTAATAGTCGTGGTGCTCATGACCAATGCGGGGGCTAGCTTTGCGATTATGCGGATGTTTGGGCTGATTTTTGCAGGCGATCGCCAAACCATGACGGCTCGCTCCCCTGAACCGATTTGGCTGATTGTATTGCCGATGGCGCTGATGGCCGGATTCACGCTGCACATGCCGCTGGTGATTAGAGCGCTATCGCTGTATCCGGCAGATTTGGAGCAGTCTTTGGCGGCGAGCTGGTCGCTGGGCTGGGCTTTGTTTCTCTCTAGCGTGAGCGGGTTAGCTGCTGCGAGTTTGTTCTATATTTTCCGCCGAGTGCAACAGCCTGCCAAGCTCCTGCCGCCTGTATTGAATCAGCTCTTGGCCTATGACTTTTACACGCCTAAAGTGTATCAGGTGACCGCGATCGCGGCGGTTGATTTACTTTCTCAGTTCACCGATTGGTTAGATCGCTATGTCGTTGATGGTCTAGTCAACTTTGTCGGCATCTCGTCGCTGTTTAGCGGCGAAGCGCTCAAGTATGTCAATGCCGGTCGGCTACAGGTTTATGCGCTGACGATCGCGTTTTTTGTGGCGGCCATTGGCCTTTACTTGAGCTGGAGCTATCTCAATTAATGAACCTAATTTTGAACGAATTGAACTGGATTGAACTGGATTGAACTCGATTATTCAAGCCCAGTTAGCTCATAACCATCTTCACCCTCACCCATTTCAAATTCCTCTATTTAAAACCACATGTTAAGCACTCTGGTTTGGCTTCCGATTATAGGCAGTTTATTGATTGCCTTTGCACCCTTTCAGCTCACAGCTCAACAGTCTCGCACGTTCGCGCTCGTGATTTCTGGAGCCGTGCTGCTATGGACAATCAGGCTCTTTACTCAGTTTGATCTCACCGATGATGCGTTTCAAATGCGGGAGTTTATGCCTTGGCTGCCGATGTTAGGGCTGAACTACGATCTGGCCTTAGATGGACTCTCGCTGATGATGATCGCTTTAAATAGCTTACTGACCTGGGTAGCGCTTTACAGTAGCCTGGGCAGCATGGAGCGGCCCAGGTTCTTCTACGCGCTGATTCTCTTTGTCAGTGGCGGCGTGGCGGGGGCATTTCTAGCACAAAATTTACTGCTGTTCTTTTTGCTATTTGAAATCGAGCTAGTGCCGCTTTACTTCCTGATTTCTATTTGGGGGGGGGAGAAGCGCGACTATGCGGCGACAAAGTTTTTGCTATATACAGCTTTGGCGGGCGCGCTGATTCTGGCCGCTTTTCTGGGTACGGCTTGGCTGGGCAATAGCACTGACTTTTCGTATCAGCAGATGCTGCAAGTAGATCTAGCTCTACCGACTCAGGTTGTTTTACTAAGCCTGTTGCTGGTTGGATTTGGCATTAAAATTCCGCTGGTGCCTTTCCATACTTGGCTGCCGGATACGTATGTGGCGGCCTCTCCGGCTGTGGCCATCTTGCTGGGCGGCGTGTTAGCTAAGCTGGGCACTTATGGCATTTTCCGCTTTGGGTTAGGCATGTTTCCGGAAGCTTGGGCGCTATTGTCGCCGTTTTTAGCGGTGTGGGCGGCAGTGAGCGTGTTGTATGGGTCGGTAACTGCGATCGCCCAAAAGGATATAAAGCGGATGGTCGCCTACAGCTCGATTGGGCACATGGGCTACGTGATGCTGGGCGGCGCGGCCTTTACTGAGCTGAGTATGGTCGGCGCGATTTCACAAATGGTGTCTCATGGTCTGATTCTGGCGCTGCTGTTTCACTTAGTGGGCGTGGTTGAAGCCAAAGTGGGCACCCGTCAGCTCGATCAGCTCAATGGCCTCATGAATCCTTTGCGCGGACTGCCGGTCGTGAGCGCGCTGTTAGTACTCAGCGGCATGGCTAGTGCGGGCATTCCAGGATTGGTGGGCTTCATTACAGAGTTTCTGGTTTTTCAAGGAAGCTACAGCGTGTTTCCGGTGCAGACGCTGCTCTGTGTGGTGGGGACAGGTTTGACGGCTGTGTACTTTGTTATTTTGATCAATCGCACCTGCTTTGGCCGACTCGATAATCAAAAGGCGCACTATGGGAAGGTGAGTGTGACTGAGCAGGTACCGGCCTTGGTGCTAGCGGCTTTGGTGGTGGTGTTAGGGCTTCAGCCGAATTGGCTAGTGCATTGGAGTGCAGCGACATCGCGATCGCTCATCGCGGCTGTCCCGATGAGCCATGAGGTGCAAGTCGCGGTTGAACTACCTCTCAGGATTTCTGAGGGTTTGTAAGAGATTTTAAGAGATTTTAGTTAAACTTTTTAACGATACAACGATTATGAACAACACCACTGTTTTGGCTCCTCGGCTATCGCCCTCTAATCACGAATTTTCTGAAGTGATTCATCGCCTCGAAGCGGGGGGCTCAATGCTGCCCGATACACCTGAGAATCTCAAGCAAATTATCGGTATTTACAAAGCCTACGCGGTGCCAATGGACTTTTACTGGCGAGATCTGCTTTATATTGCCGAAAAAGTTTTCCTCAATCCGCTGCCTGCTTTCAAATACTTTATCTCTAACGAGTATCTCGATCGCCCCAACGTCTACGCCGGAGACGGCGCTGATTTACGTATTTGGCGCGGCGAAGCAGACGCGCACCCAGAGCTCAGGGCCTTTATAGAAAAAGGCGAACTCCAGCGAAATCTGCCGAAGCTGTTTCACCATCTTTGGCACGATCGGGTGAATATGGAATTTGCCGAAGCCTGTATGGAAGCGATGTTGTGGCATGAAGATATCAATCCGCAGTTCAATGCCTATCTCGATGGCGATGAGTACAAAAAGAACAGTGATTTGGCCATCCGCGCCTATTTTAAAGGCAATCCGTTCATGCTTGGCCTTTACAAACTCTTTCCTGACATGTTTTTAGAGCAGGTCAAAAAACTCTCCTACTATGCCAATTTAGGCTTGTTCTGGGAGGTCATGGCCCCCGTATTTTTTGAAATGAGCGACCTCTACGATGAAGGTAAGCTGACCAGCGTACCTGAAGCCATGGACTTTTTAGTCAACGGCATTTTTGCCGTCGCCGGTCGCCCGATTTATCACCATGCTTACATCAACGGTAAATGCTACGAAATTATTCCCAAGTCTCAAGGCTTTACGTGGCTCTACGAGGCAGCTTTGCCTTATGTAGAAGCGGTCTTTTACCGCACTGCGCCCTTTCGCGGCACCAAGTCTTATAATGCTCAAGCCAGACAAGTGCCCAGCGATCAAAAAGACTTTCACTACGGCATTCTTTACGCCGACGTTTTTCCCGTTGGCAGTGCAGGCATTCCGCCGACTTTGCTCATGCAGGACATGCTGCACTTTTTGCCCGATTATCTCATTGAAGACTATCAGCAGCAGCGACGCGGCGAAGATGACATGCTAATTCAGCTGGGGATTTCCTTTCAGCGCTCTATGTACAACGTCACTTCAGCTGTGATTCAGGCACTGCGAACGGCTCTATTGTATCCATTGGATGATCCCAATCCGGATCATCTCAAAGCTAATCGTCAGTTTTTTGAACAACAAATAGATCGCTTTAAGCGGCCCGAGGCGAGGCTGCGCGATGTTCAAAATCAAAGCTATCGGTAAAGCGGTTGGGCTATTGTTGAGAAATTTCGGATTCGCTATTTTTGTAAGGACTTACTATGCCTAGCATTGTTGATATTGCAGTTCAAAATGAGGGATTTTCGACTCTAGTTGCCGCTGTTCAAGCCGCTGGGCTAGTCGAAGTTTTAGCAACCGGTGGCCCTTTTACTGTGTTTGCACCGAATGACGATGCTTTTGCCAAGCTGCCCCCCGGCACGGTGCAAACGCTGGTCGATAACCCGCCGCAGCTCGCTCGAATTTTAAAGTTTCACGTTGTTTCTGGCATTTGGTACAAAGATGACATAGCTCAGCAAGCTGCGCTCACGTCTCTCGAGGGCTCTCCTATTCCGGTACGTACTGAGCCCCTTTTTGAAGTCAAAAATTCCAGCGTACTAGCAGCTGATATCGTTGCTAGCAACGGAATTATTCATGTGATTGATACCGTCATCCTGATGGGATAGTGCTGATAGGGTGGTGCTGGTGGTTTTAGAAGGATGCGGGATGCGCTGGTTCAGATGATCGCCACCCCTGCATTTTACAGCGGTTCCAGCGTGTTTGAAAGTTACATCGATTCATGGTGCGGGCGATCGCAACCGTTAGGCGCTAGTCATTTTTAATGAGATTTAATCGGAGTTGATAAGACTTAATCGCAAGTAGATCATATCGACAGACCCAAGCGCACGGCTTGCTGATAGGCTTGGGCAGAGGCTTCTAAATGGCCTTGACGATCTAAAACAACGGCTAGGTGATAGTATAAGCTAGCGTTGTAGGGAAGATGCTGAATCGCTTCTCTAAACAGTGTTTCGGCTTCTTTCATTCGGTTTTGATTGATGAGCACTGTGCCCAGATAGTAGTAGTTATCCACATGGTCTGGGGCCAGTAGCAAAACTTTACGAAAAACGACTTCAGCTTCACCCAATTGAGCTTGCTCACTGAGCAAAATGCCTAAGTTGTAATAGGTGTCCGCGTCATAAGGATCGAGCCGCATTGCTTCACGGTAGGCAGCAATAGCAGCAGCCGTTTGGTTTCTCTCAGCTAACCAATAGCCCAGGTTGTAGTGAGCGCTAGCATCGTTAGGATCGAGCCGCAGCGCGTCTTGATAGGCGCTAATGGCATCCTCTACATTTCCTTGGGAAGCTAGGGCATTGCCGAGGTTGTAGTAGCTCGTGGCATCTGTAGGATCTAGGGCGATCGCTGACCGATAAGCCCGCTCAGCCTCAGATGGCTGTTCGAGTTCTAAAAGAGCGTTACCTAAATTGTTATAAGCGATATCGTTGTCTGGCTCTAAAGCTAAAAGCTGCTGCCAAATAACAACAGCCGCTTGATAATTTCCAGCACTGTGAGCAGCAATGCCTTCACTAACTAGAGGATTGCGCACAGGTGAATTAGGAGAAGAAGGACGATTAGAATGATTACGAGAGGAACCGCTGGAAAATCCGTTGGTTTGTGCCTGCACCCAGGTAGGCAGACTGACAAGCATGAATAGACCTAGTCCAATAGTGACTAAGCCAACCGTAAGAAGAGAACGCATGTGACAATAATTCGACTTTTTGACTAGGAACTTGCTACTAGTCTACTCAGTGAATTTGCTGACGAAAAGGCCCCGTTCAAGGTAATTAATATCACTTTAGATAGGATTCATGGTTGCTTGATGATTGCCTCAAGCAACTGCGTGCATCTGCCAGTGCTTTTGTTAAGCAATCGTCCCTGTCATCGGGGAACTTGCGCTGGCGTAAGCTTTGACCGGAATCCGCCCCGATTGATAGGCCAGCCGGCCCGCTTGAGTGGCCATGCCCATGGCTCTACCCATGGCTACCGGATCTTTGGCAAGGGCGATCGCGCTATTGACCAACAGCGCATCGGCTCCTAATTCCATGGCATAAGCCGCTTCACTGGGCGATCCAATCCCGGCATCGACGACCACCGGCACGCCAGCATTTTCAATAATGATCTCAATATTGGCCGCATTGCGAATGCCTTGACCTGAGCCAATCGGGGACCCTAGCGGCATGACGGTTACGCAGCCGACTTCTTCGAGGCGCTTGGCCAGCAGCGGATCGGCGTTGATGTAAGGCAGCACGGCAAAGCCTTCTTTGACAAGCTGCTCCGCTGCTTTAAGCGTATCTATCGGGTCAGGCAGCAAATATTTTGCATCGG
Organism: Phormidesmis sp.; assembly: GCA_041742865.1. Classification (GTDB taxonomy): domain Bacteria; phylum Cyanobacteriota; class Cyanobacteriia; order Phormidesmidales; family Phormidesmidaceae; genus Phormidesmis. Next base: position 13,001 of record JBGTNW010000300.1, read on the forward strand.
GAATGACTTCTAGCTTCACAAAGTTATTATCTTCTTGGCCTAGCAGCTTGGCCATTTCTCGACCTAACCGCGCCACCCGGATGGCTTCTTCAGCATCTTTACAGCCCGCTGTATTCGGTAACATCCAAATTTTTTGCCAGTCAATGGCTTCAGCTAAACCTTCATGTCCCGGCGCGTTCGTTTGCACCCGGCGCACGGCTACGGTGACAATTTCACTGCCGCTAGCGGCAAAGCTTTGGCGCATGGTGTCAAGGCTGCTGAATTTGCCGGTGCCAGTCATCAGGCGGGAGTGAAAGGTTTTGCCTGCGATCGTGAGGGTATCGGTAGGTTCAGGCGTCGTTTCGGATCCGGGGCGAGTTGGCGTGGTGAGTTGCATAGCGAAGGGGGGAGAGCAGGGCAGGGCCGCAAGGGGCATAAAGCGCTTGTAGCTAAAAGATGAGAGCAGAGGGTCGGTTTGGCCTTGAATGTGATTGGCGATTAGTTTAGCGGTGATGGGGGTGAGCAAGATGCCGTTGCGATGGTGCCCGGTGGCGAGGGTGAGGTTACGGCAAGGGCTATGGCCAAGAATCGGTAAGCGATCAGGAGCGGTGGGCCGAAAGCCCCACCAGTAGTTTTCAATGGGGAAGGCTTGAAGGGCTGGGTAAAGCGCGATCGCTGCTGCCAAAATTTGAGCAATGCCTGCCGGGGTATTGTGCGGGGTAAAACCGACCTCTTCAACGGTAGCCCCGATGATAATGCGGCCATCGCGGCGAGGAACAATGTAAACATTTTGACCAAAGAGGACTCGCTGGAGGGGCTGACGCTGGCCGTAACCGAGCGGCACTCGCACCGACAGCATTTGACCTTTGCAGGGCGTCACCGGAATCGGTAACAGTTCACTTGACCAAGCGCCAGTCGCAAGAACATAGTGAGCGGCTTGTTTTTCACCGGCTGAGGTGCGCAGCCCAACGATTTGCTGCTGCTGCTGAATAAAGCCCTCTACGGTAACGCCATGTTGAATCTCAATGCCTTGGTCTTGAGCCGCCGCTTGCAGCGCATTCATCAGCGCGCGATTATCGACTTGGGCATCTTCGGGGTAGAAATGAGCACCCGTAACGTTTTGGCTAAGTCCTGATTGGTAGTGGTGAGCTGCTTCGGCACTAAGGAGTAGAGGACTTTGTGACAGAGGATTGGAGAAACATTGTTCAGGAGGTGGCGCTTCGGCGGTTGAATCGGTAGCCAGATAGGGGGCCAAAATGCCACAGGGCCAGAAGCCGCTATCTTGACCGGTGAGCGCTTCGAGTTTGCTGACCCAAGTGGGATAAAGCTCAAGGCTACGCAAGCAGAGATCGGCCATCGGCCCAGGGGCAATCCGCTCAGCGCGCGGGGCCAACATTCCAGCCGCCGCATGACCGGCGGCGGCGGCAAAATTTCGGCTGAGCATAGTGACTGAAATACCTCGCTGTTTTAGCTCAAGGGCGATCGCTAGCCCTATAATGCCACCTCCAACAATTAATACATCGGGCTGATTCGTTGCCTGGATCATAGTTGAACAGTTAAAATTTCGCGGCTGACCATTAGGCTTCTACCATAGCGCTCTGACGCTGCTAGGTGCAGGGCGCTCAGTGGGGGCTGTAGAGGCGGGTGGTGGTGTCGTCGGGGTGGTATCGTTCTGCGCAGATGGAGTAGGTGAAGGATCAGTTACCTCCACCACATCAACCGAAGTTTGAGCGATCGCACTATCCTCCTGTACGCGCTGTTGCCGTTGAACGTAAGTACCGGCTTCTTCTAAAGGAGAAACTACCCGATTGGCATCATTGGCTAGGCCAGGCGTCTGATTGCCGCTCGGATTACCATCCGAATTACTGCCGGGATCACTATTTTGACTTGTAAATTGACTGGCGCTGTTACTACCAGCTGTAAAATCACCTGCCAGCAAGCGGTCTTCAGCAGCGTTATTGGCATTGGATTGAATTAACCAGCCGATGGCGCTTCTTACCCCCAAAATAGACACAAAAAAAATGGTCGCCATTGAGCCGATCAATAATGCGGTTCTTCTTTGGTCATCATCCATACCACCGACTCCTCACATTTACCCTTCTATTATCGTCGCTTAGCGCTGTGATCAGTAGCCGCTTTTCACTGTGATTAATTTAGCACTGCTTTTCACCGGCGGCTCTGTTAGCCCGTAGCCTTGGCGAAGTGCTCTTTATGGGTCAAGTTTCCCAGGGTCGTGCTTTTCTCGCATTTTAAGAAAAGCATCCTTATAGAAATTAAAGAGAAGCGAAGAAAAACAAAAATCAACAGGCCATGGCAGAGATAGAGGGCTCATTGCCAAACTCCCCACCCCTGCCAAAGCTGTTTGATCAATATTTGAGCAATAAATTGTTAACTATCTCCATTCAATTTATAGCGGCGTGCGGATGCATTCGTACGCCGCGACTCACTTGGCCTGTTGTGCCGTAAAGGTTTCACAGAGATCTCTGTATTCTAGCCAAGTGAGAAACGCTATAAGTGGCGGCTACACTATTTTTGAGGCATTGATGGTTGCTGATGTAACGCCAAGTTTTGCTGCAATTTGATTGGCAATTTGAGCACCTAGCCAAACGCCACCGGTTTTACCCAACGCACTCGGCGCGCTCGGAATTCCGAACTCATCGCCTGTATCTGCCGAATTACGGGTTGTAACGCCATCAAACTGCCAGTGAACCCCCAAATAAACGCGGCTCACCGAATTATCGATAATTGCCTGCCACAAGCTACTTAGACCGGGTGTGACCTAAATATGATGTTATGTTATTGGGAGAAGGAAGAGACTGTAAAGGTTTATTTTATTGGAGTGTAGCGAATATGGGTGCATTGATAGTAGAGAGTGATGCGAATTCAGTCACTATTCAAATCACGATTCCC
>JBGTNW010000301.1:0-3758 GCA_041742865.1 Phormidesmis sp.
TGCAGCGATCGCGCTATGTTAGGCGCTTCATTATAGGTGAGAATAAGCGGCGTTATTTGACTGAGCAGGTTGGCCGGTAACTTGCTTGCTAAGGATAGTTTCGTAGATTTGGATGAGGTTGTCTGCATTTTTTTGCCAAGTATAGTTTTTCAAGGCGAACTGTTGCGCCCGTCTTCCCATTTGGAAGGCGGCTGCGGGATTAGCGAAGTAGGTTTCTAAAGTTGAGGCAATAGCCTCGACATCAAGTTCGCTGATGTAGCCGATTTGGTGGCGTTGAATTTCGGCGGAGAGGGCCACACCGGGGGTCACCATCGCGGGCAAACCAGCAGCGAGTGCCTCTAAAACGGCTACGCCAAAGTTTTCAGAATGAGAGGTCAGCGCATAAAGATCTGCGCCTTGCAGCAATATATTTTTAGTTTCTCCTTCTACAAAGCCGGGGCAAATTGTGCGCGAGTCAATGCCTGATTTTTGGAGTAGCGATCGCACTTCTGCTTCATAAATGAGATCGCCACTTCCAGCCAAAATAAACGTAAAGGGATACTTTACTAATTTACCCAGCGCAGAAATCAGAAAATTAAGACCTTTCTTAGGATGAATTCGCGAGAGAAATAGAACAATTTTTTCATTTTCAGGTAACCCAAACTTTTCTCTCAGACGATGCCGCGCGTTGTGAACGGACGGCGCAAAATTTAAACCGTGCGGAATCACAAAAGTAGGACAGTCTAACTTGAGCTTTGCGACTTCCTTTTTCTCCTGTTCAGAGGTCAAATGAAGGCCCTGACTACAGGCTATGTTGGCCCGCTCGATCAGGTTCAAATAGATCTGTTTTTTTAGTGCGCTTTGCTGCAAAGACCACTCACAGAGCTGTCCTAACGGCCTACAGATGTAAGGAACCTGATGTCGGCGGGCGATCGCCATGGCCACCGTAGAAGGATACGAAAAGAGGGCATGAACATGCACCAGGTCATATGACTCAACATTTTTACGCAGCCAGAGGGTAAGTGCGCGTGAGAACGCAAACTCTCTTATACCGCTACTATGGGGAGAAAATCTAGGAAAAAAATGAACCGGAACGCCCTGATACTCTATCCAATCATCTGTAGGAACATTGAATCTATCAGGGCCGTTATCGTCCGTTGTAATAATAGAAGACTCTATACCTTGCGCTATCAAGCTCTTCACCATTTCTAAAACAGCTTGGCTTGGCCCCCCTCGAAGGGGAGAAACGGAAGGGATAACCTGTAAGATTTTCAAGGGCTTATGATTAAGGGTACGTTGTTTATGTTCTCTATGTTTTTTCTGAACCCAGTCTGTCTATGACAGCTAGTAGCCTTCACCCTGGAATAGAGCCCGAGAATTCAGCTAGCAGCGTTGATAGTTTTTGCTGAAAAGCATCAAAGCCGTAGGTATCAATCACCGCCTGACGCAGCGCGTGAGGCTGATACATCAAAGGATGAGGATATTCTTGGTGAAGAATGTCAGCTAGAGTTTGAGCAATCTCTTGGCTATCATCAGGATTCACCAAAGCCCCCAGGTCTCCTTTGCACAATGCATCTACTGCGCCATCTTGATTGCCTCCTAGCACAGGCTTTCCGCAGGCTAGCGCTTCTAAATACACAATGCCAAAACCTTCTAGCTTGCTAGGCATTGCGAAAACATCGCAGAGATTGTAGTAATCGCACAGTTCGTCATCCGGCACAAACCCGGCTAGCGTAACGCTTTGTTGTAACTGCCGCTTTTGAATTTCTTGCTCAAGTCTGGCCTGATCGTCTCCTTTCCCTACAATTATGTAGCGAACATTAGGAATTTTCTGTTTGATAAACGGTAAGGCAGCTATAACCTGATCGTAGCTTTTGAATGATTCTGTGCTGCACAATCGGTTCACCGTCAATACAACGGGCTGATCCTTGCTAAGCCCGTACTTTTTTAGCAATCGCATGGGCTTAGGCTGGATTGTGAATCTATGAGTATTGACCGTATTTGGAAGGGTAAAAAGCTGTTTGGGCTGGAGCTGCTGCTCGTTCAGCAGTCGATTTCTGGTATAGCTGCTCACAGGTAATATGCGAGCAGCCGATTGAAGCCCGCTTTTTAGGCTCGGTCGCTTGATGTCCCAGGCTTCTACACCATGGGCAACCGCCCAGTAGGGAATATGAACAAGCCGACCAATTAGCTGGGCGACGGGTGTAAAGTTGAGGTGGGTGCTGATAATTAGCTGAGGCTGCTGAATAACTGCACTACTGATAATCTGTGCTGCGTATGAAGGATTGCGCACTGACTGAGGAGCACCGCCTGCAAAGTGAAAGCGAACGTTTGGATAAGATTGAGCGGGCTGCATTTCTCGCCGATCATGCATGAGAAAAACATGTAGCTGAGCCTGAGGCAATAAAGCGCCAAGAGCTTGCAAGAAATAAGCAGAATAAACCTGAATACCCCCTTTAAAGCCGAAAAGATTTGGCATCCAAACGTGGACTTTTCTGATGGATGAGATCATAAGTTCAGCGTAAGAGGGCTTTCCAAATGAGGATGCGAAACAACTTTTTCGTCGGCAATTAACGCTGCTAGCGCTTGCTGAAGGCCGTCTGTCATCTGAGCATAAGAATATTTTTGAATAATTTCTTTGCTGTTGTTTCCCCAATCTTTCAATCGTTTTGGATTGGCAAAAGCTTTTTTTAGAGCTTCTGTTAATGCGACGACATTTCCCGCAGGAAAGACGATTCCGTTGTAATCATCTCGGACTAAATCTTCTGCGCAGCCTACGTGATCGCTAGCGATAATAGGTTTGCCTAAGCACATGGCTTCATTGATTGCCAAACCCCACGTTTCTGCGCTGCCGTAGCTAGGAAGGACAAAAATATCTCCGGCAGCATAGGTGCGAGGCATCAAAGTTTGGTTTTGAAACGGTGCAAAGTAGATGTGGTCATGCGGCGCAGCGATCGCTTTTAATTTAGCCGCTAAGGGGCCTGTTCCTACAAATAGTAGCGAAACATTGCTAAGCTGCGCGGCGACAAAAGCATTCAGCAAATCTACTGGGCGTTTTTTCTCGGAGAACTTGCCCGCAAAAAGAACGACTTGGTGGTTGGGTGGAATTCCTAGATCAGCTTTCCAGGCGACAGCCTGCGCACTTGCGGCGTCTGATTGAGCATGGAATCGCTGATTATCTACTGAGTGTGGCGAGAAAAATAACTGGCTAGGGGAGACGCCATGATCTGTAAAATAGCGGCCATTCGCTTTGCCGACATAAAGGAGCCCAGAAAATTGTCGATAGATGGCTGAAATCCACTGGCGACGGAGCAGCTCTTTTGCACCACGCCTCGGAAAAAGCCTGTGAGAATCTCCGCGAAAAAGCAGCGGTGCTGACGGCTTGGGCCAACGCCAAATAAATTGGTAGAGGCTGGCGTAGTTGTAGTTCATCATGAGCACGGCAGCGGGTGCAAATGCTTTTACCTGCTGGCGCAGCGTTGGGTTTTGCAGTCCCCAAAAGTGGGAAGTTCCTGGGTTTTTGCTAGTATTAGCAACAAATTCGTAAGCATAGCCTTCTAAGAGGGGAATGTCCCATTTAATCGCTTGTTCAAATCCAGCATCAACTTTTTCAGTTATGCCAAAATCCCATAGATAAAAAACTTTGAGATCAATATTAGTTTCATTCGTTTCGCTGGAGAGATACCGAAACCAGGGGGCGTAGTATTGAATGGGGTGAGATGAGATAACTGCTAATTTCTTCATCTAAGGACTCTGCGCATTTTTTTGGCATAGTGCTG
>JBGTNW010000302.1:0-4036 GCA_041742865.1 Phormidesmis sp.
AAATCACACTGTGGCTGACAAGAGAACAGACAGCTAGTCAGACACTCCCCACTGCTACGGCTGTTATGACTGCTACAGCTAAAGCTGCTAGTGCCATTGATGGCGTCAAGGCACTGACTCATAGCTATTTTTTGCTGCGGCCCCTATCCTTTTTTTGGGTGGAGGTGCTGCGGATTATGAGCCAATGGCAGCGCAGCCATAAGAACAAGGCTTACGCACGGTTAAAGCGCAATTTTGCCCAGCTAGCAGCTATTTCGATGCCCTCGCAGTCGGCATTGAATAGAAATGCTCTAAGTCAGCAAAAGATTGTCGGCTCTACTCAACCGAAACGGACAAAACGGGCTTTGCCTAAGATGAGGGCTACTTTGAAAGACTGCGTGGAAGCGAGTGCTGTTGCTGTTGGATATGTGGAGCATCCTTTAGAAATTGTGCTGAAGTGGGTAGATAGGTGTTTACTGTGGGTAGAAGAGCGGTGGCGATCGCTCAAACAGTGGCTCACACACAAACCGATTTAGCCATTTCGTAAAAAGCCGCTCAACAAAAAGAGGTAAGCCGTTCTATGACCTACCCCTTTTAATTTACTTACTATTTGTCAGCTGGTTTTTTACTGCAATTAGGCAAACCACTCTTCAACTGCTTCGGCCTTGGTATTGGTATTACGCTCTAGTGTCTTGCGCTCAAAATCCATATGGATGGAGCGTGTTTGCTCACCGTCTTTAGCGACCGCCACGATGGGATAGCGAATCATGCCGTCTTGGAACGACATTTGAAAGCGGAAAGTACCATCTGCGCTGAGTTCAATCGGCTCACCGTCAATTGTCACGGTTGCATCAGGCTCAGTGGCCCCGTAGACAATCAGCTCTGCATCGGCTACTAGCCAAAACTTACGAGGCTTGGCCGGTGGCGCAGAAGCAAACAGCCCAGCACCTGACATATTCACGCCAGAAGCGGTTGGCAAAGCCCAAAGCCCAGCGCCAGAAGGGAAGACAAAGGAACTGACAGCCTGCTGCGGTACTTGATGCATAGAGCCAAAGAGTGAGCCTGCGACTCGCTGCGCTTCGGCTGAGCGCGCCAGTTCACTCATTTGAGCATATAGTGGATTAGTTTCACTTACGGCTCCTGCGGCTCCGGCAATGCCTGTGGTGCTTATCTTTTGGCTCGGTGTTACCAGTTTTGTAAAGGTCCGGCCTCGCAGATCTGTATTCCACTCAACGGTGATGAACTGATCTTCTACCCAGTCAGATGGATAAACGGGAGGAATGCGGATGGCGGCTGAGCGCGAAAGCACTAGCCATCGGCCATCATCACAGATGTAGCCAACTTCGATACTGTAGTCGCGATCGCTCACCGGCACCGGTAAATACCACTCACGAGCCATCTCGCCGCACTCATACTGCTGAAGGCTGTGAGGGCTTTGATTATTAATATCGATATCAGTCACATCGTAAAATCGTAGCGCTAGACGGCTACCCCCCTGATTGCGAAGGGCTTGCTTATGCTCGTTGGGAATGTCCCAATAGGCATAAGCCCATTGCGGATCGCGAGGTAGCAGTACGATTCGGCTTTCGCCATAGCCGCCGGGTAAATCACTCAATCCATCATCGACAGTTGCCAGTACAGCCATGCTAGGCGCAACGGCTGTAGTTACGGTAGTCGCAGCACGGCCATTGTTATTCATGCCATATTCTGTTTGACCCATAGCAGGATCGGCATATTTAGCTGCTTCGGCTTGCACTTGGCCATCCATCGGCGCGGCGAGATCGGTCGGAGCCATGTGGACACCTGCCGCAACTTGCTTTTGCTTGATTGCTTCGACTAGCTCGACTTTGCGCATTCGGCTGTAGCGAGAGACTTCGTATTCACTAGCGACTCTGCGGAGCTGTCGTAGGGTCATTTCCTCTAAAGGCATGATGGGGGTTTGCGGTGACATCCAGCTAATTCTCCTCACAAGATAATGGCTTATCGATCTCCGTCCACTCAGCTTGGAGAGCGCGGACGGGGATCAATGCGCTCATAGTATGACAAAAACTTGGATGGGGATCAGTTAGTGTTGGCTTCTTATGCGTGGTCTACGGTGTTTCACGGCTTTCAGGGATCACAATGTCATCAATTTGTGACATTGTGATCCCTGAATTAGTTTGTCAAGACAAAATGAGGTTGCAAGACACCCAAAGCCTGTTTTTTCAAAACGGTGTAGAGTTGTGGAACTGATCGATCTGTAGGACAGGAAAGAGTGGTTAGGGATGAACAAACAGGCGCTCACCGCATCGTTGGGCGAATTTTGCCTGCGGCTGTACGGCTGTGGCTGCGATCGCAAGTTGAGCGGGTAGAAAATCTGTCATTGCAGATAGCGGGGCGTGATCGCGATCTGTTGTCTGGCTATGTGCCAAGTATTGCTATTTCTGCTCAAAACGCTATTTATCAAGGCATTCACGTTAGCCAATTGCAGCTGTCAGCCAAAGATATTCGCATCAACATTGGCCAAGTGATTCGCGGTAAACCCCTACGGCTTTTGCAGATGTTTCCAATATCCGGTGAAGTAAAGCTGAGCGCGGCTGATCTTACTGCCTCTATTAGCTCTGCTTTGCTCACGCAAGGGCTCCAGGATTTTTGGCAGCAGCTCATTCAGCACCCTGCGTTTGCTCAAGCCGTGGATGCACGCCATGGCCCGCGGCCTCTTAGTCCCGACTTGATCCTACATCACCCGCAGCTTTGCGTTGCGTATCAGTGCCTTGGCTTAAGCTTTTATCCCCATGCTCAAGCTCAAACTTCTGAGCAACCCGTTGTTTTGGGTACAGGGTTAGCGATTGTTTCGGGTCATTTGTTACAGCTAGAGTCGCCCCATTGGCTAGAAAGCTTAGCCTCACTGGGCGATCCATCACAAAGAACTCCCATTGATTCGCTGCAAGGATTTCAGTGGGATTTAGGTGAGGATACGCAGCTAACTAAATTAGGTCTACGATCCGATCACCTGTTTTGTCACGCTCAAGTGATGGTTAATCCGTAGCCCTTTAGTAAGGATTGACCCTCGGGCCTATCAATTTAGAATGGGTTGATGGGCGCTAATAAAGGAATTAAGTAAATGACGAAATAGTAGACGAGCGGTGCAGTAAAAACATAGCTATCCGTGCGATCTAAGATGCCGCCATGTCCAGGAATCAGGGTGCCAGAATCTTTTACTCCAGCATCGCGCTTCATGAGTGATTCGGTCAAATCCCCCAGCAAGCTAGAGATGCCAATAATGGTACCGAGCGCTGCACCCGTGAGCCACCAAATGGGCCATGCCATTGACCAAGCGCCAACAATGCCGATGCTAGCGCTAGCACCCATGCCAAAAATAGCGCCCTCCACCGTTTTTTTGGGGCTGATGCTAGAAAGCGGCGTGCGTCCAAACATTTTGCCAAATACATAAGCGCCAATATCTGCGCCCCAAATGCAGGCAAAGGCAATAAAGGTGACCGTGAGCCCCATGGGTAGCTGCGACCAGCTTAAGCTGCTAGGCCAGTAGCCTTCTAGCGGCAGGCTAGCGGTACCGCTAGCGCCGAGATCTCGCAGGCGGATCCAGTAGGTTGGCAAATAGCCGCCGTAGAATAAAGCCAAGATGGAAGCCGCAACATCGGCAATAGTGGCGAACTTGGGCTGAAACAGCAGGTAAAAGCAGATGCAGGTGCCTGCTAAGGCCAAAATTGCATCGGCAATTGGAGGAGAGAGATGCGCACTGATAATCAGCACCTGAGAGACCAGTAGCGTGGTTTTGACGGCAGGATTGATACCTTTGGCGCGCACTAAGTCAAAGACTTCTAGCTGACCGAGGTAAACAATGATACCAAACCCAATTGTGAAGTACCATCCACCTAGTACGATGAGACTAAGGGCGATCGCGATCGCAATAATTCCACTGGCAATGCGAACCCAAGGCATAGACGTACAAAGTCAAATGAACAAAATATTCTTAGACGCCGTTTTACATAGCGAGAAAGACCTGATAAAACAGTACAGCAAAGTCTAACTTGCTTACATAGCGGTCTTTGTATTC